>DBVS01000079.1:0-2443 GCA_002308235.1 Lachnospiraceae bacterium UBA1258
GAGGACGGCGGCACCAGCACCGAAATTTCCTACAAAAACATCCCCTTCTACGTGACAAACAAGGGATACGGCGTTTTTGTAAATCATCCCGAACGCATTTCCTTTGAGGTCGGAAGTGAGCTTGTCACCAAAGTCGGCTTTACCGTTGAAGGAAACGAACTTGACTATTTCCTGATAAACGGACCTTCCATAAAAGAGACTCTGATTCGCTATACGGATCTTACGGGAAAGCCTTCACTTCCTTCCCCCTGGACCTTCGGTCTGTGGCTTTCAACCTCTTTTACCACCAACTACAATGAAAAAACCGTCATGAGCTTCATCGACGGTATGCTTGAGCGCGGCATTCCGTTAAAGGTCTTCCACTTCGACTGCTTCTGGATGAAAGAATTCCACTGGTCAAGCTTCATCTGGGACGACAGAGTATTCCCTGATCCCGAAGGAATGCTTAAACGGATCAAGGATAAGGGTCTCAAAGTCTGCGTCTGGATCAACCCCTATATCGGCGAAGCTTCGCCTCTTTTCCTTGAAGGCATGGAAAACGGTTTTCTTGTAAAGCGCAAAAACGGAGATGTATGGCAATGGGATATGTGGCAGTCCGGCATGGGACTTGTGGACTTCACGAACCCGAAAGCATGGAAATGGTTCCAGGATAAACTCGAAGCCCTCCTTGATATGGGTGTCGACTGCTTTAAGACCGACTTCGGCGAAAGGATCCCCACCGATGTGGTCTATCACGACGGCTCAGACCCCTTAAGAATGCACAACTACTACACTTATCTTTACAACAAGTGTGTTTATGAGCTGTTGCAAAGAAAGAGAAACGGCGATGCGGTGCTTTTTGCGAGAAGTGCCACCGTGGGCGGCCAGAAATTCCCCGTTCACTGGGGCGGCGACTGCTGGTCCGATTATGAATCCATGGAAGAAAGCCTCCGGGGCGGTCTTTCGCTTCTTATGTCGGGCTTTGGTTTCTGGAGCCACGACATAGGCGGTTTCGAGGATACCTCCACTCCCGATGTTTATAAGCGCTGGGCGGCTTTCGGCCTTCTTTCTTCCCACTCAAGGCTCCACGGAAGCAGCTCGTATCGCGTACCGTGGGCCTATGACGAAGAAGCCGTTGACGTTGTCCGCTTCTTTACCAAATTAAAAGCAAGGCTGATGCCTTACCTTTATATGACGGCGGTTCAGGCTTCGACCCTCGGAATTCCCACCATGAGAAGCATGGTAATGGAATTCCCGGAAGACCGTAACACCCACACGCTTGAAAGGCAGTACATGCTGGGTGACAGCCTCCTTGTTGCTCCGATCTTTAACGATCGGTCCGAAGGTGAATTCTATCTTCCCGAAGGCCTGTGGACCGATTTCTTTACCGGTGAAAAATATGCAGGCGGCAAATGGTACAAAAAGACTTACGATTATCTTTCAATACCGCTTTTCGTAAAAGAAAACACGATCCTTCCCTTGGGTACCGTTTCAAATCGCCCGGATTATGAGTATGATAAGAACACGGAGGTCCACATTTACGGGCTTTGTGACGGAAAATCGGTTTCCGTGACCGTGCCTGATGAAAAAGGAACGCCCACACTTACCATCACCGCTTCCAGGTGCGGCAACGAAATAAAGGTTACTTCAAACCTTCCCGTTGCGAAGATTATCTATGAAGACACAAAGACCGAGGTAGTTCCCTCGGCCCTTGAAACGATCATTAATATTTGATTTACCAGTTCACTTTCCAGCGATCTGAGTATTCCGAAACCGAATCGGCTTCTTTGTTGTGACGCTTTTCTCTTACGGTATCCCGCTGCTTGGAAAGTTCTTCCACAAAGAGCTTATTGTCTATCGGCAATGTCACTGTTTCATTCTTCCACGAAGATAGATAAGCGGCATTGCTGATGGTAAGACTCTTTATTCCCTCTTCTCCCGGAGCTACCAGCTCTTTACCGAACAGAATGTGGTCGGTAAAATTCCTAAAGATCAGAATATGTCCGTCTTCCTCCTCTTTTAACGGAATACAGATTTCAACGACGGGCTCCTCCGGCATTGCCTCGGGAGTTTCCACTCTCATGACCCGCTCGTCTCTTTTCAGAAGAGAAAGCATGAGTTTTCCTTTTTCCGCCACTGCCTTTCCCATGGTTCCGGATATTTCTATGCGGTTGGTACCGGGATATTCACCCGTTGAAGTAATGAATACTGCGGTTGCTTTGTCGCCGTACTCGGCATAGATCGTCGCATCGTCTTCCACGTCGATCTCATGGAAGTGGCCCTTCTTACAGAAGGCTCTGATCTTATCGGGCATTCCCATTATCCACTGCCAGATATCAAGGTTATGGGGGCACTGATTGATCAAAACGCCGCCGCCTTCACCTTTCCAGCTGGCGCGCCATCCGTCCGCATCGTAATAGCACTGACTTCTGTACCAGTTGCTGATTATCCAGACGAAACGCTT
>DBVS01000079.1:2497-9225 GCA_002308235.1 Lachnospiraceae bacterium UBA1258
CCGAATACTTTTCCGCTTTTCTTTGCGGCCTCGTTCATTTCGGCAACGCTTCCCGTATCAACGCCTGCGGGCTTTTCGGTAAGAACATGCCAGCCCTTTTCAAAGGCTTCCTTTGCTATTACGGGGTGCGAATAGTGGGGCGTGGCTATAATGACCACATCTGCTACCTTAGAATCAAGCAGCTTATGAAAATCGTCAAAATAGGAAATTTTTTCTCCGAATTTTTCCTTCATCCGCTCAAGTTTCCCGGGATTGTTGTCGCAAACCGCTGTGAGGACCGCATTCTCTATCACTCCTTCGAACAGTTTCGTTGCATGAACCCCGCCCATATTGCCGACTCCGACAACCGCATATCTTAACATTACAAGAGCCTCCACTATTTATAGTTTCCGAGAGTTATTGTCTCATCCGCAAAATTTTCTACGCTGGCACTCTTTTCGTAGAAATGCGGAGCAACGCTGACGGTACCGCCCGCTTTATAATAGATCGAGTCCTTTGGAAGCGGAAACTCAACCGTCGTACCCGTAAACCCGGCCGCATATATCGCCGTGATCAGCTCAACGGTCTTCTTGCCGTCTATACCCGTGATCATTGGGCTTGTGCCGTTTTCGATCGCAGTAAGATAATCATCTATCTCACCGGTGTGCCCCTCGTATTTGAGATCGGGAAGAGAATTGTAATACTCCGTGATCTTTTGAACCAGCTCGGGATTTCCCCCGTCCTTGGGGAAACCGTTTCCCTGACCCTCCTCGGCTTTTACATCAAAGGGAACGGCGATCTTTGCTTTCTCACACTGAAGAGTGATCCCCTGTTCCTCGCCGTGATGGACCACGGAACTTGTTATCTCTGCCAGGCTGTTATCATCAAACTTAACGCAGGCCACGGAAATATCTTCAACCTCCGCATTGTCATGCATGACATTGGAAAGCATGGCAACGACTGTTTTGGGAGCTTTGCCCGAAAGCCAGTTAAGCATATCGATATGATGCACCGCATGGTTCAGGGTGGGGCCGCCACCTTCTTTTTCCCAGGTTCCCCGCCACCAGAGATCGTAATAACAATGGGCTCTCCACCAGGCGGATTCAACTCTGGCAAATCGCATCTTTCCGGCAAGATTGCTGTCAAGAAGCTTCTTTAACTTATAAACTCCGTTTCTGAAGCGATTCTGCGCAATGACACCGAGAGTCACGTTGTTTCTTTTCTGAGCTTCTAACATCCGGTCGCATTCTTCCACACTGGCAGCCATGGGCTTTTCCACCAGAACATTACAGCCGTGGTCCATGGCATCGATGCTTATGGATGCATGTACATAGGGAGGTGTGCAGACATGTACCACATCTATCTTGATCCCCGAATTCAGCATGTCGGTATGATTGCTGAAAACCACGGCGTCAAGATCATATTTTTTCTTTGTCGCCTCTGCTTTTTCGGGATAAATATCACAAAGCGCCACGATCCTGCATCTGTCAGGAAAAGTAAGAAGCCCCTGTATATGTGCGGAGGAAATTCCTCCTGTACCGACAACTGCTACATTTATCATCACTATTCTCCATCATTTTACTTTTACGGCCTGAAGCTCCGCTCTTACGCAAAGCTCCGCGGCTTTGAAGGCATGCGCCTGAGTCATGGCATTCTCGGTCCTGTTAATACAGTCAAGGATCAGCTGCCCAAAGAAGGGGAATCCCACTTTGCCGGCTACGTCGAAATGCTGCTCGCCTTCTTTATTTACAAGGAAAACGTGATCCGTCGTGTTGTCGTGGGTTCCCACATTTACATACTTACGGATCTCTATATATCCTTCCGTTCCGATAATAAAGGTTCGCCCGTCTCCCCAGGTGGAAAGACCGTCGGGCGTGAACCAGTCTACTCTGAAGTGCTGTGTGGCTCCGTTGTCACCGACTAACGTTGCATCGCCGAAGTCTTCAAGTTCGGGATCGTCGGGGTGATTGTAGTTACCCACTTCACTGTATGCCACATGGGCATTTTCTTCATCACAATAGTATAAAAACTGCTCTATCTGGTGGCTTCCGATGTCGCAAAGAATACCGCCGTACTGCGCCTTTTTGTAAAACCAGTCGGGTCTTGAGGAGTGAGGACCCTCTCTATGCGGTCCGAAACCGTCGATATGGATCGGGCGTCCGATGGCACCTGCCTTAATAAGTTCTCCTGCAAATACAGCGGATTCCACATGGATACGCTCGCTGTAGTAAACCATGTACTTTCTCCCGGTTCTTTCTACGGCTTCCTTCGCTGCTGCCAGCTGTTCCAAAGAAACCAGAGGAGCCTTATCGGTAAAGTAGTCCTTTCCCGCATTCATGGCCCTGATTCCGAGAGGACATCTTTCGCTTGTGATGGCCGCTCCGCAAACAAGCTTAACCTCGGGATCGGAAAAGATTTCCTCCTCGCTTTTCGCAACCTTTACACCGGGATAGGTTTCAACGAATTTCTTAACTCTTTCTTCGCTGGCGTCATATACCCACTTAAGGGTTGCTCCCGCTTCTATAAGACCGTTGCACATTCCGTAAATATGTCCGTGATTAAGGGCTATTGCGGCAATGCAAAATTCTCCGGGCTTTACCACAGGGGCGGGTTTTCCTTTCGGTGCGTAATTCATTCCGTCTTTCTTTTCGCTCATACGGTAACCTCCAAAAGACACGGTGAATGGGATATCCATCCGTTAAACGTGATCTTGCTTTTCTGCTTTGAATATAGCACAGGGACGGATCATACTCTTACACTATGACGATTAAAATTTTGCGCAAAATGATTTTTTAATTGCTTTATTTTCTACCTCTTTTTCCTTGTAACCTTATTATTTATCATTTTTCTATATAAATTTGTGTAAAATTGTATCCTTTTACGCAAAGTTTTTCTTGACCTGCATCTGTATAATATATATGGTTATCATAAACAAATGATTCGATAACAGAAAGATAGACAGGAAACGGATATGAACAAAACTCCCGGCAAAAAATACCACGCAGTCGATTCCGAACTTGCCTGCGAAGTAAAGAGTGACGAAGCTCCCTTCGATGTTTCCGATGACATGCACAACCATGCCTGTCACGAAATACTCATTGTATTGAACGGCCATATCAACATGTACACCGAGTACTCCGGAATAACCCTTTCAAAGGGCGACGCGGCTCTGATACCCATGTACGTTTTTCATAACGGGATCGTTCCGGATCTTGAACGGTATGACCGTATAGTTATTAATGTCGATGAAGGCGTGCTGAAAGCAGCCTCCGGACCCAATATGGATTTGAACGGATGCTTTGTCCCCTACAATGACCACAGTATACATAGCATCCATCTTGAGGATGAAGATCTTGCAGATATAGAAAATTACGCGGTCAATCTTCAAAAATGCATTTTAAGCAACGAACCCGGCGCCGATATTGCCGCAGATGCGTTCCTTAAGCTTATTATGATAAAAGTAAATTCCCATTATTCGAAGAGCGCCATGACCTATTATCCCAACACCATGCCCGAACTGGTGCGCAAGACCTTCGACTATGTGGACAAGCACTTTACCGAGAATATTTCCCTTTCCATGCTTGAAAATGAGATCCACAACAACGGCACATATATTTCCAGGTGCTTAAAGAAAATATCCGGTCTTTCTTTGTCACAGTATATAATCGCAAAAAGGATCACCCTTGCCTGCAAGCTCTTAAAAGAGGGCAAAAACGCCAGTGAAGCCTGCTACATGTCAGGCTTTAACAACTATTCGAATTTCTCCCGCACCTTTACAAAGCAGGTTGGAAAATCCCCCAAACGATTCCAGCTTGAGTGCAGAAAGAGCCAGAAAACCTGATGATTCCGCGCTTTTCCCACCTAAAAAATATGGTTGACAGTTATTACGGTTAGTGATATATTACGTTTAGTGATATATCACTGACTGTTTTTTGTTTCAAAGGAGTCAACGTGAAAGACAATGTTAAAAGCGGTGCTCTGACAGAGGTCACCTTCTTTATACTGCTTTCTTTGTATGTACCGAAACACGGATACGCCATCATGCAGTTTATCGAAGAAAAGACCGGAGGCAGACTGATCCTCGGAGCAGGTTCTTTGTACGGGGCAATCAATACCCTTACGGAAAAAGGATGGATCGAGCCCTTTGGAGAAGAGGGTCGCACCAAAGAGTACGTCATTACTCCCTTCGGACGTGAAATAGCGGAAAAAGAACTGCGCCGCCTTAAGGAACTTACTGCCATTGCTTCCGAAATCGTTGGAGGTAACTGCGCATGAGCCTTAAAAAGAACCGATATTTTGCGGGCTTTATGGGAGCCCAGGCCAAATGGCTGAATTCCATGTCGAAAAAGGGTTACCGCCTGATCAAAACCGGGAAGCTTCAATACGAATTTGACGAGTGCGAACCCGACAAGTACGTTTACACCGTTGAATACGTTGGGGACAAATCCAGAGAAGAATCGGATAAATACAAGGAATTTCTGGAAAGTATCGGGTACCGGGTTTTCTACAAAAACATCACCCTCGATTATTCCCCCGGAAAGATTACGTATCGCCCCTGGGCGGAAAAGGGCGGTCGTATTTCAACCACGCGGTCCACTCTGTTTAAAGAACTTTTGATTATTGAAAAAGAAAATGACGGAACTCCCTTCGAGCTCCACACGGAAAAAGAGGACAAAGCAAACTATTATAAAAGACTCAGCCAACCCTGGTATTATCTCGTATTCCTGTTTCTTTTGTTCGCAATACTGGCTTGGCCCCTCATCCCCGGCGTGATTGCTCTTGCTGCTTTAGCCCTTTTGAGTATTGTTCCGATAATCATAGCGGAAGTAAAAATACATAAACTGAAAAAAGAAAACCAATTGGAGGAATAAAAAATGTTCAGAAAAAGAGGAAACTGGAAAATTGCAATACCCGTAATGATACTTGTGCTTGGTATTGTATTCGTGATGAAGTTTTTAGGAATAGGTTCTTTCCGTTTTACCCTTCGTTTAGGCTATGCGGGAAATCAAACCAGCCATGTAGTGGAAGGAAGCTACGCCAAGGTATCCGGCAAAATGTCCCATACACTTTCGCCTTCCAAGGATGCCACTGCCGTTCATTGTGAGATTACTACCAAGGAAGGAAATTTGAATGTAAAGCTCACGGAAAAATCAACCGGGAAAGTTCTTTACGAAGAAGTAATATCCGGAAACACCACCTTCGATGTTCCCGCTGACGGAAAAGTCACCATCAACATGTCAACGGAGTCTCACCAGGGAAGCTTCAAATTCACATACTGATAAAACAGCAATCTAAAAGGGAAGCCGCTTGGCTTCCCTTTTTGTATATCGATCTGTTTGCTTAATCGAGATGAAATACAGTCTTTAAATCAATGGCAACGGGACTGTTATCGGGATTGGTCTCCATGATATCGGCCATGAAATCCCACCATTTACGGTTGATCGCGGTGTCTGCACCCTTTGCCCAGAGCTCTTCGTTTTCGATTTCGATGTAACCGAAAAGAGTAAGGGTTTCTTTATCAAGGAAAATCGTATAATTCTTTCCGCCGTGCTCGTGGATCATGTCCTGCATCTCGGGCCAAAGCTCGTTGTGACGCTTTTCGTACTCGGCTTCCTGTCCGGGATAAAGCTTCATTTTAAAACCTTTAATCATTTTGTTTTCTCCTTTCAAAGATCCTCAGTCGCTTATATTTTTTCGATTATCGTGTCGTAAGGCTCGATGGTATAGGTCTTTACGCCCTTGGCGGTATTGACCTTCGTGCTCTGAACCGTATCCGAGTTGTTGATCACCACGATTGTATCACTTCCGGGATAGAAAGCGCACTCGCAATTGTAATTGTCGGTGATGTAAAGTTTTTCTTTGTCCCCTGCAATTTCAAGGATCAGGTCAAGAAGCATGCGCTTAGAAACATCGCTTACCTCGAAGCCTGCCATATAGATTCCACGACCCTTGCCGAAAGGATGGGTGGTAATAACGGGCTTTCCGTTTTCTTCTTTCAACACGCGGGTCGACTCGTCGGTAAGGTAGATAAAGTTCTTCTCAGGAACTTTAAGCTCTGCGGGTACCCAGGATTCTTCGGCCTTTTCAAGGCTAAAGTGTCCGTGACATACTCTGTCTCCGAGGTCCATATCAACACCGAGAACGTGGGACATGGTAAAGAAGGTGTCAAAGCCTGCTGCCGCGGAGGGCTCATTGACTCCGAGGAATACGCCGCCTTTTGAAACCCACTCGGTAAGTGCGGTAAGGACCTTTTCATCGGCCCAGGCGTCACCGCCGCTCCATGCGCTTCCGGCACGACCTGCGTTGATTACCAGATCTGCATCCTTAAGGGCTCCGTTCTTTACATCTTCAAAATTAATGTATTTAACATCCACGGGAAGGCCCGAAAGTGCCTCGTTTATGTGGATGAGTTCATGCATATAAGTTTCATGGAAATGTCCCGAAAGAGTCCAGGAACGAAGCTTGCCCCAGTAGGTAAGAACAGCAACCTTTACGGGAACCTCATAGGGCTTTCCTGCGCTGTGAAGGTCTCTTACAGTGCGGAATTCATCGGAAATCTTCTCGATGTAATCCACGAAATCCGGGAAGCCTTCAACAAGGTGAAGGTATCCGCCAAGACCGATTCTGTCTATCTTTGCACGAAGAAGGGCACGTCTTATGCTTATCCAGTATTTCTTTGCGTCCAGGGTGGGATTACCGCCCTCCATGAATGTAGGAGCTCCACCGAGTCCCACAGGGAAAAGATAAGG
>DBVS01000079.1:9269-9673 GCA_002308235.1 Lachnospiraceae bacterium UBA1258
CCCGAAAATACGCACTTGATAAGTCCGTCGAAACCAAACTCGCCGAATTTTCCGTTATAAGGTTCAACGCCTACCCAGGAGTCATCGTAGAATACATAAGCTTTCTTGCCGTATTCGTGAACAATATCGATAAGCTTCTTACCGAAGGAAATAACGAATTCGTTGGTGAATTCCATCCAGTCTGCTTTTCTCTTGTTACCGGGCATGTGGGTCACATGATACTTTCCGCCGTTTACAAAATCTTCGGCGGTAAGCTTGTAGCCGTACTTCTCGGCAAATTCCTTAAGGGCGATATCGCTTACGGTAAAATCATAGGAAGCCCAGTCGGAGAAAAGATGGGGATTTCTTACGCTTGCGCCCCAGATCCATGCAAAGTTGTAGAACATGGAAGTGAATCTGACAAC
>DBVS01000079.1:9761-15736 GCA_002308235.1 Lachnospiraceae bacterium UBA1258
TGGTTCGTGGTGTGGTTATACATGGAAATCTCTTCCCATATACGGTAAGCAAGGAAACTTACAGTGTATTTGTGGAAAGGATTAATGCAGGAAAGTGTAACGGTCCCGTTTGCTTTGTCATATTTCCAGGAAGTTGCGGGAAGCTCTTGGTTTACGGTCCTGTCGTAAACCTGCCAGTATTCCATGGCTTCGGGCTTATCGTTAAGTGCAAACTGCTCCTTGAAATAGTCCTTCAAAAGTTCGATCGTAAGGGTGTTTCCCTCTGCAACCACAGGGGAAGTGATAAGGAAAGTCTGCTGGAGCTTGTCCTTATTTTCTTTGGCCCATTTGTTGTGGTCTCTGATTATGCAGATGGTGGAATAGATTCCGTATCCCGCATTCAGGATATCGTCTGAAAGGACCGTTCCGTCGCTGTCACGTATAACGTCCGCACCCCAGCGCTTTGCAAGTTCAAGTGTAAGTCCTTCATAGCCCGCTTCTCCGGGTAAAGTAAAACCGCCGTTTAATTTGCTCATTTTCTGTCACCTTTTATTATTTCACTTAATTTGTCCATTTTGAGTTGGTAGGGTTCGTCCGGCGCAGCTTCTTCTTCGGTTAAAAGCACCGGCATCTTTAAAAGCTCGGGATCGATCTCCCAGTCGGGCACATTCTCACGAAGCATGCCCTTAAAAGCCCTGTACGCAGGAGCCGCATCCGATTCGGAGACACGTTTCATTTCGCCTGCGATATACCCTGCCATCACATAGGCGCCGTAATCGTTTGAATGGGTCAGGTCTCCGGGATGGAAGTATTTCTTGCTTTCTTCCATGCCGTTTTCTTTAATGAGCTCCATGCTGAATTCATGAAGGTCGAAAACCGGAACCGAAAGCTCTTTTCCGAGTCTGATACACTCTGCGGCGTATGCGGAAAGTAGGTCGTTATACGCCTCACCCGAGTTAAACCAGGTATTTCTCGAAAGAGAAGTGATGATTACGGGGAAGGCTCCGCGGTTTCTGATCTCACGGATGTATCTCGTAAGATTCTCCCTGTAGCCGCCGTCTTCACGCAGGTGCTCAAGCTTCTGGTCGTTGTGCCCGAACTGCATAAAGAAATAGTCACCCGGCCTGATGTAGCTTTCAATGATCGAGTAATGTCCTTCGCTTCTGAAGGTTTCGGTCGTAAGACCCGAGTGCGCATGATTCGAAACCGCCACGCTCTCGTTTAAATATGCCGGAAGCATCTGTCCCCAGCCGGAATAAGACGATCCGGGTGAATACGGGTAATCGGCCGGCTGATCGGTCACCGTCGAATCTCCGGCGATGTATATGGTGGGACAATTCGTTTCGCTGACTTCGATGGTTAAAACTTTAAGGCCTTCGCCCACCCAGGTCACATCCAGATCCTTGTCGATATAGATCCGTTCTTTGTGCTCCGGAATGATATCACAAACATTGACGGAAAAAACAAATTTCTTTTTCCCGATAAAATGCTCCAGGGCGGCAAGGCGCCTTCTTTCAAGAAAGATAAGAGCCTCCCGTCCGTCATTCTCAGCCTCGATCTCCACCAGATAATTGCCCTGTCTCGGAACATCGATCTTGAAGAACGTGGGGATCGGCCGCCTGTCCTTAACCTTGATCGGCATAAACCCGTTTGAAACCGCAGGAATCTTTAATAATTCCTGTTTCTCCCTGAGTTCATCGGAAATAAATCCGTACCCGATCTCGGGTGAATATATGTCTGTGTCTGAAACCCCTATACTGTTTCTTTTGAAACCCTCAAACCCTTCTTCCAAAAAGAAACTTTTTTGAAACATTACAGCGCTCCGTCCTTTTCGATTTTGGAGGAAACAAGCAGCTTTCCGAGGAAAGCGAGCATAAGTCCCTGACCCCAGCCCTGAATCCAGTCTCTGGATATGTTTCTGTATCCTTCGATATCCTTCATGACTGCGGTTCCGGCGGAAACGTTCATAACCTTTCCTTCGGGGCTCACATTTGCCAAAAGACCCTTGATGGATTTGTTGATGTACTTACTGTGAAGAGGATTTCCTCTGTTAAGCATTGCTGCAGCAATTCCGGCAGATGCGGATATTTCTTCGTAAGAACCTTCGTCATTAAGGACCGTTCTCCAAAGTCCGTTTTCGGTCTGGACTGTTTTTAACGCTGCGAGCTGCTCGTTAAGGGAACCTGCAACATCAAGGAATTTGGGATAAAGATATGCTTCCGGAAGGATTTCACCCACCTTGCTCATGGTGAAGGCGGCCCAGGCATTTGCCCTGCCCCAGTAGATTCCGGACATATGGTCCTTGGTTATATTGTTGTAACCGTGATAGTAGAAGCCGGTGTCGGGATCCTGTAAATACTTGATGTGCCAATACCACTGATTAAGGGCATCTTCTATCATTTCTTCATCTTTTTCCATTACTCCCACACGAAGAAGCAGGAAAGCAGCCATGAAAAGTGTGTCTGCCCAGGCCTGTTCCGGGAAGTCGTTGTTTGCGGAAACCGTATGCTGAAGCACGTTGTCACCGAAACGAAGAGCGTCTTTTCTGATATATTCAACCTTTGACATCAGAATGTCATAGTATTTTTTGTCCTGAGTTTCTTTATATAAAGTCACGAGACAGTGGCCCATGGCACAGGCGTTTACTGTCCACACTCTGGGAAGACCCAGCTCGATGAGTTCGTCGACTCTGTCCTTTAAGAGCTGAAGATATTCCTTCTTTCCCGTGTTTTCATAGGCTTCGCAGATTCCGTAGTAAGCCACACCGCAGGGCCAGTCCCATGTAAGATCCATGTTCATGGTCTTTTTCACGATCTTATCGATCACTTCTTCGATCTGCTTCTCATCGTATTCGAGTTTAAGCATTTATTCTCCTCCTTCATTTGGTGCAATACACCCTTCCGATACACTCACTATACATTAAAGCCGTTATGAATGCATTGGAAAAACGTATTCTTTTAAGGCAATCAGCGGCTTTCCGGCATTTACCGAAAGGCCGCTGTTTTTATTATTGCACTTAGTAATTACAGATTACTTAAGGTGAGTACCGTTACCGTCTTTCAAAGCTTTCGATCTTTCATCGATAACCTTCTGATAACCGTCTTCAAGATATTTCTTGCTGAGCTCATCGTACAAAGCATCGAATTCTTCGGGCTTGCAGGTGGTGAGCTTGTTTCTGTACTCTTCGTATTTTCCGTAAAGAGTCTGAGCATATTCAGCTTCTGCTGCGATAGAGGTTGCGAAATAGCAGTCTACGTTAGCAAAGCCTTTTTCATATACTTCCTTCTGTCCGTTGTAGTTAGCAAGGATGTCTGCAAAGAAGTCTGCGGGAATGTTCTGAGGGGTAACAGCCTTAACATCGAGCTCGATGTTGCCGAGAGACTTAACTGCTTCTGCAAGCATCCAGTAGTCAACGTTACTGTTATGTCCCATTCCTTCGGAAGAGATTGCAACGGGGTTGCCGTTTGCATCACGCTCGAAGTTCTTGCCTTCAACACCCCACTGGAAGGTGAAGAGGTTTTCGGGAGTGATGAGCCATTCAAGGTACATCATAGCTGCTTTCTTCTCGTCAGCGGTTGCGGACTTGGAGAAACCAACGTAAGCGCCGAGGTTAAGACCTGCACGGTATGCGGTTGACCAGTGATAAGCATCATCGGTTACATAGCCGGGGCAAACCATAAGACCAACTTCACCGTTGGGGTTCTCAGCATAGAAGGACTCAAGAGCCTGGATGGTGGAATTAAGGTAGCAGCTGTACTGGAAGGACTTGCCATTTACAAAGTCAGCGATGGCATCGCTGGATTCCTTTAAGTAGAATTCGGGATCGATGAGACCAAGGTTGTATTCTTCGTTGGCAACCTTTAAAAATCTCTTCTGTGCTTCGGTGCTGAGTGCGGGGATGTTGTAATCACCGGTGGTAGCCCAAAGTTCTTCGTTCTGAGGATAATCTCTGTAGCCGTGGTTCTGGTCAACGCCGGCACCTGTTACACGGGTTCCGCCGAGAGGGTACTCGCAAAGGCCGAGAGCCTTGATCTTCTTGTAGCATTCGATCTGATCGGAAAGCTTGTCGGGGAACTTGTCGTAGCCTGCAGCCTTAACCCAGTCAAGACGATAGAAGGTAGCCCAGGTATAGGTGGAGAAACCGTATGCTCTGCTACCGAATACAAGGTAATCCTTGCCGGAAACCTTGGTCATGTTGAGAAGACCGGTCTTTTCCATGTTAGCGTAGTAGGTGGGAGCGATTGCCTTGAAGGTGTCCATATCGAAGGAATCGATATAGCCGTCGCTGATCCACTGAGTCATCTTGGGATAGTCATATTCCGCACAGATGGTGGGAAGATTCTTATCAGCAGCAAGAAGCGCATAGTCGGTTAAAACGTCGGATCTGGTGATCGGAACATACTGAACTTTGATGTTCCACTTATCACCGAACTGTTCCTGAACCCACTTGGTCCAGTCGTTGTTGACAACGTCGGCAACACCGTTGGAGTTGCCTCCTCTGTCGTATACGGGAACCTTAAGAGTTACCGTATTGTCGAATTTCTTCCATTCGGTATCGATCTTGTCGCCGGTGTTCTTGTTGGAACTCTTGCCGCAAGCGGTAAGACCGAATGCCATTGTACCTGCAAGAACGACTGCAAGTACTCTTGAAAGCATCTTTTTCATAAATTTTCCTCCTTTGAAAAAGTATAGTTTATAATGTCCCGGCTTTCCGGGTAAACTATCGTGATCAGCCCTTTACCGCACCTATCATGGTTCCCTTTACAAAATACTTCTGAAGGAAAGGGTAGATGCAGATAATGGGAATGGTGATGAACATAACGGAAGCGGCCTGAAGTACTTCGGGTGTGCTCGTTACTGCTGCCGCATCGGCCATGGAAGCGGTCTGTGCCTCCTGCGCGGATGCAACCATCTGGTAAAGCTTGTACTGTACCATCTTAAGCTTCTCGCTTCTGATGAAGTACATGTTGTCGGCGTATGAGTTCCAGCGACCTACCGCATAGAACAGCGAAATCGTTGCAAGAATGGGCTTCGAAAGAGGAAGCACGATCTTTAAAAGTATCTGGAAATTTGAAGCTCCGTCCAGGAATGCCGATTCTTCCAAACTCTCGGGTATGCTGCTCATAAAGAAAGATTTCATAATCAGCAGGTTATATGCCGAATAAATAAGGGGCAGGATCAAAACCCACATATTGTTCAAAAGGTTGTAATCGCTGTACAGCAAGTAACTCGGGATAAGACCTGCTCCGAAATACATGGGAACCATGAGTAAAAATGTCAGCCACTTACGACCCTTAAGTCTCACTCTGGAAAGCGGATAAGCTCCGCAGATGCAGACAAACATGCCGAGTACGGTAAAGATAAAGGTTACCACCACGCTGTATCCCATGGAATAAGTGAGGGTATTATCTCTGATTATCGAACCGTATGCATCAAAGGTTATCTCTTTGGGAATGAGATATACAAGCTTTGCAACTACCTTGCTGTTACTGGAAATCGATTTTGCCGCGATGTGTATGAAAGGAAGCACACATGTAAGGCTTAAAAGTGTTATGAAAATCATCATCAGGAGGTCGCCCGGCCTGAATTTAACTATTGCTCTGTTTTCGCCTCTGCTGACTTCTGCGTCTCTGGCTATTTCTTCTTTTTTCTTTGCCATCTCACACCTCCTACATCAAACCTTCTTCACCAAGAGACTTGGCGATTCTGTCTGTAATAAGAACAAGTGCAAGACCCACTGCAGACTGGAAGAGGCCCACCGCTGTCGCCTTACTGAACTGGGAGGCCGTCAGACCCTTTTCGTAAATATATACGGCAAGCTGATACTGGAAATCTCTTACCATTGTGTTATCGAACACCTTAAGTCTTTCAAGGTTACTTCCCATTACACGGCCGAGGGTCATGATAAGGAGCGTAACTATGGTTCCCTTGATTCCGGGAAGGGTTATATGCCACATTCTTTTCCATCTGCCGGCGCCGTCGATCATGGCGGCCTC
>DBVS01000079.1:15763-19496 GCA_002308235.1 Lachnospiraceae bacterium UBA1258
GCCCATGCTCTGCCATACACCGATAAGAAGATATGTAACTGCCCAATGCCATTTCTCGTTTAAGAAAGGAATACCCTGGGAAATCCAGCCGGCCTTCATAAGTGCCATATTCACAAGACCGGTGGTGGGCTTAAACATGGTATAAGCCACAGAACCGATTACCGCCCATGAAAGGAAATGGGGAAGATAAAGAATAGTCTGGGATACTTTTTTAAACCTAGGATATCTGAGCTCGTTAAGCATAAGAGCCAAAATGATAGGCATCGGGAAACTTACGGCCATATCCAAAAGGTTAAAGATAACCGAATTTTTTAAAGATTTTAAGAAGTCGGGATCCGAGAAGATCTTGGCGAAGGTGCCGAAGCCGACCCATTCGCTGCCCTCATATCCCATGGCGGGCTTATAATTCATGAAGGCCATTCTCAGACCCGGATAAGCCGCATAGTTAAAGATAAATACCATTGCAAGGGGAAAAAGAAGCATTACATAAAGCTGCCAGTCCCTCTTGACACACTTAGCGGTGCTTTTGCGATTACTCCGCTTTATTTCATCGCTGACGTTCTTAGCCATTAATACATCCTCCAAAGATACATGGAACCGTATCTTGATTTCATTATCTGTTTATGACACGCAAATATCTTCTCATTTCGATACCAATACTTCTCATTTTCGACCATTTATTAAACCGATATGTTGTTTTTAACCAATTTAACCATTAACAATTTGTTCATAATTGATAAGTGACGTTAGCAATTTGGCGATTAATTTACAGATGATGTAGTTTTGATTGTACTTTCTGACGAGATTTGATAAAATTGTGCAAGAAACCAAAAGTTGCACACAGTTTTTTTTGAGAATTATGGCAGGCAAGAAAAAATCAACAATAATCGAATACAGAAACTATTTCCTTCCTCCGGAGTTTCCGGTGCTTCTTCTTTCGGGCGATCACTGGAAGATTTCCGACATCCCTTCGGGCAGACTTCATTTCCACAATTGTCTGGAGATCGGATTCTGTCACAGTGAGTCGGGAGTCATGGAGTTTTTTGGCGACGAATACCATTTTAAAGCCGGAGATCTTACCTTTATACCCAAAAACATTCCGCACACGACCTATTCCGACAAAGGCTGCGAGAGCAGGTGGTCATACCTGTTTTTGGAGCCCTCCGAGATTTTTGAAGGGATCCTTCCCCCCTCCGTGGCGGACTTTGAGTTTTCCTTCAATCCCGAGAACGGCTATACACCCATTATTTCCGCGGAAGCCTATCCCGGAATCAACCAGCTGGTTATCGCCATCATCAGAGAACTGGAAGAAAAAAAGGCCGGCTACCAGACTATTTCCAAATGTCTTTTAGCCACCCTTTGTCTTGTTTTGTTACGCCTTCAGGATGATCTTCGCAAAAAGAATGATTCCGTATCAGGCGCTAAGGCTGAGGATTACCTGGTAATCCAGCCCGTTCTTAAATTCATTGAGAAAAATTATGCCGAAAATTTTTCCACGGATTCTCTGGCAGACCTGTGCCACTTAAGTCCCACGCACTTCAGGCGTATCTTTCTTCGTATCATGGGAACGAATCCCCTTGATTACTTAAATTCGGTACGCATCTTCAGAGCCTGCGACTTATTAAGAAGCACCGAGGATTCCGTGCTTTCCATTTCCGAAACCGTGGGCTTTAAATCCATCGCGACCTTCAACCGCCGTTTTTCGGAGCTTATGCGAATGACTCCCCGCGACTACCGCACCCACATGCGCCAGTCCGAGAAAAGCAACGAGAAGCAGACTATCCTGGAGTTCACCGGATGGCTGCTGCCGGAATAACTCGTGCCAAATAAAAAGCAAGGGTATGTGCCCTTGCTTTTATTTATCCTATAAATTTCGGTTCAACAAATTCCACGCCGTTCTTAAGACACTCGTCAAGGATCACCCTGTAATACTCCGGCACCATCTCCTCAGTCTCATCATGTGAATGAAAAAGCAGCATATTATAGCCGTCCGGTGCAAACAAAGCCCCTCCCGATTTTGGATCCTGATCATGCATCCTTTTAAAAACATCATCTAATGTAAATCCGCTGTTTGGACGGATCCTGTATTCCGTGAAATCGAAGGTCCAGAACGTATCTATATCCTTGTCGAGTCCCTGCTCTTTCCACCATGAGTACTTGATATCGCTGTCATCGACTTTATCAAAAGCCTTTTCGGCAAGATATTTCTGAAGTTTATCCTTGTTATCTCCGCCCTTGTCTCCGTAAGGGAAACGGAAGGGTCTGTATTTACGTTGCATTCCCGTTTCTTTGTAAAGATCGTTCAGTACCTGCTCGCACTTCTCGATCTCTTTTATGCCCTCTTCCAAAGAAATTTCGGAAAAATGCGGATGCGAATAACTGTGATTTCCGACAATGATCCCCTTCTTTACCGCATATATCGCTTCGTCATAATGCTTTTCCACATTCCTTCCGCAGGCAAAAAGGATCGCAGGTATGTGCTTTTCTTCAAGATAATCCACGATTGCAGGTATGTTTTTTGTCGCAAAGTCATCCATTGTAAGCAATGCTTTTATCATTTTATTAACCTCCGAACTATATTGTGTGTTCGTATTTGAAAGTATTATATTATAAGTAGAGCCCGCCGTACATATCTCAAAAGAGATACACCCTTCTTTTGTTTCGTATTTGTTCGTCTTTGCCCGGTATATGTGGTATGATTAATGCACAAAAGGGTGAATTTTTAAAAATCTTCGTCGGGATAAAACCTTTTTCCAATCTCATACGTAATAATATACAGCAGGACAGATTGAATGCCTGCACGAAAGGTTTTTGACCGGGTAATAAAAATAACGGAGGTAAAAAATGAACACTCTTATCAGTGAAGCAAAAAAAGGAGATTATGAGGCCCTCGGCAAGCTCTACGAGGCCTGCAGAAAGAAAGGCTTATCAATTGCAAGCCGGTATGTCAAAAACGACAGTGATTCCGAGGATATGTATCAGGACGCCTTTCTTAAAGCAATGGAGAATATAGACAGGTTTGATGAAACCAGAGATTTTCAGTCCTGGCTCGATACCATAATCGCCAATACCTGCAAGGATTTCCTTAGAAAAAAGCGCCCCATCAATTTTACGGATATGTCCGACGAAGAAAATGAATTCGTGGACACGATCTCGGGCTCCGATGAGGGATCTCTTCCCGAAAGCTCGTATTTACGCGCCGAGATGCTTAAGATAGTCGATGATATCGTGGATACACTCCCGGCTGAGCAAAAACAGGCGACGCTTCTTTTTTACTTTAAAGACTATTCTGTCAAACAGGTCGCAAGTCTTCAGAACGTATCCGAAGATACCGTCAAGAGCAGGCTTAATTATTCGCGAAAGAAAATGGCTGTTGCGACCGCGGACTACGAGAAGAGAAATGGCATCAGAGTAAGCTTTGCGTGTGTTGTTCCCGCCGTTATGCTCCTTTATTTCAAAAACAGTGCGTATGCAGCTCGCCTTGAAGGTGAACTGGCGGCGCTTTCTGCTGCGGGCTCTGCAGGAGCGGCAGCTATAGCATCTGAGGCGGGTTCCGGGCTTGCAAAAGCAGGTGCCGTTGCCGCAAAAGCTGGTGTAGTTGCTGCCAAGACAGGTTTTTCGGCCAAAATTGCCGGATTTATCGTTGTAGGTGCACTTGCTTTGACCGGCGCAGGATTCGGAATACATCATCTGATTAATGCAAACGAACCCGCAGCGGTTTCTACAGAGGATC
>DBVS01000079.1:19691-22170 GCA_002308235.1 Lachnospiraceae bacterium UBA1258
GAGCCCATAGAATGGATGGTACTTGCCGACGAAAACGGTAAAAAGCTTCTTTTATCCAAATATATCCTTATGTCCATCGGAGATATGATGAAATTCCCGGGAGACGGCGTAAAATATTCATGGAAAGAATGTGGCATCAGAACCTACTTAAACGGTGATTTTTACGAATCCGCATTTACGGATGTAGAAAGAGAACGGATCGCTGAGACCGAGATTCGTACCACTTGGGAAGACACATGCTCGATGGGCGATGAATTGGTAGATATAGAAACAATCAGTTGGAAATTCATGGAATCGGACTATTCCAGAGACATCGGCAAGATCGTTACCACCGACAGGATCTTTATTCCGGATTTTGATGAAGATTTTGTCAGATATATGAAGGTTCATAAAGACATCTATGAAAGTTTCGGGACGGATATTCTTGCAAAAGCCACACCCGCAAGCGGGATTGAGAACTTTTCTTATACTCAGCAGGCTTACGATTGGGAAAAAGATTATACAGGATATAATGATTTTGATCCCGAAAATGTAAATCTTGATGAAAGCCTGATCGGGGAAGAATTCGGAACCTATATCCTGAGAACCGGCATGTCGGGTCCTTGTCCTACTTTTAACGATGACGGTTCTTCTACCGGAAATCTTGTCAGAAGCGCGCGTTATTATGTTGTAACCGGTTCGGATGCTGCTGTATATAATTCTCCTTATTGGGTCACGGAGTTTCCCCTTCAAACAAAGTATTTGGGAATCCGCCCCATGATGTGGGTTACCACAGAGTCAGGCGAAACTCAGCAAAGCAGCCAGAGTCCTTCCAAAAAGCAGTCAGAGAATGGATTTGTCGCTGCTGAAGCCGATGCCACTTCAGATGCTGTTGCTGTTGCCGATGCTGAGGTGGGAGATCTGATTAAATTCGGACGTTACGAGCAGGACAAAAAAACCGCAAACGGAACGGAAGATATAGAATGGCTGGTACTTGAAAAGGAAGATGACAGGATGCTGATAATCAGCCGGTATGCGCTTGATTGGCAGAAGTATGACGCAAAACTTAGAGACATGACATGGGAAGACAGTACATTAAGGAACTGGCTGAATGACAGTTTTTATAACACGGCGTTCACCGGCGAGGAACAGGAAAAGATTGTGCCTGTAACCAATGAGAATCCGGACAGCAATGCCTTTTTTAACACTGATTATTCTTTAGAATTGGAAAACATAAGCGGATACAGTGAAGCAATCATAAGGGGCTGGGGAGCCATGGGCGGAAATGCGACAAATGACAATGTCTTTTGCTTAAGCTACGAGGAAGCCCTTTCATATTTTCCCTCGGACGAAGCAAGAAAATGTGTTCCGACCAAGTATGCAATGTCGCAGGGAGTGTGTCACGATATTAGTGCCGGCAAAGCAGAAGACGGCACCGGCATGTGTGGGTGGTGGCTGCGCTCGCCCGGCAAGGGACAGACTATGGCCATGGTCGTTCAATCCGGCGGGTATATAAGAGGCCGCAGTCAAGTGAACTCCGGCATTTATGGTGTGCGCCCTGCTTTGTGGCTTTCAATTAAATAAATCAAAGAAAAGGAGAGACTAAGTCCGAGGTTAATTGCCCCGGACTTTTCTTTTTATAATATTTTTTTAAAAACCTAAAACCTTTTTGTCAGACGGTACGTAATAGATATAGAAAGGCAGAACAAATGCCCTGCACATGACAAGGAGGAAAAAAATATGAATACTAAAAGAGGAAAAAGGAAATCGGCACTGCGCGTTGCTTGTTTTCTGCTATCCGTATTGATGATATGCGGGCTGTATCAGTCGATAGAAGTCCATGCGGAGACAGGTGCGGAGGAAGCGCATGTGCACACATGGGATCAGGGCACGGTTACTAAAGAGCCAACATATACTACGGCCGGAACAAGGACCTATACCTGCACGACCTGCGGTGAGACAAAGGAAGAAATGGTCAGTAAACTTTACTGCACGGAACATGTATGGAACGAGGAGGTGTATACCTACCTCAAGTACATTATAAAAAGATACACCTGTCAAAACTGTGGCTGGGTCAAAAAGGAAACCATCGGAACGCTTCCCTGCACGAATCACACATGGGACAGTGGAGTGGTATATAAAGCAGCTACCGGCGACGCAGAGGGCGAAATGCTCTACCGCTGCATTGAATGTGGCGAAAGAAGATTTGAAGCCATTCCGAAGCTTACCTGCACAGATCACACATGGGACGCAGGAAAAGTGACAAAAAAAGCTACCTACGATGCTGAAGGCGTAAGAACCTACACATGCAAGAACTGTGGCGCTACCAGAACTGAAGTAATTCCGAAACTTACCTGCACGGATCATGCATGGGACGCAGGGAAGGTAACAAAAAAAGCTACCTACGATGCTGAAGGCGTAAGAACCTACACATGCAAAAATTGTGGTACAACCAAAACGGAAGTTATTCCGAAGCTTTCCTGCACGAATCACGCATGGG
>DBVS01000089.1:0-326 GCA_002308235.1 Lachnospiraceae bacterium UBA1258
TTCTTGTAAATGCTGAAAAAGTGTTTTACTCTGCCGTCGATCTTAGCTTTGATCCCGGCATTTTTGATATGGCTCGAAACCTCATTTACGATCCTCTGGATATAACGCTCTCTCTCACTCTTTCTGGCCGCAATGAGTCTGGTAAGTTCTTTGTAGGCCTCGGGTTCAAGATATTTTAAAGCAAGGTCATCCAGTTCCACCTTGATCTTGGAAATACCCAGCCTGTCGGCGATGGGAGCATAAATATCAAGAGTCTCCCTCGCGATCCTCTGCTGCTTTTCAACCGCCATGTGACCGAGGGTACGCATATTGTGAAGACGGTCCGC
>DBVS01000089.1:335-58709 GCA_002308235.1 Lachnospiraceae bacterium UBA1258
TCCTTGGCCATGGCAAGGAACATCTTACGAAGGTTCTCCGCCTGAAGGTCTTCTTTTTCTTTGTCCTTGGGTATTCCTTCGGTCTTATCGCTCATTTGGAAGGATTTGAGTTTGGTAACGCCGTCGACCAGTAAGGCCACTTCGGCGCCAAACTCTACCTCGATCTCTTCCTTGGTAATGATGGTATCTTCAACCACATCATGAAGGATGCCGGCGCAGATGGTTTCTTTGTCAAGCTCGAGATCCGCAAGGATAATGGCAACGTAAAGAGGATGGATTATATAAGGTTCGCCGGAACGTCTCACCTGACCGTGATGGGCGTCGTCGGCGATCTTGTATGCTTTTCTTATAAGGGAAATGTCGTCGCTGGGGTGATACTTGCGCACACGATTAATAAGGTCCTCGAAGAGTTCTTCGGGACTGATGAATTCACCGATGGATTCGATCCGCCCGTCATCCATGACGAGTTCGACGTTTTCGGCTTCGGTATTCTGTTGAACCGTGTTATTCAACAATTCATCCATGTGACATGCCCTGTTTCAAAAAGAAAATTACTTTCCTTCGTAGGTGATGGCGGAATAAAGCGGAACGCCGTTAAGCCGTTCTCTGCCCTTTAAGCCCGCAAGCTCCATAAGAACAACAACTCCCACAACCTTGCCGCCGAGTTCTTCGATAAGTTCCACCATGGCTTCCGTGGTGCCGCCCGTTGCGATAAGGTCATCCACAATCAGTACCTTCTGACCGGGCTTGATAGCGTCCTTATGAATTTCGATAGTTGCGGTGCCGTATTCAAGATCATAGGTCTTTTCAACGGTTGCGCAGGGAAGCTTACCCTTCTTTCTGATCAAAACGAAGGGCTTTTTGTTGATATACGCAAGGGGAGTTCCGAAAATAAAGCCTCTGGATTCGGGACCCACAACCACATCAAAATCAAGGTCTTTGATAAGGCCCTGCATGGTGTCTATCGCAAGACGAAGTCCGTCTGCATCCTGAAGCACGCTGGTGATATCCCTGAAAATAATTCCCGGTTCCGGAAAGTCCGGAATACTTCTTACATATTCTTCAAGTTTTTTCATAAAAAACCCTCCAAAAAATATTAATAAAACTAATAAAATATTATATATCATAAGTTTTTCAAAGACAACGGGAAGTTACTGAAAAATCGACTAAAAAAGGAGACTGCCGCAAGAATCGCGACAGCCTCCGTAAAGGGAAAGAGGGGTAGCTTATTTATCGGTTGAAATCTTGTAAATGAATTTAACCGAGGATTTTTCGGTGTTTTCTCCGTCGGTATAAGCTGAGTAAGAAGCGGATACACGGGAAATCGCATCGAAACGTTCCGAAAGTCCTTCAATGTTGTTATTCATGATATCGTTGAGTTTACCTACGCCTTCATCATTGAAGCGTACGATTCCTTCGTTAAGAAGGCCTTCGGAATCCTTAAGTTTGGTAATTCCCGAAATCACATCGGGCATTGAATTCTTTAAGGTATTTGCGCCGTTTGCGCACTTATCCACACCGCCTGTATAGGCATTGAGTCCATCATAGAAACTCTTGTAGGAGTTAAGCTGGTTTAAAAGACCCTTTAGCGTTTCGACGCCTGCTGCAATCTGTGCGTTACCTGCCGAAATCTTGCTTTGTACTTCGGAAGAATTCATGTTTTGAGCAATAAGCGCCTGAATCTGCTCTTCTGTCTTTGATTCAATCATTGCTTTTACGCTGTCACTTGCCATCTGAGCGTCTGTGGTAGCCTCGATAGTCTGCTTAATTGAGTCTTCGGCCATCTTTGCGTCCGTCATCTGAGCGATTTGGTCTGCCACACCCGGCAAAGCAAGGGCTTCTTCTTCGGTTACACCGTTTGCAGCTGCAACCTGTGCTGCTACTCCCGCAGAAACCTGAGCTTCCACTGTTTTACGTACTTCTGCGCTAACTTGAGCCTTTACACCGTCTCTTACGGCTGTTGTGACTGCTGCTTTAACCTTATCGGTATTTGCTCTGACAGCTGCCTCAACCTGCGTTCTTGCGGCACCTGTCGTATCGGTTCCGTTTAATCCGTCAATACAAGCATTGATAACATTAGCATAATTTGCAATCGTAAGGTTCTCGTTTGTAAGACCATTTGCTTTTAACTGAGAGCTTGCGGTAGCCAACAGCGCATTGAAAACATCGGTTGCGCCCTTATTAAGAGCTGCGCTGTTTGAACTTAAGGTATCAAGTCCGTTTGAAAGTTGGCCGACGCCTGAGTCGAGTTTCTTTGCGCCGTCAAGAAGTGTTCCAAGGCCGTCATAAATCTTCGATGAACCGTCCATGAGTTTGTCCATCGCATCGTTTACAGAGTTTAAATCCTCTTTAAGTTCATCAAGCTTACCCGAGTCGTTGATCTTAAGGTCGTTGAAAACGCTGTTTGTTACTACGATGTACATGCCGGGGAAGTCGCACTTATCGACATCGGCTTCAATAGTGACTGAGTCGCCGTTACCAAATTTGTCATCGGCTTCTTTAAGTTCGTCGCAAAGTTTGGTTCCAAGGTCTTCGTTAAGTCCCGGAAATGCAAGGCCCGTAACCGCATATCTGTTTCCGTCATAGATTACACGGCCCCTTGAAACCGTTACATTTGAGCAATTATCGGAATCAAGCACGCTTACAAGAAGGGCTGCGAAAGGAACGTAGATTGTTTCTTTCTGACCGTTTATAAGTTCGGTGCCGGACTTTAAATCCGTGTAGTTTACGGATATTTTAAGGTGTCCCGTCAAGTTCTTGATTTCTTCTGCGGATACTTCCTTACCATCCATGTAATACTTGATGTCTACGCCTACGGGAAGGTCATAGGCTTCTTTTTCGTTTACTTCTTCGGTGCCCTCTTCAATCCAGATGCTGTCTGTAAGTTTCTTAACATCACCCTTTGAATCGGCAAATACATAAACCACCTCATCATCAAGCACGGGTTCTTCGAAAACAGTCTGTTTTTCAAGTGTTTCGGCAACTCCTTCTTCAGAAGCCGCAACTGCGTCCGTGGCTTCGATGTTTTCCTGCGTGGTTTCCGCTGTTTTGTCTGTATCTACATTCTCCGCGTAATTGTAAACAACCGGAGTGATTGTAAGAGCAAGTGTAAGTACTGCTGCCGTAGCAATTTTCGTTAACCTTTTCATACCAATACCTCTTTTCCTTTAAACACCTTGCGGTGATTCTCTTTCTTTGTCATGTTCGCCGTCGTATGGACTATAACTGTGTCAAATACCATGAGTAACGCCGGAAGGAACATTATTACCGATGCCATGCTGATGATTGCTCCTCTTGCCATAAGCAGGCACATTGAACTGATTATGTCGATGTTTGAATAAAGCGCCACTCCGAAGGTCGCTGCGAAAAGTCCCATACCACTTACGATAATCGAAGGTATCGAAGTCCTCAGGGCCGTCGTAACGGCTTCTTTCTTCGCTTCACCGCTCATTCTTTCTTTCTTGTATCTGGTCGTCATAAGTATTGCGTAGTCGACCGTTGCACCAAGCTGAATCGTGCTTATGCAAATCGGTGCGATAAACGGAAGCGACTGACCAAGGTAGTGAGGAAGGCCCAAGTTAATAAAGATAGCAAGCTCTATTACCGAAATCAGGATAAACGGAATGCTTATGCTCTTTTCTACAAGGGCGATGATTACGAATATCGAAAGAACCGAAACCGCATTTACGACCTTGAAGTCGTAGTCGGTCGTTTCAATCATGTCCTTCATACAAGGAGCTTCGCCGATAAGCATTCCTGCTTTGTCATATTTCTTAACTATATCGTTGATTTTTCCGATCTGTGCGTTGACCGCGTCGCTTGCTACCTTATATTCGGAGTTAATAAGTACAAGCTCCCAATTTTCGCTTTCAAGCATTTCTTCAAGTTTTTCGGGAATTAAGTCCTTAGGAAAGGCGCTTCCAAGAATACTGTCTATGCCAAGCACATTCTTGATACCGTCAACGCCCTTTATTTCATCAAGCATTGCTCGAACGCTTTCTTCGGGCGTGTCGGTGCTTACCAAAAGCATGTGAGTACTTGCGACGTTAAAAGTTTCCGAAAGCTTCGCGTTTGCTTTGACGACCTCGATGTTTTCGGGAAGGCACTGGCCCATGTCGTAGTAAACTTCGTTGTTTGTCTGCTTATATCCCATGTACGAAGGAACTGCCACAACAATCATCAAAAGCGCGAGTACCGGGAAAACCTTGACGATTCCCTTTGCTATATTTCCAAGCTTCGGAAGGAAGGTCTTGTGTCTTGTTTTCTGCAAAGGCTTATCAAGAAGAAGCACCATCGAAGGAAGGATCGTAACACATCCTATTACTCCGAAGATAACTCCCTTTGCCATAACGATTCCAAGATCCGCGCCGAGTGTAAAACTCATAAAGCAAAGGGCTATAAATCCCGCAACAGTAGTAACCGAACTTCCGACTACCGAGGTGAGCGTTTCCTTTATTGCGTGAGCCATGGCTTCTTTGTGATCATCATATTCGGAAAGCTTTTCGTTATATGCATTCCAAAGGAAGATCGAATAGTCCATGGTGACCGCAAGCTGCAATACTGCCGACAGAGCCTTGGTTATGTAGGAAATCTCTCCCATGAAGAAGTTAGAACCAAGGTTATATAAAATCGCAAGTCCTATACTTGCAAGGAAAACAAAAGGAACAAGCCAGCCGTCAAGCAAGATAAGCATTGCAAGTGCAGCGCACGCAACTGCGATTCCGACATATACAGGCTCTTCTTTCTCGCAAAGATCCTTTAAGTCAACAACGAGCGCCGACATACCGGAGACGAAACATTTCTTGTCTACCGTGCTTCTTATATCCTTGATTGCCTGCATGGTCGCATCGGCCGATGTCGAAGTATCGAAGAATACCGAAAGCATCGTTGCATCGCCTTTGTTAAAGAGGTCAAGCACTTTGTCCGGAAGCATCTCTTTGGGGATGTCCACGTTCATGAACGAATCGTACCAAAGCACCGTCTCAACATGCTCGATGGAGCGAAGCTTATCTGCAAGCTTTGCTACGTCCTTATCCGCCATGCCCTCAACCACGATAAAGGAAAAAGCACCCTTGCCGAAATCCTCCAGCAATATGTCCTGTCCTTTTACCGTCTCCATATCCTTTGGCAGGTACGTCAGCATATCATAGTTGATTCTGGTCTTAACCATTCCGATTACCGACGGCACCGCAAGTATTAGGGCGGCGAGGAAGATTATGAATCTTCCCTTTACTACTCCTTTTGCAAATTTCATTAAAACCACTCTCCCTTCGAATCGATGAGAACCATCGATAAAAAACTTCATTTCTTTGAGCATCATCAACTTATCACAGGGAAATGTGCCTTAAAACGGGCAAAAAGAAACGGATATCCAAATTTCGGACATCCGTTTTGAAAGTGTATGAAATTTAGGCAAAAGGCCCTTCGTGCCCAAATTACGAATTGAGCATGCTGTAATAAAAGCCTTTCTTCTCGGTAAGTTCTGTGTGCGTACCCTGCTCGATTATATTACCGTCCTTCATAACAAGGATCAGATCGGAATTTCGAATCGTAGAAAGGCGGTGCGCAACGATAAACGAAGTTCTTCCCTCCATCAGTGCCTTAAATGCACGGTTGATTCTTATTTCGGTACGTGTATCGATTGAAGATGTTGCTTCGTCAAGAATCAGAATAGGAGGAACGCTAAGCATGAGTCTTGCAATACATATAAGCTGCTTTTGTCCTGCGGAGAGGTTTTCGCCGTCAGGGGAAACTATCGTATCGTAGCCCTTTTCAAGTCTTGAAATAAAGCTGTGCGCATGGCTCTTCTTTGCAGCCTCAATTATCTCTTCTCTTGTGACGTTTTCTCTTCCGTAAGCTATGTTATCGGCGATACTTACAGACTTAAGCCATGTATCCTGAAGCACCATTCCGATGTTCTTTCGAAGTGTCGATTTGCTGATGCTGTCAGAAGCTATTCCGTCATAAAGAATCTTACCGCCGTCAGGCTCGTAAAACCTCATAAGAAGGTTAATAAACGTGGTCTTTCCGCAACCCGTGGGGCCTACGATTGCTATATGGCTTCCGGGCTTTACGTGGAAGGAAATATCGTAAAGGAGTTTCTTTGTCTTATCGTAGCTAAAGCAAAGGTCCTTAATCTCAATGTCACCCGAGAAACTTACTGCGTCATCCATCGGCGCGTCGGTATCCTTCATGTCGGGCGCCTCAAGGTAAGTGAATATTCTTCCCGCGCAGGCAACCGCATTCTGGAACTCCGTAATAACTCCCGAAATTTCGTTAAAGGGTTTGGTATACTGGTTTGCGTAGCTTAAAAAGCAAGAAAGCGTACCGATCGAAATACCGCCTCCGATTGCCACTATCGCACCAAGCACCGCTACCGTCGCATAAACCAGTCCGTTTACGAATCTGGTTACAGGATTCGTCATTGAGCTAAAGAACAGGGCTTTAAGATTGGCCTTCGAAAACTCCTCATTCTTTTCTTTGAACTTCTCTTTTTCGATATCCTGGGCACCGAATGACTTAATAAGTCTTACGGCTCCGACCGTTTCGTTTATGAAACTTGTAAGTCCGCCCTGAAGCTCGGCCTGCTTCTTAAAGTGCTTGTAGGTTTTTCTTGATATAAATGATGCCGCGAACAAAGAAACCGGCGTTAAAACCACTACCGCGAGCGCTATCCAAAGGTTGATTCTAAGCATGAACACAAGTGTCGCAACTATCGTAAGAACGCCTACAAAAAGCTGAGAAAAGCCAAGCAACAATCCGTCCGATAATCGCTCCACATCGGAAATCATGCGGCTTAACAAATCTCCGTGTCCGTGGCTGTCGATGTATGAAACGGGAAGCGTATGAATCTTTTCAAAAAGACGCTTTCTTAAGTCTCTTATGATCGTGAAGGTTACTTTGTTATTGATAAGAGTCATTACCCATGAGGATAGACCGTTTATCAAAAGCATGATAAGAAACAACGTAAGAATCTTCGTAAGGCCCACAAAATTAACCAGTCCGGCACCTATCATTTCATCGATGGCGCGGCCCGTAAGCACAGGGATAAACAGTGAAGAAATAACGCTTACAACTGAGAAAAGCAGCGCAAATATAAGTTTTACGGCGTGGGGCTTTACAAGGCCCGCGATTCGTTTGTAAATCTCTTTGTTATTCACAGCGAGCCCTCCTCTTCCGTATTCTGGGATTCGCATATCTCACGGTAAACCTCACAGCCTGCCAAAAGCTCGTCATGAGTGCCGATTCCTGCGATCTTTCCATCGTCCACAACAATAATTCTGTCACAGTTTTTCACAGAGATGATTCTCTGCGAAACAATGATTACGGTCTTACCCGTTAACTTCTTTAAATTTTCGCGTAGCCTGGCGTCCGTTGCATAGTCAAGAGCGCTCGAAGAATCATCAAGCGCGTAAAGATCTGCCTTTTTAACAATGGCTCTCGCTATCGTAAGTCTTTGCTTCTGGCCGCCCGAAAGGTTTGCACCGCCCTCTCTTATGTGAAAATCAAGGCCCTTGCCCTTAGAGTTTACGACGTCCCTCGATTCAGATAAATCAATTGCCAGATTCATCTCATCTTCGGAAGCCTCCGGATTGGCAAAAAGCAGGTTTTCTCTTAAAGTACCCGAGAATAGTCTTGCTTTTTGAGGCACAACAGAAATGCTCTTTCTAAGCGAAGAAAGAGTTAAGTCTTTAATATCCGAACCCTTGAATAAAACAGAGCCTGCGGTAACATCATAAAATCTCATAAGAAGATTGAGCACGGTCGATTTACCTGAGCCCGTACCGCCGATGATTCCTATGTGTTCTCCTTTCTTAATATCGAAGCTTACGTCTGATAAGAAATCTTCTCCCGATGTCGGATAGGCAAACGAAACATGCTTAAATTCGACTAAGTTTTCTGCACTGTCAAGTTCCGCAGCGTCTACAGTTCCTTTATCTTCAAGGCTCGAAGTAACATTTAAGGTGTTTTCGATTCTCGCGCCGCTCGCCATTGCTTTGTTAAGAAGGATGACAAGATTTGAAAGTTTCACAAGTTCGACAAGGATCTGCGACATGTAGTTTACAAGCGCATAAACCTGGCCGCCCGTAAGGATTCCGCCGTCAACCAAAACCGCGCCGTTATAGATAAGCACAAGCATTGCGACATTGACAACTATTAAAGTTGCGGGATTGAGAATCGCCGCAAGTCTCGACGTTGCAACGCTCATTGCATACATCTTGTCGTTATTATCGTTAAAGTCTCTCTTCTCGATATTGCCCGCAGAAAACGCTCTTACTACTCTCACACCCGAAAGGTTTTCTCTGATGTGACCCGTAAGAGAATCAAGGCTTGACTGTATTTTCTTGTATCTCGGAATCGTCTTTAAAGTGATTAAAAAGACCACAAAGAAAAGCACCGGAATCACCACGACAAATATAAGCGCCGCACCCGCATTTACGGTAAACGCCATAATCATGGCTCCAAATACTATAAACGGAGACCTAAGAAGAAGCCTAAGTGTCATGTTCAGGCCGTTTTGAACCTGAGAAATGTCTCCGGTCATTCTTGTAATAAGTGATGAAGTGCCCTCGGCATCAATGTTTTCATGCGAAAAAGACAATATCTTTTCATAAAGACCCGCTCTTACGCCCTTGGCAAAGCCGACTGCCGCACGCGCCGCAAAAAACTGAGCGGTTAGCGAGCACGTAAGTCCTATAAAATACAAAAGAAGGAGGATTCCACCTGCTTTGAAAACTACCGCTTTTCTTGACAAAGCAATACCTTCGTCAATGATATGTGCGATGATTAAGGGAACAATCAGTTCAAAGATTGCCTCAAGCATCTTGAAAGAAGGCGCTATAACACATTCTTTCTTATATGGTTTAAGAAATGAAAACATTTTTTTCATAAAATTTTAATTCCCGTATAAATGCGGCTGTAATATAATATTTTCCGACAACCGTCTATATCAATATAGCAGAAGGGACTACACATGGCAAACTTTACCGAAAACGCTATCAAAGAATCTTTTATAAAGCTTTTAGGCGAGCGCCCCTTAAATAAAATCAGTGTCAAGGATATCGTCGAAGACTGTGAAATAAACAGAAATTCCTTCTATTATCACTTCCACGATATACCGGAACTTCTTGAAAGAATCGTCATTGAATCCGCAGAAAACATTATAAGCGAATATCCGTCAATCGATTCTGTCGAACAATGTTTAAACGTTGCGATTCAATTCTCACTCCAGTATAAAAAGGCTCTTCTTCACATTTTCAATTCCGTAAACAGAGATGTGTACGAATACAACCTGATGAAAGTCTGCGACCATGTGGTTCGCACCTATCTTGAAAAGGCTTTCGCAGGAACCGAAGTTGCCCCCGAAGACAAAGAAGCAGGCATCACTTTCGTAAAATGCCTGACCTTTGGACTCATTATAGATTGGATGAGTATGGGTATGGACGCCGAAGCGCCCAAGGATTGTTACCGCGTACTTGAGCTTTGCAAGGGTATTTCCGACGACATAATCGCAAGAAGCCGTAAGAAATAATTCCTTTAATTGTCCTTTTCATGAAAGATTGAATAAGCTATGTTCGTAGAGTGGTCCGCCACTCTCTCAAGGCCCGATGCAATGTCCGAAAAGATCATTCCTGCCTCGGGAGTGCATTCGTTTCTCGTGAGTCTGTCTACGTGATTCTGCTGAAGCTCACGTTCTTTTTCATCAATGGCATCTTCAAGTTCGTTGATCTTGTCAATGTATTTGTCATCACCCGTGGAGAAGGTCTCAACCGAAAGTCTGTATATCTCATTGACCATATCAAGCATCTGTCCCAGTTCTTTCTGGGCTTCCTTGGAGATGGTAACACCGGTTTCCAGACGGGTCTTTGCTGCATCTGCCACGTTCTCCGCATGATCGCCGATACGCTCGATATCGTTTACCACATGGAACAGTCCGCCGATGGATTTAAGGTCTTCGATGGGAAGGGTGGTCTGGTTGATCTTAACAAGATAATTGGTAATGGCGTGGTTTAAGAAGTTGATATTTTCTTCGACCTTATAAACTTCATCGATATCTTCCTGATCAAGTGTAATAAGGGCATTCATCGCACGGTTTAAGTTTTCGCCCGCAAGACTTGCCATACGCTCAACTTCCTTAACTACTTCCACAACTGCGGTGGCGGGGTTAAGCACAACCTTCTTGCCGATAAACTGAAGCTCGAAGTTCTCTCTGTAGCCGACCTTCTTCTCTTCGCCCGGAATGACCAGTTTCGTAAGGCCCACAATGGGTGTAATAAAGGGCGTCATTACGATAACCTGGATAACCTTTATGAACAAATGGGAAAAAGCAACGATACGGCCCGCATCGTTTCCTGCGATCAGGGACATGATCCGCACGAAGGCATCCACATCGAAGGCAAAGAAAACGTACATAAGCACGGTACCGATTATGTTAAAGAGTACATGGATAGCTGCGGCGCGCTTCGCGTCCAAACGTCCGTTTAAGGAAGCAAGAACCGCGGGTGTGCAGGCACCGATGTTGGAACCGAGGGTAATATACATGCAGATATCAAGACCGATAAGACCCTGATTTGCAAGAAGGACCATGATACTTACAACGACCGAAGAACTCTGAATAATCGCCGTAAATACAAAGCCTATCAAAACCGCAAGGAGCGGGGATTTTAAAGAGGAGAAAAGTCCGATGATCTCTTCGGATTCCTTCATGACTCCCATAGCGGAGGACATGGCGGAAAGCCCGGAAAACAGGATACCGAAACCTACGATGATCTCGGCGAATTTACGAACGTTCTGTTTCTTACAGAACATTATGGTGACAACGCCCCCGAGAAGAATGATCGGAGCGATCTTTTCAAGTTTAAAAGAAACAAGTAAGGCTGTGACGGTTGTTCCGATATTGGAACCGAAGATGACTCCTGCCGCCTGATAAAGATTCATGAGCCCCGAGTTTACGAAGCTGACCACCATAACGGTACAGGCCGAAGACGACTGAATGACTGCGGTGAAAAACAGACCCACCAGAATTCCCATGAAACGGTTACTGGTAAGCCGTTCGAGAATACCTCTCAATCTTGCGCCGGCGAAAGCTTCGATGCTGTCGCTCATGACGCGCATTCCGTATAAGAAAAATCCCAAACCGCCGCATAGCGACAAAATCACGCCCAGATTCATGTTTCCGTTACCTTTCTTTGCCTTACTTATTTTATTCTATACGACAATCGAAAGGTATACAACGGTAAAGTTGACAAAAAATTATACCGTTAAAGGCGTTTCTTATGGACGCTTGTTACTGCCGAGCATATATTCCGCATCTTCGTCATTACCGCTTTTTATGGCGGTTCTGATCCTGGTGGATGAAATGTCGGCCCCCTTGTACTGTAGCTTTTCTACGACCTTAACTTCGATCCCCAGCTCCGATTCCATGCTTTTTAAAAGGGCAACGTCTCCCCGGCCCTTGTAGCCAAAGGACAGATCCGGACCGCAGAAAAGCTTCTTACAATGGAGTCTTTCTTTAAGGATGTCCCTGGCAAAATCCTCGGGCTCTGTCTTGGCTGTTGTTTCGTTCAGTTCAAACTCCACAAGATAGTCTACACCAAGCGCCTCAAATTTCTTTCTTCGTTCCTCTTTCGTAAGGATCCTGCCGCTGTCCTTAAGGAAGGGCTCGGATTCCTTCGTAAAGGTGAACACAAGGGATCTTAATCCATCATGTTCGGAAACCATTTCACCTATAAGTCTTTGATGCCCAAGATGGATTCCGTCGAACTTTCCGATGGCGATCTTGGTCATGCCGTCATATTCAATTTCTTTGGTACCGTCGATAATAATCAAGACTAAACTCCAAGAAACATTTTTTTCGGGGCAAAGATTTCTTCACCTGCCCTGTATTCGTAAAGGGCCTTAAACTCCCCCGAAGTATCGTAAACACGGATCTCCTTCGGCGCTTCGGGAAGGGTCTCAAAATCATCCGCCCGCATTTTATTTCCGTTATAAAGAAACCGTTCACCCTCTTTGGTGACCTGCACCTTTGGAATATCGGAAAATACCGAATCAAGCGGCATTACCGCGCTTTCAAGAAGACCCTTTTCCTTTAACTCTTTAAGCTCTGACAGTTTATAAGCGTTTTCAAGGGAAAAGCCGCTTACCCGGGTCCTTAAAAGGCTCGTCATCACCGCGAAGGTGCCGCATTTCTTACCGATGTCGGCACAAAGGGATCTGATGTAAGTACCCTTGCCGCAGGTAACTTTTATGGTTGCCGCAGGGGGATTGTTTTCAAGTATCTCTATATCGAAAATTTCAACAAAGGAGGGCTTTCTTTCGATCACTTTCCCGTCTCTTGCAAGGTCGCAGAGTTTCTTTCCCTCCACCTTTTTGGCCGAATACATGGGAGGGACCTGATCGTATCCGCCTATGAAACTTTTAATGGCGGCTTCGAGTTCTTCCTTTGAAACCCCGACCTCACACTCTTCAAGCACAGTACCCCATATATCCAGCGTGTCCGTCCGTTTTCCCAGCAAAAAAGAAGCGACATACTCCTTTCTTTTGTCCGTAAGCATGTCGCATAATTTTGTGGCGTTACCGAGACAAACGGGCAATACTCCTTCGGCATCGGGATCGAGGGTGCCGGTGTGCCCGACTTTCTTTGTCCCGAAGATGCCCCGCATGACTGCCACAGCATCAAAGCTCGTAAAGCCTTTTTCTTTGTATACGTTTACAATCCCGTTTATCAATTTAACTCCCTGTATTGAGCCTCGATGAGGGCCGTGATGTTGTTTACCACATCGTGGAAGTTTCCGTTAATGTTGCAGCCTGCGGCTCTCACATGACCGCCGCCGCCAAAGTATCCGGCGATCTTAGCTACGTCAATGACTCCGCCGGAGCGAAGGCTCACTTTATATTCGAGGGTACCCGTTTCATACATGAAGATTGCAACTTCCACGCCTTTGATGTTTCTTAACTGGTTGACGATCCCTTCGAAATCCTTGGATGTGACTCTGTAAAAGTCCATCATTTTCTTGTCAACCTGGCTCACGGCAACGCGTCCGTCCATAAGCAGCATGCTTTCAAGAAGGGCGCGACCCATGATCTGGGTCTGAAGATATGTCTTTTCGTAAAAAGTCTCTTCGATGAGCTTGGGAAAATCGAAACCGTATTCGATAAGTTCTCCCGCTATGTTGAGAGTCTTCTTTGAAGTGTTTGAATACTGGAAAACTCCCGTATCGTGGATGATTCCGATGTAAAGCGCCTTGGCGATCTCCTCATCAATATAATCACGGTCCAGAAGATCGTATACAAGTTCACTGGCACTGGATGCCTTGGGGTCCACGTAATTGTAATTCCCGGTACCGGGATTGGTGATGTGATGATCGATGTTGATGGTGCTCTTTGCGGAATCAAAAAGCTTTTCCGCATCTCCGAGCCTGTCCTTACCGCAGTCAACGGCAAAGAAAACATCAAAAACTTCGTCGCAGTCTTTGGCATCTTCTATGGCATCGATGTTCTTTATGCAATCGAAGATCTCTGCGGGTTTCTCGAGAAAAATGCGCACTTCGGCATCGGGGCGTTTCTTTTTGAGATAAAGAAACAGTCCCATGGTGCTTCCGATACAGTCCCCGTCGGGACGGATATGGCCGCTGATACCGATCTTTGCTGCGTTTTTAAGCTCTCTCGTCAGATTTATCATCCGCTCTGTTCACATCCTCTATGAGTTTGGACATGTTCACTCCGTATTCGATGGAACTGTCCATAATGAAGGTTATGGCCGGGGTGTTGCGAAGATTGATCCTTTTTGCAAGCAGGCTTCTGATGAAGCCCTCGGCACTTTTCAAACCCTGATACGTGTTCTTTCTTGCTTCATCATCCCCAAGAACGCTTATGTAGGCCTTACAGGTCTTAAGATCCGGTGCGACCTCACATGCGATAACGCTGGTCAAGGGGCTGATGCGGGGATCCTTTATCTCTCCCCTGATAATATTGGCAAGCTCGCGATAAACTTCCTCGTTTATGCGGGTGTTTTTTATACTGTTCTTTCTCATTTGGCCTCCTTCGGACTACCTGGGAACCTCAACCATGATGTAGGCTTCAACCACATCCAGTTCTTCCATGGCGTCAAAGTTTTCGAATACGAGACCGCACTCGAAGCCTGCCTTAACTTCCTTGACATCGTCCTTAAATCTCTTAAGGGAAGCGAGGTTACCTTCGAAGATAACGTCGTCTGCTCTCTTAACACGAACCTTACAGTTCTTCTGGAACATACCGTCAAGTACGTAAGAACCTGCGATGTTACCGATTGCGGATGCCTTGAAGATCTGACGAATCTCGGCATGACCGATAATCTTTTCTTCAAATACGGGATCGAGCATACCCTTCATTGCGTTCTCGATATCCTCGATAGCCTGATAAATTACCTTGTAGAGTCTTACATCTACGCCTTCGCTGTCTGCCGCAGCCTTGGCAACGGGATCGGCCTTAACGTTGAAGCCGATGATGATTGCATTGGATGCGCCGGCAAGAGAAACGTCGGATTCGTTGATGGCACCTACGCCGCCGTGAATGACCTTAACCACAACTTCTTCGTTGGAAAGCTTGGTAAGAGACTGCTTAACGGCTTCCACACTACCCTGAACGTCTGCCTTGATGATAAGGTTGAGTTCCTTAAGGTTACCCTCCTGGATCTTGTTGAACAGATCGTCAAGGGACATTGCAGCCTTGGTTTCTTCAAGCTTCTTTTCTTTGTTCTGGGCGATAAAGGTCTCTGCAAAGCTCTTTGCGGTCTTATCGCTGTCGTGAGCGATGAATACGTCTCCCGCATTGGGAACTCCGTTAAGGCCGAGGATCTCAACGGGAATGGAAGGTCCTGCGGACTTGACGCTCTTACCCTTGTCGTTGACCATTGCGCGAACCTTACCGTGGCAGGCACCTGCGGATACAAAATCTCCGCCCTTTAAGGTACCCTTCTGAACCAGAACGGTAGCTACGGGACCGCGGCCCTTATCAAGTTCTGCCTCGATAACGATACCCCTTGCGCGACGCTTGGGATTAGCCTTGAGTTCAAGAATATCGGCGGTAAGAAGAATGGTCTCCAAAAGATCGTCGATACCGTCTCCGCGCTTTGCGGAAATATTAACAAACTCGGTAGATCCGCCCCAGTCGGTGGAAATGAGTTCGTACTCGGAAAGCTCCTGCTTAACCTTGTCGGGATTTGCGCCCGGTTTATCTATCTTGTTGACCGCTACGATGATCTCAACGCCTGCGGCCTTCGCATGGTTGATGGCTTCTACTGTCTGAGGCATTACACCGTCATCTGCGGCAACCACAAGAACAGCAATATCGGTGGAATTTGCACCGCGCATACGCATGGCGGTGAATGCTTCATGTCCGGGGGTATCAAGGAAGGTAATGTCTCTTCCCTTGGTATTAACGGTATATGCACCGATAGCCTGGGTGATTCCGCCGGCTTCTTTATCAATAACGTTGGTCTTTCTGATGGCATCAAGAAGGGAGGTCTTACCATGGTCAACATGACCCATTACGCAGACTACGGGAGGTCTTGCGACCATATCCTTCTCGGTTTCGTCTTCTTCTTTAAGGAGTTCTTCGATAACGTCAACCTTAACGGCGCGCTCGCAGATGATCTCGTAATCGATGGCAATCTCTTCCGCTTCCTCAAAGGAAATTTCCTGGTTGGGGTTGACTATCTTACCCTGAAGGAAAAGCTTCTTGATAATGGCTGCGGGCTGGATCTTCATCTTGTCCGCAAGGTCCTTTATGGTAATGGTGTCATCAACGGTAATAACCTTGATAACTTCCTGTTCTGCTTCGGGTTTCTTTTCGGGCTTGATGAATTTGCCGGTGCGTCTCTTCATTGCCAGGGTTTCTTCATCATCCTGCATAAGGAAGTTCTTGTTGGAACGTCCTTCCTTTTCCTGACTGCGGCGCTTTTCGTTTGCCTTCTTTTCACCGTCTCTTGCATTGTCGTGATTCTTGTTCTTTCCGAACTTGTCATCACGTCTGTCACTGCCGGGCTTTGATACGTTTGTATCCGCAAAAGCGGGCTTATCGTGACGTCCCTGAGGTCCAAAGCCCGAGGGCCTGTTCATTCCGCCGGGTGCGCCCTGACCGTCGCGCTTCTTAAAGCCGCCTTCACGAGGCTGAAAATTACCGCCTTCAGGTCTGTTAAAGGGCTTTCTTTCTCCCTTTCCTGCGCCTGTAGCCGCATTGGCTCCTTCGGGTCTCGGACGTCTTTCAAAGTTCTTTCCGCCATCGGGTCTCTGAGGCTTAAAGTCTCTGTTCCCTGCGGGACGGATGAATTCCTTCTTGGGTGCTTCTTCAATGATCACGTTGATAGGCTTTGCGGGTCTTTCAACGGGCGCGGGAGATACGGGCTTAACTTCCTCTTCATGGATCTCTTCGGCCGCGCGCTCCTGCATCTGACGGTTGATAACGTCAGCTCTGGGTTTGATTATCTGATGAGTATATTCGTTACCGGAGATCGTTCTTCCCTTGGGAGGCATGGGTCTTCCTGCGGGACGGTTTCCGCCGTTCTGGGGCTGTCCCTGTCTCGCGGGTCTGTCACCCTGTCCGGGAAGCTTTGAATTATGGGTATTGTTAACGAATATGATCTTTTTCTTTTTAACGGGCTCCTTGGGAGCTTCAGGTCTTGCCTGTTCGCTCTTAACAGCGCTCTCTTCGGGTTTCTTCGCAGGTGCTTCGGTTTTTACCGGAGCTTTTCCGGCGGGCTCTTCCCCGGCAGGCTTTTCTGCTTTAACGGTCTTGGCGGGAGCCTTTTCCTCTTTTGCGGGCTCTGCTTTACCGAATTTCTTTCTGACCATGGCTACAGCCGCATCATCGATGCTGCTCTGGGCGGCCTTGGCCTCTATTCCTTTCTCCGCAAGGAAGGTGATCACATCCTTGCTCTGTATTCCCAATTCTTTTGCCAACTCATGTACTTTCATATTATCCACGCTCACCTTTCCTTCGTTCCATTTTCTTCAAGATACGTTTTCAGAGATCCGGCGAATCCCCCGTCACAAACAGCCACGGTGGATCTTTCCTCCCTGCCGATTGCACGACCGAGTTCTTCCTTCGTTCCGTATGAAAAGCACGGAACCTCGTAAAAAGAACACATATTTTTAAATTTCTTTTCGGTGTTTCCGGACGAATCCGAGGCTAAAATCACAAGCTCGGCCTTACCCGATTTGACAGCCTCTTCCGTGGCGAAACCTCCGCTTTTAATCTTTCCCGCTTTCATACAAAGACCCAGCAGGGAAAATATTTTGTTATTCTGCAATCTTTAATTCCTCTTTTAAACGTGCAATGATATCTTCCGGAACAGCTACACCCAGGGCGCGCTCCAATCCCTTGTTCTTGAATGCTTTCGCAAGACATTCGGGATCTTTGCAAAGGTAAGCACCTCTTCCGTTCATTTTGCCCTTTAAATCTGTTTTTATCTCACCTTCGGGAGTACGCACGATACGGATCAGTTCCCTCTTGTCACGGGACTGTCTGCAGCCGACGCACTGCCTCATAGGTACTTTTTTATCCATTAAGCCTCTCCGTTGTTCTCTTCTTCTTCGCCTTCGTACTCTCCGTCGTACTCTCCGTCATAATCTTCATCGTAGTCTTCATCATCCATGTAGTCTTCGATGCGGAATCCGAAGGCGTCCTTAGCCTGGGTTTCGGACTTGATATCGATCTTGTATCCGGTAAGACGTGCGGCAAGACGTGCGTTCTGGCCTTCCTTACCGATGGCAAGGGAAAGCTGATAGTCGGGAACTACAACCTTGGCGGTCTTTTCTTCGGGATCTGCAAATACGTTTACGATCTTTGCGGGAGAAAGGGCATTCTGAATAAGAATACCGGGGTTCTCGTCCCAGTTGATGACGTCGATCTTTTCACCGCGAAGTTCTTCAACAATGGCATTTACTCTGGCACCGTTCATACCTACGCATGCGCCTACGGCGTCAACGTTGGGATTGTCGGACCATACTGCAATCTTGGTACGGCTTCCGGCTTCTCTTGCGATGCTCTTTATAACTACGGTTCCGTCTTTAATCTCGGTAACCTCTTCCTCAAACAGGCGCTTAACCAGTTCGGGGTGGGTACGGCTTACCAGGATCCTGGGTCCCTTTGTTGTATTCTTTACTTCAAGAACATAAACCTTGATTCGCTCGGTAGGACGGAAAACTTCGGTCTTTACGCGTTCATTCTCGGTAAGAAGGGCATCTGCCTTACCAAGGTCGATACTGATGTTCTTTCCTACGTAACGCTGTACGATACCTGTAACAACATCCTTTTCTTTTTCATAGTAGATGTTGTAAACAACGCTTCTTTCTTCCTCACGGATCTTCTGAGTGATGACATTTCTTGCGTTCTGGGCTGCAATACGTCCAAACTCCTTGGAATTGATATCAATATTGACGATATCACCGATAGCGGCATCTCCTTTAACCTTCTTGGCATCGGCCAGAGAGATCTGAGTGGCGGGATCGGTAACTTCATCAGTTACTTCCTTCTCGGCATAGCAAAGGAAATCGCAGGTCTCCCTGTTGATCTCAACCTTAACGTTGTCAGCCTTTCCGAAATGGTTCTTGCAGGCTGCGATAAGTGAGTTCTCAATAGCGTCAAAAAGAACCTCACGGCTGATCTGCTTCTCCTTTTCCAATAAATCCAATGCTTCCATCAATTCCTTGTTCATTTTTCTTATCCTTTCGTGTCTTTGATAGCCCGTGTTTTCGGGCGTTCCGGGTCAATGCCCGTCTCTGCGTAAATTGACAGGTTATAATTCAAGTGCAAGTTTGATCAATGCGATTTCGCTTCGCTTAAAGCTTTTATCTTCACCGTTAATTTCAAGAACGATGCTCTCGGCATCAAAGTTCTTTAAAACTCCGGCAAATTCCTTTTGTTTGTCTATGGGTTTGTAGGTTTTGAGCTCTACATTCTCACCGATGCTTGCGGCAAGATGCTTGTCCTTTTTGAGGGCTCTTCCGAGTCCCGGACTCGAGACCTCAAGATAGTAGGCTTCTTCGATAAAATCGTCTCTGTCAAGTTCGTCCGACAGTCTTCTGCTGACTGCCTCGCAGTCGTTTATCGTAACTCCGCCTTCTTTGTCTATATATGCACGGAGATACCACTCTCCGGCCTCGTTCACGAATTCGACGTCGTAAATCTGTACTCCGCAGTCCTTCGCGATGGGCTCAAGAAGGGCTTCCGTCTTTGCCTCGTAGGTATCGTGCTTCGCCATACAGCCTCCTATAAACTTTGCTTGCCTCTGCAACAAAAGAGTGGACTTTCGCAAGTCCACTCTTAAAGCATATTTACTCTATCATGTTTTTTTGAAAAAAGCAAGCATAAATTAGCGCAAAAGGTCATTTCTTTTGGGAACGTAATATGTTACTTCTTCGCCGTTTACGATCCTGAAGAGTTCACCGCTTGCCGCTACCGAGGTAGCATAGCCGAGATTACCGATAACATTGAAGGATTCGTCTATTTCGTATGCGACGCCGTCCTCTATCACCACGGCAAACCCGCCGCCGAATTCACATGCGTCGTCGAAAAGCTTAACAACATTTCCGTCGTGGTCGCAATATCCCCACTTGCCTTCCGTTGAGATCAGCCAGTACTTTTGGTCGGACATGCTGCAATAATCAAATATCTTATATTTGAGTTCACCTCCGGCAAAATCACAGAGAGCATATTGATCGTCTGCATTTATCAACAGTTTGGAACCGTAATTGTACACCCAGTCTCCGTCGTGCCAAAAGTGGCAATGAAAAGCCTGACTGTCATCGTATCCCCCTCCGTAAATGTGAACGGATTGATTGTAATAGCCGCCTACCGGCATAATATCCTCATAATATACCAGTTTACCGTTCTCGATTCTCATATCCCAGGGATAGATCCACGCAACGATACCGTTATTGTCTCTTAAGAAAAGTCCCGATTCAACAGGCCCGTAGGAAAGGATATATCCGTTATTTGCGGGTCCGTTCGGCAATTCAACCCAGTTTTGGCCCGCTGCCAGTCCTACGCCTCTGCTGTTATTCTGTGCTTCTTCAATGGCTTTTAATCCGGATGCTTTATCCATATATGCGGAAGAATCGTCCTCGTTGATACCGTCCGCGTCTACCCATTCGATATTGCCGTCTTTGTCCATAAGTCCGAAATCAAAAGGGATTATGGAGTCAAATACGTTGTTTCTGTCAAATACCTCGGGCTTGATATTTCCAACAATCGTCGTCTTCCCGTCGTAAGAGCCGTGGGCAGAATCCATCATTCTCTCAGCAAAGCCTGTTTCCACCGAATTTACGAGACTGCCGTCATAACGATAATAATCGTATTTTGTAGAAAAGAAATCGTAATATAGATCGGCATCCTCGCCGTTATACTGCGTCCATGTGGCTGTTACGAATCCGTCGGAACTTGCGGTTATATCTCCCTCGGCAAGTTCGAAGACCTGATTTCCCTTTCTGTCAAAAAGAAAGCTCTCGGAAGCATTTTTTAATACAAAATATCCTTTGTCATTGGGATTTTCNNTTTTTAAAGCCGTCATATCTGAAGGGCACCACCTGGCTGCCGTAATAGGTGACAGCGCCCCAGTGACCGTCATATTTTACCGGCACGATACCGCCGTAAGCGAGTCCGAAGTCTTCGTACTTGCCGATATCAATGGGATAAAGAGTGTCGGAATATAACTTTATAGGTTCCGCCTCGGCCTTGGGCTCTGCCTCAGTCTTGTTTTCTTTTACCGGAGGAACATAACCCGAGCCGGGAGCACTTCCTTCCAAGGTCTTAGACTCGCCGGGCTTGACGGTAAAGGTTTTTTCTTCCCCGTTTTCTGTGGTTTTTACCTCCACTGCGCCTTCTTCCACGCCGAGTTCCGTGACATAAGCTTCGCCGTCTTTACGAACGATCACGGTAAATTTCGTTCCTCGAACCGACATGATGGCATTCTTTGAACTTACTTCGAAGGTTTCGTCCTCTTTGAGTTTGCTTTCGATGTTTATAACAAGTTTACCCGTTTCGAGTACGATCTTTGTGCCTTCATTTACAGCCTTCAGTGAAAATGAGGTTTCACTGTCGGCAAATACATGTCTGTCGGAATCTATCAAAAGCGTAAGATCCGATGCCGTCGGTACGGATACCGAAGAACCCGACTTGAGTTTTTCACCCTTTTTAAGTTTTACTGTTTCGCCGCTTTTTTCCGATGTAACTTCACCGTTCACCGCTTCGGCGACTATGCTCCTTTTGGCGACTGTAGTCTTACCGCAGGCAAGAGTCTGCGCCAGCAAAAAGAAAGCGCAAAGCATGGCGGTGATTCTCTTGAATCTGCATTTTGCGAATGATTTCATGTAAATATCCCCTTAGCCTTAGTGTATCCGATTGCACGGACTCTGATGTCCATGTATCGTAATCATTCGCCATTTTAACTCAATGAATCTCATTTTTCAATGATCATTGCCGATTATCATTGCTGCCTTCAGGCTTCGGGCCTCCGAAATTGCCGTTAAAATCGCCGTTTTCGGGCATTCGGTCTCCAAAGTTGCCTCCTTCGGGTCTCTGCCCGCCAAAGTTACCTCCTTCGGGTCTCTGCCCGCCGAAGCCACCTCCTTCAGGCATCTGCCCGCCGAAGCTTCCCCGGTCTCCGAAACCGCCAAATCCACTTCTGCCGCTGCCTTCGCCCGCGGTAACGGTCACGGATTCACCTCCGATCTTAAGTGTATATTCCTTACCATTTTCAAGTTTGTCACCCGTAAGCAGCAAAGAGTCTGCTTTCTTTGCCACCGTAAAGGAATAGATCACAGTGTCGCCGTCTTTAAGCAGGACTTCCGTTCCCGCNNCCCCGCCTCTATTAAGGACTGATCCGTGTAGTCGATGACATAGCAGGCCGATCCCGCGGATATCGACTGATACATTCCGGACATGCCCGAAGCTGTCAGATTGCCGCCGTTCATGATAAAGGTGCCGTCATAGTCCGTAGCGTTGTTTCCGTCGTTGGTAGCGCCGCTTACGTAAACGCAGCCTCCGTTCATCTCGATATTTCCGTTGGCATCCAGACCGTCACCGTTGGAATTTATGAAGATCTCGCCTCCGTTGATGAAGATTGTCGGAGTTACCGTTGTTTCCGTCGGGGATTCCTGTTTTTGATCCGAAGCCTCAGAACTGCCCTGAACATTCCCTGTCTTATTTCCGCGGAATCCGGTGAGGTTGCCGCCTCCAAATTGCGAACCCGACCCGTCGGTGGCGTTGAAGCCGTCATCGCTTGCGATGACATTGACCGTGCCTGCGTTAACGGTAATGGTGAGCCCTTCCACCGCTTCAACACTCTTTATCACATTGACGGTACCGTTATCGATGACCACATTTCCGTCTGAGTGAAGGCCGTCGTCTCCCGCGCTGACGGTTATGACTCCGCCCGCCACGGAAAGAGAATCGTGGCCCTTTAAGGCGTCATCCGCCGCTGTGACATTTATGATACCGCTCATGATCTTAAGATCGTCCTTGGTCTTGATACCGGCCTTATAGTTTCCTGCAATATTGAGAGTGCCTTCTCCGTTTACGGTAAGGTCGTCTGTAGCATAAAGGCATGCATCCGCCGAGTCCTCGGAGGTATCCGCGTAGGTGGCTGCATCACTCAGATTGTTGACGGTTCCCGGAACCAGCATGACAATGAGCTTGTCGGAGCACTTTTCATAAATTGCGGGGCCTGTCTGTCCCTTGACCGTTACGCCGTTAAGGACCAGATGAACCTTTTCGTCTTCGGGAGCATCGATCAGAACCGTCCCATCGTAGTTTCCTTCAAGAACATAATAGCCTTTGCCTGTGATCGTTACGGTTCCGTCGGACGTCTTTACCTTTGAAGCATTCTTTCCGCTGACGGAAGCACTGCTTCCTGAAAGGACTATCGTCGTATATTCTTTTGCCGTATAATCCTCGTAATAATCACTGTCCTTATATTCAACGCTTGCAGCCAAAACCGTGTACGCCGAAGCTCCGTTGTTTAGATCGGATGCATTTTTACTTTCCGAATCGCTTTGAGCCTCTATGGCAGATGCGGCACTATCCGATATAAAACTGCCGACTTTCTGCCCTGTTGCCGAATTTCCGCAGGCAGCCATTGAAAAAGCAAGTGCTGCTGCCGTTAAAACTGACATATATTTTCTCAATCTCATATTTTTACCTCTTTCCGGTTATAAAGATCCTTCGGCACGCACTTCGTGCTTGCTCAGGATGACAACTGTGTGCACTTCATGCTTGCCCGGGATTACATATCTGTTACAGTTCCTCCACGGGCTTAGCGATCTGCCCGCAGGTAATGGTCAGGTTTCCGTTTCTGGTCCTTATCTCATCGATCATTTCTTTTTCCGTTGTTTCATCCTTAAGAGCGATAAGATAGGTCAGTTCAAACATGCTTCCAAGGTTGGTAGTCTTAACCTTTTCAAGCTTCACGTCGTTTACATACTTTTCAAAAATGTCGTCAAACATCCCCATGTAATTTAAATTTTCGGGAACGGTTACCTTAAGCTGCTTCCCTGTTTCTTTCTTTTCTCCGAAGGAAGTTTTTGAAAGCAGGATCATAAGAACGGCCACGATGGCTGTAACGATCACGCCATATCCGATGTATCCCATGCCTGTGGCGAGGCCTGTTGCCATGGCAAAGAACACCGCTCCTATCTCACGGCTTGTTCCCGCTATGGATCTGAACCTCACCAGGCTGAAGGCCCCAAGGGTCGCAACACCCACGCCGAGGTTTCCGTTTACCAGCATTATCACCGCCTGTACCAGTATCGGCAGGACGGCAAGGGTAATAACAAAATTCTTGGTATATCGGTTCGCGCATACCATATAGCAGATTGCTATGGCAAGGCCCAAAAGCACCGATGCGAGGGAACATGCAAGCATTCCCCGGGTTGTTAATGTGATGGCGGAAGAATCCGCTGTGGTTAAGATACTGTCAAGCATATTGTTTGTTCCTTCCTTTTAAGATCCTTCGACGCGCACTTCGTGCTTGCTCAGGATGACAACTGTATACACTTTCCGGTGCTTGCTCAGGATGACAACTGTATGCACTTTCCGGTGCTTTCCCATAATCCATGTACAGTTTGCAGGCGGTTCCGTATTTGGAAAAAGAAACCGGATAGATCTTTAATTCCGATAATATGTTTACAAGCCACATGGGCATTGCTCCCGCCACCTTGATCTCCATAAGACGCTCCCCTCTTCCTGTAACCGGTTTTGTGGCGATACCCTCTTTCAGATTCCCCGTGTCGAAGGCTGTCCGGATGTCCTTGTCAAAGGTAATCCGCAGATCTTTATCTTCCTTACCGTACATGGCGACCCGATCGTAGGCTACAAAAGTCCTTCTGGCGGGCTTATACGTCCTTATGAAGTAATCAATCTCCCTTAATATCTGTGAATCTTTGCAGGGGTAGATCCCTTTGTTTAAGTAATCTTCTGCCTCTTTAAGGGGAAGCGTTATGCGGCGTTTATATACCACTCCGTCGTACTTTTTCTTGAGTTCAAGAAAAGCCGTCGAATCTTCCTTAACTTCTCCGTAGGTCCTGAGTCTCAGTTTTTCTTTGTACTCGGGTTTCTCAAGTGAGGTACGGATGATATCGTAATTCTCCGTGTCATAATAGATACTTGAGACGGTGGAAAGGCCGTATTCGTCAACCTCCATGTATGATGACAGACGATCCGTTATTTGGTTGTATTGTTTTTCTGAGAGCAGATATTTGATCTCGAGTCTTTTAAAGATACACTGTGCCATTTTTTCCCTTTCGATTATCCCCGCGCTAAATCCGCAAGCGGATGGGCGGGATCTTTGTCACCTTCCTGCAGATCGGCCGGTGACCGTTTCTCCCCCCTCCGGCGTGGGAGGGGGTGTTGGGTTTTTCATGGTATCAGTGTAAAAAGAAATTGTGTCCTGATTGTGGACTAAATCGGATAAAAATGTGAAAAAAAAGTGATAGATCTTTGTTTTTATTCTTTACCAGATTGTGATATCAAAGGCTGTTTCTCCAAGCACATAGCTTACTTTTCCGCTTCCCGCTTTGGCTTTGAGAAGTTCTTCATTGACCGCTAAGTTCCTTTCAAATCTTACCTTCAGCATGTCGGGGGAAGGATGCTTTTTGATAAGCGTAAGACCCGTAAGATCAAGCTGATCCCCTTCGCATATCTCAAAGCCCAGTGTGCCCCCCGTAATGGTAATGGTACCCTTGACCGTAAGTTTTGCGCCGGTCCTTAAACGTATCCCCCTATAGTCCTGATTTGGAAGGGTGACGTTGCCCACATCCACCGTTACATCAGTCCAAACATCATATTCACCGCGATAGTCTTCGCCCAGAATATCACATCCGTCTCCTTTTGTAAGGATTTCCGTGATTACGTTCTGTTCTTTTTCGTGACGAACCTCATAGGTTGCCCTGGGGCCTGTATAGCTTATGCTTTCTTGGTCACCGTCATCGTTGATCTCATACATGAAATATCCTTCAAATATCGGCAGTGTAATGTCGTTTATGTCATCCCTGTTTTTTACCCAGGAAGGAAAAGTGACCTTTTTATAACTTGTATTGAAGATATGAACCACAGGGATACCCGCTACTCCGTTTTCCCTTGTTTCGTCGGGAAGCCAGTTTTCGGCCTTAAAGCATCCCTCCTTAACAGTAAAGCCGGAGAGATCCACGGAAGAAGCATTTCTTAATTCAATGCATCTGTTCCCGTCATTTTTCGTCAGTTCCCGGTCAAAGCAGCCGGATATTGTCACCGAATGGCCCGCACAGTCGATCTCCACGTCCACCGGGGTCCACTCATCAAGCTTTATGATAATATCGCCCGCAAGTGTAAAGAGCCTAACGTTCTTCTCGTATCGCTCCTTCATTTCTTTAATATCCGTCACCGGAGAATTGAGGCGCTCTTCTTCTAAGCGTCTTTCCTCTTCCTCGGCTTTGTGTTTTTCTTCCTCAGCCTGACGTTCCGCTTCTATACGAGCCTCTCTTTCCGCTTCCTCGGCCCTGCGCCTTTCATCCTCTTCCATTCTTGCAACGGAATCTATGGTGAAATTGGCAATGACCTCGTCAAAATGCCATTTGTCATCATTAGTGATCTCGGTAACGGCATCGGGATTGAGCTTTTCTTTTATTTTTTCAAGGAGTTTCCCGTACTTATCTGCCTTGTCATTATCCATGATTATAAGGGATATCTTTGAAAGAACACCGTGATCCTCAACAGGTCTGTTCAGATTGTAAAAATCGATGAAGGCCTGTTCATAGGTGCTGCCGATATACTCTTCTTTGTACATGAACCGTTCCAGAGCACTGTTTCGGGCGCAGTCTATGACCTTATCCCCGTCACAGACGAGCATAAGTTCCCAATACTCACCGTCTTCAAAAAGAAAGTTTATCCCAATATACAGGTTTCCCTTTTTTACGGTATAGCTTCCGTCCTCATTTAAGGACTTAACGGCATTTTCCAAAGACTGCCCCGCATCCTTAAAGCCCGTACCGCCGGCATTTTCGTCCTTCGATGCAGACCTGCTGCCGCAGGAAACCATCATGGAAAAAGCAAGAATCAATGCAAAAAGAAATGTCGTTTTCTTTTTCATATGTTTATATACACCCCTTCGTAAGTTTATATGTATCATTTCCGTTGAGAATCAATAAATTCCCTGTTGTAGCCATCTTCAAGGGTCATGTTGTAAAGCCATCCCGAATTGCCCTGCCCGCCTCCGCCGGCAATGTTCAGTATCCTGGAAAGATCGTCCTTGATATACACAAACCAGCTCATCTTTGAATTGAATCCGCAGGAGGTGGTTGCAACCTTTCTTCCCGTCCGGTCAAAGACTTCAAGGATTCCGTAATCCTTAATTGCAACATACTCGGAATCCGATGTAAACCATGCGGCCTGTCCGCCGTAGTTTAAGGTCCACAGGGGTTCGCCGGTCTCGGCATTTAGGATATACAGTCCGTTATCTCTGGCACCTGTATCATTGCCCCAGAAAAGCATGGTCTCATCGGGAGAAACCGTGAGTTTGGTGCCACGGGACCCTGTCTGGAAGGTCCACTTCATCTTCCCGGTCTTTCGGTCGATACAAAGAAGCTTATCGTCGTTGCCGCCGGTGCCACCCTTGGGTGAAGCGTAAATGTATTTACTCGACATGATCATATCGATGGGGAAGCCTGCGCCCGTAAAGGTCTGCCAGAGCATGGTGCCGTTCTTTGCATCATAGGCTGCGATACACTCCTGACTTCCCATATAAAGCACGGAATCGTCCTCGGAAAAGATAAGGAATCTAATCTGGGCGCCCCTGTAATCCTGCCAGATCACCTTCTTTGTTGCTATCTCCATGATACCCACGCAGTCGTTACCGTTTACGTCCAGGGCCACGTATTTATTGTCATGAGAGATTGCTATGACACGGGTTCCGGTCTCAAGTTCGAATACCACATTGCCCTTAAGATCAAAGATGGTGGCTTTACCCACATTGGCGGGATAATCCATATCCATCTCATCTTCTTTTACGATACTTGCGGGAGTGATATTGGTCCCAACCAGAGTCCCGTCGGGGCTTACTTCCACACAGCAGGTCTGGATCCCGGTGGGTTTACGAAGGATCAGATTTCCGTCGTGATCGAAGACATTGAGGTACGCCGTTTTGTTGGCACCTCTTTCTTCATCATGAAATTTGACGGTGGCAAAGATATCCCCGCCGTAATCATAGTAGTTTGCCTGTCCGCCGTAATCCGTTTCTTCGGCATAATCATAAACAAGGTAATCAAGTTTATCCGGTACCACTATAGTCATATCATAGGTCTTTGCTTCGGTGGGCTGTACAAAGGCGGATTTCTGTCCGTAAATGCGGCGGCCCTTTATAAAGTCAGAGTACTTGACGCCTTCCTGGATCTCATCGTCAAGGGCAAACAATTCTCCTATGACCATTGTATTCATTTTTCCGTCTATGGGTGCTTTTTCCCCATCCACAAATACGGTATACCTTGCATAAGTCTCATCGGTCTTATATAAAAGCACGGGAACTTTGGCAATAAAGGTACCGTCCACGGAGGTAAAGCATTCTCTTGTCTCAACAGTGGAACTGTATTCGGTTGTCCCCGTCAGTCTGAAGGGCATAAAGGCTAGGGGCTCGCCGTCGGTGTTTACAAGGGTCCCCCTGATGGTTGCATACTGATACTCACATTCTTCCAATGGCCGCGTCCTGTTCTTTAAGATAAGGGCGATATCTTCGCTTTTTTCCCTTATACGCACGCTTGCAAGAGCATCATCACCCTTTTCCTCGCCAAGAAGCTGTTTCTCTACCTCGGAGTCCTTGATCGGATAGGTCTCAAAATACCAGTGGCTGTTATAATCCGTGTGACCGGAAGATACGATGTTCATATAGGTCACTTCACCGGGAAGCAGTATATCCTTGGGGAAAAAAGCATTGGTGGTTATATCGCCTTTCAGGGCATCAATCTTATCGTAAGCCGGGTCATATTCAGGCAGTGCCCTTAAGGCCTTTATATATTTTTCGTCTTTAATGCCCTCGGAACCGCTCTTGTCGATAAAGGCATATCTTATATAAACCGGGCCGTCAGAAATATTGGTGATCTTCGCTACCCGGTTGATGAGTTCATAAGGGTCTACCGTGATATCGCGAACGCCCTCGATCTTCACATAATCATTCTGGGCCAGAACTTCGCAGCCGTAATAGGAAAAGTACGAAAAGAAAGCGTCACCGTCCTCATATGTTGCATATTGGGACATATCGATCTTTGGATTTTCGGCAAGTCGTTTTTCAAGTTCTTTCGAAGAAAGTGTGGGAAAAGCCGTTTCGGGAGTGATGCCGTAAAGATCCAGCACAGCACGGAGCATATTTACTGCGGTATCTTCTCCGCTGTGGTCTGTGAAGAACTCCTCCCAGCTGTTAAAGAACGCACCCTTATAGCTTTCCCATTTATATGCCCCGAAGGCATTTTCCATGGAAGCAAGCACGTTTTCGGGAAGCGCGTAAATATTCTGAAGGACAGCGTTAAGCTGATAGTTCTCCCACACATCGCTTAAACCTGCCTCAAGTTTGGCATTGACCTCTTCCTTTGTGAAAACCCTGTCTCCCCAGGGCGAAACGGCGGATTCCGAAACGTTTTTATCACCCCGGTCATCGATGCTGCCGTTCTTTGTTTCATCCTGTGCGGATACGGATGTACTTATCGAAACACCCGATACACTTTCAGACGAACTTCCGGCACTGCCTGATTGTGATGGACTTGTCCTGTTTCCTCCGCACCCTGTCACTATTATAAAAAGAATCGCTGCGAAAACCCATAACGCTTTTCCTTTCATGCCTCTACCTCCGCAAATTCCTGCATTTTACAGTTTCCATTATCACATAATATGCATTAACAAAATGCTATATTTATGTTTTTTCGCAGGATCTGCCCGGTGCAGGAAATGCAAAAATCCCCGGACTGTATGTCCGGGGATTTGGCTGTTTATCTTTTTTTATAAAGTATGAGTTCCGGATTACCAAGATCGGCTTCGTAAGTACTGATCAGGATAAAGTCCGCACAGGCAAGGACTCCGAAACAAAGGCCTTCCACGATCTCGGATCCAAGCTGCGTGCCAAGGTATGTGACCGAGTCATTCAAAAACTTTGCCGCAACGCCGCTTGGGAGCGGATACTCAAGATTTACGTATTTACCAACAAGAGAATTCAGTTTTTTAACCTTAGGCATTCCCTCAATATGCAGATCGTTGATCTCATCTATGAGTTTTTGCTTAAATTCCTCGAATTGGCCGTTATCGCTAAGCTCTGCATATCGCTTCCAATAATCCAGAGTCGGAAGAGACTGTTTAAGATAAGCCCGTGCCGCTTCTTCCGAAAAGCTCTCGCTCACCATATGAGGCACGCAAACCTCAATCAGGTCGTCCATGTTGCTGTATGTGTAGGTTCCGTCGGCATAGCACCACTTGCAGTAGTCTTCATTCAGGGAACCGTCCGCGTTATTGCCGATGATTTCATCATCAAGAGGCATGCCGCAGCACTGGCATATAAGCTTTTGCGGCGAGCCTAACAGCGTGTTGATCGAAACATGATACAGATTCGAAAGGACCTTAAGGGTCTCCGTGTTTGGTACCGTTTCATTATTTTCCCATCTGGATACCGCCTGTCTGGTCACAAAGACCTTCTCCGCCAGTTCATCCTGGGACAATCCGTTTTTTATCCTCAGATCGTATAAAACTTTTCCTGCTTCCATTTTTCTTCCTCCTGTCTGTCTATATTCTAATACCCTGAAAAAGAAAATGCACGCAACTTGCTGTTGCTCCGACATGTTCCCGGAAATACACAAAAACGATGTATCAGAACCACATTTTTATAGCATCCGCCTCTCGCATAATCAGTTTGCTGCTACCTTATAAGGTGTGATAGACAGAATTTCATCAGCCAACGTCTCTTTTAAAATTCTGAACTCAATATCGTTTTGAATGTCCAAAAAATACTTATCCGAAACGCCAAAAAACCTTGCAAGGCGCAACGATGTATCTGCAGTTATCTTTCTCCTGTCATGCAAAATATCCTGGATTCTGGATACCGGAACATGAATCTCCTGTGCAAGTTTATAAGCTGAAATGCCCAAAGGCTCCATGAATTCTTCTGATAAGATTTCTCCCATTCTTGGTGTCTCAATCATATTCATTATGACAACCTCCTATCCTGTGATTAATGATAATCCGTAATCTCAACATCATAGAAATCATTGTCTTTCACACAAAAACATATCCGGTATTGATCATTAATCCTTATACTGTATTGCCCCTCTCTGTCCCCATGCAATTTTTCCAGTCGATTACCCGGCGGAACCATTAAATCCTGCAAACATGAAGCATTATCCATTAAAATCAGTTTTCTCAATGCAATATGCTGTATGTCCCTTGGCATAAAATGAGAATACTGTTGGATATAAATCTTCTGTGTTTCTTTGTCTTTAATACTTCTAATCATAGTATACCTGTTTCATGTGTACACGTCAAGCGTGCATTGGTATGGTTGAATAAATTGTCTTTTATGTGGGAAAATACATCAGAGCAGAACCTCTGACCAAAAAGAAAAAAGGAACCCTTTTTCAAGGGTTCCAGCAGCTGATAGGGGAATCGAACCCCTGTTTCCGCCGTGAGAGGGCGGCGTCTTNNCTTAACCGCTTGACCAATCAGCCATGCAGGTCGCTTTCGTGACCTGACTTGATTGATTGTATATGATAGCAGGGAAAAAAGCAAGTACTTTTTTGACGTTTTTTTATCTGCTTATTCTGTGCGAAGAGCCGTTACGGGTTCCTTCTTGGCAGCCTTTCTTGCGGGGATAAGTCCTCCGATCACGGTGATCACCACGCTGATGGCGATGAGGATCAGTCCGTAGTGCACGGGAAGGGATGCATCGACATTTTCAGAGCCTGTAAGGCTTCTCAGTATCGCATTGATGGGAATCGTAAGGAGCATGGATATGCCGACGCCCAAAACGCCTGCGCAAAAGCCGATGATAACGGTCTCTGCGTTAAATACCTGTGAAATGTTTCTCTTGGAAGCACCAAGGGCCCTTAAGATACCTATTTCCTTGGTACGCTCAAGCACGGATATGTGAGTTATTATCCCGATCATGATACAGGAAACCACCAGAGAAACCGATACGAAGGCAATAAGCACGTATGATATCACATCCACGATGTTCGTGATGGAACTGGTGATCAATGCCACATAATCCGTATAGGTGATCTGCTTGGACTCTTCCACATTTTCATTATAATGAGCTATGGAATCCGCAACCAGGTCCTTATCCTCAAAGCTGTCCGTGTATATGCTGATGGATGAAGGCGCATCGTAGCTCACCTTTCCGAAGCTTTCCATGTTGTCGGAGTAGGATGAACCCGCAACGTAACTGTCGTATAAATATAGGAGTATCTCCGTGTCGGGAGTCTCTTCGAGCCACTTATCAAGAAGCATCGAAAGCATGCTTTCGTCGGGTGCGGTGCCGGCCATACCGTTCATTCCCGCCATACCGGACATTCCTGACATACCGGACATTCCCGACATATCACCGACACCCGGCATTCCTGTAACATCGGGCACTCCTGCTACATCAGGCATTCCTGTGGCATCGGGCATTTCGCCCGCATTCATCGAAGCGGCATTTTCCGATGAATAATACATGATCATCGAAAACAGTCTAGCTTTTTCGGTTACACCGAGGGCACTGACATACTTCTTGGCATCCTCAACCTTTTCTTCTTCGGTAGAACCCGAAAATCGCATTCCGGTAAGGACGTTAAACTCCGGATCCGCCTCCTGGGCCAAAACAACGGGGCTTTCGTTTGTGAGCTTTATCACATGATCCCTGAGTAAGGAAGTGTAGCCGATCACGGTGGATACGGAAAGATTCGTGGATTTTGCCACGGGATATGCAACACCGACGATCTTTAAATCAATGGCATTTTTCAGGAGATTTTCAAGCTCCTGTGCTGTATCTCCGTACACCCTGAAGGTTCCGTCATCCTGTTTTACATAGCGTTCACAGGCAGGGACAAGTTTGTAGTTCTTTCCTGCCACCGTCGAATAGTCAAAGCTTGTTTCATCTGCCTTTTCTCCCGACTGTATCGCTTTCTCGGCTTTTTTATAATCTTCTGCTGAAAGAAAACCCAGCTGATAAAGGCTTTCCGCCGAAAGGGCATTTCTGTTGTTTAGGAAAAGCACCAGTTCATCGTATTTCTCGGGCCATCTTCCGTAAGCAAGTTCATAATTGTCGGTAACTACGCGGCTTACGGCATTGCCGTTGTTTCCCACGGTAAGTTCAGAGAAGTTATCCGCACCGGAATTCCCGCGGTTTGAAAACATTAACGACATCCCGCTCATATTGGCATTCATCATGTTTTTAAAGCGGGAGGAGGAACCGTCTTCCGATATCTCATCCACGTCCGCATTGGTGTTTATGATATTGCCGAGGGGATCTTCGGTAAATACTTCAAATTCAACATCGTAAGTATAAACGACACCGTTTTCGCCGATGTACTGTCTGATCTCGCTGTCAGGATCGTCAATGTACTTTTTGAAGGCGGTAAGATCGTTTTCCGTGATGCTTGACTTCATGACATTCGTGGCTTCAAGGGCGCGAAAATCGGCGAATACCCTGTCGTGTGAGACATCCGCGTTCATTTCGTTTCGCCTCTCCTGCACGTAGTTTTTGCCCATGAGGGCAGAAAGGTCCAGAGTCTTGGCGCTTATGGTTATGGGATACGAGGTCATGGTATCCTTCTGTATGTCTGCGATATATCGGTTAACGCCCGAAGAAAGGGCAAGGATGAGAGCTATTCCGATAATACCGATGGATCCCGCAAAAGCCGTAAGGATCGTTCTTCCTTTCTTGGTCCTAAGGTTCTGGGCGCTCAAAGCAAGGGAAGTTAAGAAGGACATTTTAGCCTTCTTTTCTTTTTTGCCCGTGTCGGCAACCATCTCTTCGGGATCAAAGGGCATGGAATCGTCGGTGATCTTTCCGTCGCGAAGCTTTACGATCCTGGTAGAATAAGCTTCCGCAAGCTCGGGATTGTGCGTGACCATGACAACCAGGCGCTTTTTCGCAACTTTACTCAAAAGTTCCATTACCTGTACCGAAGTTTCGGTATCAAGGGCACCCGTAGGCTCGTCCGCAAGAAGAATGTCGGGATTGTTGACAAGCGCACGTGCAATGGCAACTCTCTGCATCTGACCTCCCGACATCTGATTGGGTCTTTTATGTTCCTGACCTGCAAGACCCACCTCGGCAAGTGCCTCCTTGGCGCGTCTCTTTCTTTCGCCGCGGGACACACCTGCGATGGTAAGTGCAAGCTCAACGTTTGAAAGGATCGACTGATGAGGAATAAGGTTGTAACTTTGGAATACAAAACCGATTGAGTGATTTCTGTAGGTGTCCCAGTCTCTGTCCCCGTATTCCTTGGTGGACCTTCCGTTGATGCAAAGATCACCGTCATCGTACCTGTCCAGTCCGCCTATTATGTTTAAAAGCGTGGTCTTTCCGCTTCCGCTGGGACCAAGAATGGAAACAAACTCACAGTCACGCAGGGAAATGCTCACTCCGTCAAGGGCCTTTTGGATAAGTTCGCCTGTTTTGTACTGTTTTGAAATGTCTTTTAACTGTAACATTTTCTTTCTCCGGAATCGTGGTTTTGTGAGAATTTTAAACAGGGTGGCTAAGCAAAGTCAAATGAACATTTTCTAAACTTTATAAAAAAATCGGATGCCCTGCGACTGTTGCGAAAGCATCCGATGTGCGTACATTATGTAATTATACCGGAATGAAATCAAAAATACTTATCTGGTTTGAGATCGGAATGTCTCCGAGAATACCCATTTCCGCCAGATCGTCCGTGATGGTCTGGGAAACTTTGGCCCTGGTCTTAAAGTCATCACGGGACAGGAAGGGACCGTCCTTTGCGGCTTCAACGATGGAGTCTGCCGCCGATTCGCCGAGACCGTCTATGCTGCTGAAAGAAGGCATAATGTGTTTTTCGTCAACTACCGAGAAAAGACGGGACTGAGCCTTAAAGAGATCTATGGGCACGAAATCAAGGCCGCGGGCATACATCTCCTGTACGATCCTTAAATCGCGCACACTTGCTTCATCCTTGGGTGTGGGATTTTCCAGGTTCTGAACGCGCTTAAGCTCCTCTTCCAGTCTGTCCCTGCCAAAGCACATGGTCTTATAGTTAAAGGCCTTGGCGCGGATGCTGAAGAATGCCGCATAATAGGCCGCGGGATAATAAACCTTGCAGTAGGCGATACGCCAGGCCATCATAACATAAGCCGCCGCGTGGGCTCTGGGAAACATGTATTTTATCTTCTCGCAGGAATCAATATACCAGTCGGGAACATCGTGAGCCAGCATGTCTTCCTTCCACTCGGGCCACTTGTCGCAGGCACCTGCGGCAACCTTACCCTTTCTGACCATTTCCATGATCTTAAAGGATTTTTCCGATTCCACGCCCTTGCCGATAAGATAGGTCATGATATCGTCACGGGTGCAGATGGCTGTGGAAATGGTGGCTACACCGCTCTTGATAAGGTCCTGGGCGTTGTTAAGCCATACGTCGGTACCGTGGGAAAGGCCGGCTATTCTTATAAGATCCGAAAAGCAGGTGGGTTTTGCTTCCTGCACCATGCCCATGGAAAAGTCGGTACCGAATTCCGGCACGCCCAGGCACCCAAGTTCGCAGCCTCCGATATCGGCAGGGGTTACCCCGAGAGCTTCCGTCGATTCAAACAGCGACATGACCTTAGGGTCATCCAGGGGAATCGTCAGCGGGTCTATTCCCGTTAAATCCTGAAGCATACGGATCATGGTGGGATCATCGTGTCCGAGTATATCGAGTTTTAACAGGTTATGGTCTATGGAGTGATAATCAAAGTGAGTGGTTACTATATCCGTGGTGGTATCGTTGGCGGGATGCTGTACGGGAGTAAAGGAATTTATGTCCTCTCCCACGGGAAGCACGATAATACCGCCCGGATGCTGACCCGTGCTTCTTCTGACGCCCACACAGCCCTGTACTATTCTGTCTATCTCACAGCTTCGCTTGGAGATCCCCTTTTCCTCGTAATATTTCTTTACGTAACCGTATGCGGTCTTATCCGCAAGGGTCGCAATGGTTCCCGCGCGGAAGGTCTGGCCCGCACCGAAGATAACTTCGGTGTATTTGTGGGCTTTGGACTGATATTCGCCGGAAAAGTTTAAGTCAATATCCGGTTCTTTGTCTCCCTTAAATCCAAGGAAGGTTTCAAAAGGAATATCGAAGCCGTCTTTATTGAGTTTGGTGCCGCAGACGGGACACATCCTGTCGGGCATGTCAACTCCGGCCTTGCCCCGGTATGCTTTGACTTCGTCCGAATCGAAATCGTAAAAATGGCAGGACGGGCAATAATAGTGAGGAACAAGCGGATTTACCTCGGTGATCCCCGCCATGGTGGCCACGAAGGATGAACCCACGGAACCTCTGGATCCTACCAGATAGCCGTCCTCCACGGATTTCCACACCAGTTTTTGGGCAATGATATACATGACCGCAAATCCGTTGGTAATGATGGAATGCAGTTCCCGTTCCAGACGTTCCTTTACTATCTCGGGAAGGTCCGGACCGTACATTTCGTGTGCTTTGTTGTAGCAGATCTCGGTTAAGAGTCCGTCGCTGTTTTCAATGACCGGCGGGCACTTGTCCGGGCGCACGGGAGACATGGACTCGATCTTGTCGGCTATGGCGTTTGTGTTGGTAACAACAACCTCGTAGGCCTTGTCTCGCCCGAGATACCCGAATTCTTCCAGCATCTCGTCGGTGGTATGAAGGTACAGGGGCGCCTGATTGTCGGCATCGTCAAAGCCCTGCCCCTTCATGATTATTCTTCTGTAGATCTCGTCCTCGGGATCAAGAAAGTGCACGTCACAGGTGGCGCAGACGGGTTTATTGTAGATCTCTCCGAGGCGCACTATCTCTCTGTTTATATCAAGCACATCCTCTTCGGAGTTTATGTTTTCAAACTTCTCATCATTTATCATGAAGGCGTTGTTGCCTCTGGGCTGGATCTCAAGATAATCGTAAAAATCCACGATTCTTCCGATGGTCTCTTCGCTTCTTTCATCGACTATGGCACGATAAAGCTCCCCCGCCTCACAGGCGCTGCCTATGATAAGGCCTTCCCGGTGCTTCATGATCTCGCTCTTGGGAATTCGCGGGAATCTTGCGAAATACTCAAGATGGGACTTTGATATGAGCGTATAGAGATTTATCCTTCCTGTGTTGTTCTTTGCAAGAAGAATGATGTGATAGGTCGGAAGCTTCTTGACGGTCTCGGGAGAAACCCGGGCAAAATCGTTGATGGCATCAAGATTTTCAAGGCCTTCCGCCCTGCACTTTTTCAACAGTTTAACGAATATCTCGCCGGTGGCTGTGGCGTCATCCACGGCTCTGTGGTGGTTTTCAAGGGAAACATTCAGTTCCTTCGCCACAACATCCAGCTTATATCGGCTAAGTTTGGGAAGAAGGGCTCTCGAAAGCCCTACCGTATCAACCACCGTAAAGTCGTAGGGCAGTCCCAGTCTCCTGCAGTTTTCCTTGATGAAGGAGGTATCAAAGCCCGCATTATGGGCAACGAGAACAGCCCCCTCGCAGAATTTCATGAATGCGGGAAGAATGACTTCTATGGTGGGAGCACCCTTAACCTGATTATCGGTGATGGACGTAAGTTTGGTGATCCTGTAGGGGATCGGAACCTCCGGGTTTACAAACTCGGAAAAAGAATCGGTTATTTCTCCGTTTACCACTTTGACGGCACCGATCTCTATTATCTTGTTTTTGACCGACGAAAATCCCGTGGTTTCGATATCGAAGACCACATAGACATCGTCTATGCTTTGATTTTTTGAATCGGTTACGGTCTGGGAAAGGTCGTCCACAAGATAACCTTCCACGCCGTAAATGACCTTAAAGAATTTCTGTTTGTCGGGAGTCTCTCCCGCTTCTTCTTTCTTTGCTTTTTCTTTTTTCCAGAATTTTTCCCAGGTATGGTTGGCATCCGGGAAGGACTGAACCACACCGTGGTCGGTAATGGCAATGGCTCTGTGACCCCAGGAATAAGCACGGCTTACGATATCCGAAACCTCGCTGACACCGTCCATATCGCTCATCTTGGTATGACAGTGAAGCTCGACACGCTTTTCGGGAGCGGTATCCAGTCGCTTTTCCCTGAAATCCTTTGAAACCATGATACCCGTGGGAGAATTGATGCAAAGCTCGTGATCGTAGGTATCATAGGCGGGCATGCCCCAGACCTTTATGAAATTGCCGGGAGAAAGTTTTGAAAGCAGTTCGTCGGCTTCCTCGGTCTTAACAAACATCTTAAGTCTTATGGTATCGGTAAAATCGGTCACACTGACAAAAAGAATGCTTTTCTCGTTTCTGATATCCCGCCTGTCGTTTGCGATGACCTTACCGCGAATGACCACATAGCCGATCTCACCAACGATATCTTCGATGGCGGTGAATTCCTCATCGGGAGAAATTTCACGACCCCATATAACATCGGGGTTGTCGCTCTTTTCAAAACTTTGCCTGGGCGCAAAGCCACCCTTTCTGAAGGATTTTCCGAATTCCGATTTCTTGCTGTCGGAAAAAGAACCGCTCTGTTTCTTCGGCTCTTCCTTTTTGGGTGCTTCCTTCACAGGTGCTTCTTCTATAGCCTTCGAAGGTTCGCCTGAAACCGCCGCACCCTCTTCCGGAATGGGAAGCCCCTCTTCTCCTTCGGATTTAGCGACATTTCCGACCCTTTCTTTTACCATACGGCTGATGCGGTATTCATCCCACTCGTCTCTGTCCGCGAAGGGAGAATCATGGAAGGACACCGAAAAAGAAGCGTTTAACTTGCAGCGCTCGTTTAAGACCTTGTTAAGGTATTCCAGTATTTCTTTTTCTCTTTGTTTGAAGATTGCTACGTCCGGGAGTGATACTCCGAGAGTATTCCTGTCGATTTCCGTGAATTCGAGCTTTTTAAAGGTACTTTCCAGCACCCTGTTGTTTTCCGCAAGCTCCGCATACATGCTTTCAAGGTATTCGTCCAGAAAAGTTTTGGGCGTATATGTATCCGAAAGGCTGTATTCCTCGATGATGTGAACTTCTATCATGTTGTCGGGGAATATTTGCTTCTTGATTTCATTCTCGACGTGAAAAATATCTTTTTTCGGAATCAAATGAGAGCTTTTGATGTATATCCTCACAAGATCCCGCCTGTTGGTGGCGGAAATCTTTGAAATAAGGACATCTTCAAAAAGCTCGCTCAGACTTTTTTTGAGATTCAGGCTTTTGAAAGCCTCAAAAAAAAGTTTGTCCATCAATCTTCCTTCCAGTTGTCGAGTTCTTCTCTGAGGGCATCAAAAAGCTTGTCCTCGGGCACCTTTCTTACTACGGTGCCGTGTTTGAAAATAAGGCCTTCGCCGTCACCGCCCGCAATACCGAGGTCGGCTTCCCTTGCTTCTCCGGGGCCGTTGACCGCACAGCCCATAACCGCAAGTTTCATATCGTAGGGGTACTTTCCGACAATGGCTTCAACCTTTTTGGCGATGCCTATAAGATCTATTTTCGTACGACCGCAGGTAGGGCAGGAAATGACTTCAATACCGCCCTTTCTTAAGCCGAGAGTTCTTAAGATTATTTTGGCGGAGCGGATCTCGTCCACGGGGTCTCCCGTAAGCGAAACCCTTACAGTGTCCCCGATTCCCTCGTTAAGAATCAGACCGAGACCGATTCCCGATTTGATATTTCCCGAAAAATCGGTACCCGATTCGGTTATGCCCACGTGAAGAGGGTAATTTGTAAGCTTTGCAAGCTGTTTATGGGCTTCCACACAAAGCATGACATTTGTGGACTTGATACTGATGACCAGATTGTCATAGCCCATGTCTTCTATGCGCTTAACATTGTCAAGAGCGCTTTCGCAAAGGCCCTCTGCTGTGACTCTTCCGTATTTTTCAAGGATACGGGCTTCTACGGAACCCGAATTCACTCCGACACGAATGGGAATGTTTCTGTCTCTTGCCGCGTCCACAACAGCCTTTAACCGTTGGTCGCTTCCGATGTTTCCGGGATTGATGCGAACCTTGTCTGCACCGTTTTCGATGGCGGCAACGGCCATTTTGTAATCAAAATGGATATCAGCCACCAAAGGGATGGATATTTCTTTTTTAATCTCCCGAATTGCCTTGGCGGCTTCCATGGTGGGAACCGTGCTCCTGACGATCTCGCACCCTGCCTCGGTGAGTCTGTGGATCTGCTCAACGGTAGCCTTAACGTCTTCCGTGCGGGTATTGGTCATTGACTGGATTAAAACAGGGTTACCGTGTCCGATAACCCTGTTGCCTATATGTATTTCCTTTGTATTGTCTCTGTAACTCATATTTTATCTTCCTATGATCCTCGAAACATCATTGAACAGTACAAATATTGCGAGCAAAAAGAAAAGAATGATTCCGATAAAATGCACCACTCCTTCTTTTTCGGGAGGAACGGGCTTGCCTCTGAAGATCTCAACGATCAGAAATACCAGTCTTCCGCCGTCAAGTGCGGGCAGTGGAAGCAGGTTTATTACTCCCAGGTTGACGCTTAACAGCATCGCAATGTTCATCATGGTAAGGAGTACGCTCATGATTCCGTATTGTTTTGCGGCATCGTAGTTTTCGTCCACCACCTGGGCTATTCCCACGGGGCCTGCCAGGTTCGAAGGAGAAAGTTTTCCGATGATCAGCTGCTTTAGGCTCTTTAAGGTATTCTTGAAATTGAATGCAAGCTCATACCAGCTGTATTTAAAAATGTTTAAACCCTTTGCATCCACGAAGGTGGTACCGCCTTCAATACCGATAAAATAGCGGTTCTCTTCCTCGCTGAATTCGGGAGTGAAGGTAACTGTGCCCTTCTCGGTACCCCTCTTGTAAGTAATGGTCAGGGGTTCTCCGGTATTTAAGTAGGAAATAAGGGTGATATCCCGCCAGACATTGATGTGCTCGCCGTTTATCCGGGTTATCACGTCGCCGACCTGAAGTCCCGAATCGATGGCGGGACGACCCTCGGTAAGGCCCTGGATAACGGGAATATCGGTTCCGCAATATCCCACTATGATCATGGCAAAAATGAACGCAAGCACGAAATTAAAGAAGGGACCCGCAAAAACCGTGGCAATTCTTGACCAGACCTTTGCCTGAGGAAAAGCTATTCCCTTAAAGGGCCTGTCTTCGGTAACCTTTCCGTCCTCTCCTTCGAAGGCGCAGGAGCCGCCGAGGGGAAGAACCTTAAGGGAATATCTGGTGTCGCCCTTTGTGAAAGAAAAAATGCGGGGTCCCATGCCGATGGAGAATTCAACTACATGAATATTGTTTGCTCTTGCGATAAGAAAGTGCCCCAATTCATGGGCTACCACAACTATCGATAAAATCAGGATAAACCAGATGATTGAAACTGCCATAAAAAACTCCGATGTCTATTTGTAGCGTGCGGCAAGGAATTCTCTCGTAACCCGCTCGGTTTCGAGAATTTCGTCGATTCCGGGATTGTCGATTGTCTTAATCTCGGACATGGCCGCCTGTATATATTCGTAAATTCCCATAAAGGGAATCTTTTCTTCCAGGAATTTTGCAACAGCAACCTCGTTTGCGGCGTTGAAAACCGTAGGGGCACTGCCACCCTTTGCAATAGCCTCATAGGCAAATTTAAGGCCCTTAAACACGTTGATATCGGGCTCATAGAAGGTAAGGGCTCTCAACTTAAAGAAATCCACGCGGTTATTGAACATGGGCTTTCTTTCGGGATAAAACAAAGCATACTGAATGGGAAGCTTCATATCGGGAACACCAAGCTCCGCGATGATGGCTCCGTCTCTGTATTCAACCATGGAATGAACGATACTCTCGGGATGAATAAGCACTTGAATATCCTTTGCATCCATGTTAAAAAGCCACTTGGCTTCGATAACTTCAAGTCCCTTGTTTACAAGGGTAGCAGAATCGATGGTCACCTTTTTGCCCATGCTCCAGTTGGGATGCTTAAGGGCTTTTTCAAGAGTCACAAGCTTTAATTCCTCCGCAGACATGCCTCTGAAGGGACCGCCGGAAGCCGTAAGCAGGATCTTGGAAGCCTCTGTACGGTTCTCACCGTTCAAAGACTGGAAAATGGCGCTGTGCTCCGAATCTACGGGAAGAATGGGAACATTCTTCTCTTTGGCAAGGGGCATGATGATATGTCCCGCGGTAACAAGAGTTTCTTTGTTGGCAAGGGCAATGGTCTTACCCGCGTTGATTGCGGCTACCGTGGGGCGTATTCCGATCATTCCCACAAGGGCCGTAACCACCACATCCGTTTTTTCGTACGCGGAAGCTTCAATCAGTCCCTCCATTCCGGTCAGAACCTTTACGGGAAGGTCCGAAATACGGGCCTTTAAATCGACTGCAGCCTTCTCATCATACATTACGACAAGGTCCGGCAGGAATTCTCTTACCTGCTTTTCCATCAAAGTAACGTTTTTGTCGGCGGCAAGGGCACGAATCTTGTATCCCCCCTGCATCCTGATTATCTCAAGGGTCTGTGTGCCTATGGAACCCGTGGAACCGAGTATCGTAAGACCTTTCAAACTGCTTTCCATACAACTATCCTTTCACGGCAAAAAGAAAGATTTCCGCAAGGAAGAAAATTATCGGCGCGGTAAAAATCATGCTGTCAAATCTGTCAAGGATCCCGCCGTGTCCGGGGATGATCTTTCCGTAATCCTTGATATTCGTATCTCTTTTGACAGCGGAAGCGGCCAAGTCTCCCACCTGGGCGATGGCGGCTCCGATGGCGGAGATACACGCAAGTATCCATGAAACGCTTTCAAGTCCCGAATAGGGTTCTGCCACAAAATGACCGTAAAGCCATCCGAGAACTGCGGCTCCGATGATACCGCCAATGATACCTTCAATTGACTTTTTAGGGCTTAACTTCGGGAAAGCCTTGTGATTTCCAATAGTTTTGGCGGTCAGGGTTCCCACACAGTATGCGCAGGTATCATAACCCCAGGCGCTTATATATATCATCCACACAATGTACTTTCCTTCGGGAAGCGCTCGGGTCAGGGGCAGGAAGGAAAGCATCACGGGAGCGTAAACAAAGGAAAAGACAGCACTCATGGTGTCACTTACATTGTATTTCGGGAATCTTACGACATAAACGGTGAGGAAAACAATGATTGTAAAGCAGGCGATCATTACGAGCATGAGTCTGCTGCTTTCTTCAGCCAGACAAAGAACGGCGTAATAAGCGATGGTCCCTATAAAACCGCACCATAAAAAGCCGCTCTTTTTCTCGTGTCCCAATGCCTTCATCATCTCGTAGAAAGCTAAGATCGAAAGCACGAAAGTAAAGGCGTTTAACCATATACCGCCCTCGATCACAAAGAAAAGTGAAAGAGCCAAAAGCACTATTCCGCTTAAGAGTCTCGTTATAAACATAAAAACCTCCGAAGAATGATTATTGCGCCACATTACCGAACTTACGGGTCCTGCCTTCGTAAGCGTCGCAGGCCTTCTTAAGCTCAGCCTCATTAAAGTCGGGCCATGCTACATCGGTGACATATATTTCGGAATAGGAAATCTGCCAAAGAAGGAAATTGGAAACTCTTAATTCCCCACAGGTCCGGATCAGAAGGTCCGGGTCGGGAAGGTCCCCCGTATCAAGCCTCTCGGAAATCATCTTATCCGTGATATCCTCAGGCTTCAGTGTACCGTTTTCAACATCCTTTGCCAGGCTCCTTACGGCACGGGTGATCTCATCCCTTCCTCCGTAATTGATGGCAATGGTAAAATTTAACCCCGTGTACCCTTTTGTCGCTTCTTCAAGATCCGCAATGCTTTTGCGGATATCTTCATCAAGACCGGTCTTATCCCCGATGACCCTGACGCGCATGTTGTTTGCGCTTGCACGCTTGATACAGTTCTTCATGTAATTGCGGAGAAGCTTCATAAGCGCATTTACTTCATCCTTGGGGCGAGACCAGTTTTCGGTGGAAAAAGCATAGACCGTTAAGTACTTTATGCCCATGTTCCAGGCGATCTCACACATATCCTCAACGGTCTTGGCTCCCTGAACATGACCGTAGTTTCGCGGCATGCCCTTTGCTTTGGCCCATCTTCCGTTTCCATCCATTATTATAGCAACATGTTCGGGTACAGACATAATTAAATCTCCATAAACAATTTAAAAGGCAGGACATTGACATTTGTCTGTCCTGCCCTAATAGCTTACTTCAGGCGTAAGTTATACCTTCATGATATCCTGAGACTTCTCTTCTACCGCAGCATCAACGTCTTTGATGAACTTGTCGGTAGCCTTTTGAAGTTCCTCTTCAAGCTTCTTGATCTCGTCTTCGGAAATCTCGGTCTTGGAAAGCTTCTTGAAGGCGTCGTTACCGTCGCGGCGGATATTTCTGACAGCGACCTTGCAGTCCTCGCCTTTCTTCTTTACTTCCTTAACCAGGTCCTTACGGCGTTCCTCGGTAAGTTCGGGGAAAACGAGACGGATCACCACGCCGTCGTTTGAAGGTGTGATTCCCACATCGGATGCCATGATGGCTTTCTCGATCTCTTTGATCAGGCTCTTTTCCCAGGGTGCGATCTGGATGATCCTTGGCTCGGGGATTGAAATGTTACCAACCTGCTGAATGGGAGTGGGTGTGCCGTAGTAATCAACTCTGACCTTGTCAAGGACGTGAGGATTTGCGCGGCCCGCTCTTATTGTTGCAAGCTCCGACATCATAAAGTCGTATGCTTTTTGCATCTTGCTCTGATATGCTTCTACTCTTTGATCCATATGGAATACCTCTCCTTTGTACCGGTAACGCTTAAACCGTTACTCTCGTTCCGTTGAATTTGCCCGTAAGAGCATTGACAATGCTGTTTTCTTCGTTTAAGTCAAATACCATGAAAGGCATCTTGTTTTCAAGAGCAAGTGCACTTGCCGTGGTATCAACCACCTTAAGACCTTTCTTGACCACTTCGGCAAGGGAAATCTCGTCGTATTTCTTCGCATTTTTATTGACTGCGGGATCGTCGTCGTAAACACCGTCAATGGATTTTGCCAAAAGCACGGTATCCGCTTCCGTTTCGATGGCTCTTAAAACCGTTCCCATATCCGTTGAGAAATAGGGGTGTCCGGTTCCGCCGGCAAAGAAAACGACCTTACCCTTTTTAAGTGCCTTCACTGCGGCGTCCTTGCTGAAGAGCTTGGTAAAGGACGAGCACATGAAGGGAGTCATAATCTCCGTATCAAGACCCACGCTCCTGAAGATCTCGGAAACGTAGATGCAGTTCATAACGGTGGCAAGCATTCCGATCTGGTCGGCCTTGACTCTGTCGATGTTCTCGCTGGTACGTCCTCTCCAGAAGTTGCCTCCGCCGATAACTATTTCAACCTGATTGTCTGCGGCTATCTGCTTGACCTGAAGAGCGACTCCTCTGACAGTATCCTCATCAAAGCCGGTTTTCTTGGGGCCCGCAAGAGCCTCGCCGCTTAATTTCAGTAAAATTCGCATATGTCCACCTTACTTTTTGATTTTCTTGAATTCGTCGAAGAAGGATGTAGGGCTTACGTCCGCATAGCACTGCGAGCATACACCTTCGATGACGGCACCGTTGTTGATCTGAACGGACTTGGATTTGATGTTGCCCATAACAATGGCTGAAGCATCAAGAACAACGGGCCCCTTTACATCGATGTCACCCTTTACGGCGCCTGCGATAACTGCGCTGGTGGCAAAGATGTTACCGATGATCACGGAGCTCTGTCCGATCTTAACGGTTCCTGCGCTGTTTACTTCACCGGTGATGTTGGCGTTCTCACAATAGATTTCGTCAGCCTTGGAATCGCCTTCGATCTGACCGAGAACATTAAGTTTTCCGTTTACGTTTATGTTTCCCTTTACGGAGCCCAAAAGCTCAAGGGAACCTGAAGAAGTGATATCGCCGTGAACGTTCATTCCTGCGGTGATAACTGCGGTTTCGTCCGTGATGGCGGAGCCGCTCTTCTTATTATTGTCAGATGACTTTGACTTATCGTTCGCGCTGTCCTCATCGATGTTGTCAAGAAGTGCGTTTAAGTCGATATCCTCTTTGTTATCTTTCGCGGAAGTTCCTTTTGTTTCCTCTTCCGGTGCCACCTCGCCCACTGCCTGGGAGATGTCCTCCTTTAAATCTGAAAAAAAGCCCATTTTAAATTCCTCCGTTTATATTATTTGTTGTCATTGACAATTAAATGCTGTATGGGAACCGTGGAGTCCGTGATGGGTAAGATCACCGTATTATCAAGACTCTTGATAAATTCTATTATCCTCGGTAAGGCTTCCAGCGTGGATTTCTTGCTGGGAAGGTCATGGAGCAGGACAATTGATTCGTCATAGTTCATGATCCCGTTTACTACGTTTCTATAGATCGTGTCCGCATCCGGCAGCGGATAAACCGCATCTCCCGCAGAAACGTTCCAGTCGTAATATTCGATCCCCGATTCATGAAGAATATTCGCAAAAAGCTTCACATCCACGGGACTGACTCTGTTGGAGCTTCCACCGGGAAACCTGTATACATTGGACTCGACTCCCGTAACCAGATAAAGAAAGTCTCGCAGAGTCAACGTGTCGTTCTTAAATGCCTCCTCCGAAGCATAGCATACGGAATACTCATGGGTATTTGAATGCATTCCCAGGGTATGTCCCTCATCGACTATCCTGCGGTATATTTTTTCGTTATTTCTGCCTTCGCGTCTTATCACAAAGAAAGTTGCTTTAACATCGTATCGTTTGAGTATATCAAGAATCGCGGTGGTGTTGGCACTGGGACCGTCGTCAAAGGTAAGATATACTTTCCTGTATCCGTCATAGAGCTCTTCGTTTGAAAGAGTCAGGTTCTTCACTTCCTCAGGATTCAATACCTGTTGGGATTCTTTTTTTGAATCCGCCTTGTTTTCCGAGGGATTATCGGTAACGGGCACCGGGGACGCGGGAAGGATATTCTCCTCTGCCCCTGCTCTGATGCTTTCCTTAAAATCCCATTCGCTTTGCATTTCAAGATATGCATTGATCTCGTCCTTTGCACGGTTTAAATTGCGGTGCAGCACGTTCAATCGTGCTATAAGGAAAATGCAAAGTGCCAGTTCGGATATGAAAATTATCGGAAATCCGATAAAGATAAACTTTCTGATACGTCTTATCCGACGTTTACGCTTAGGCGACATTTGAGCTGAATTATCTTCCATCGTCACAAACATCCCTTTGGTATCGATATATTATATCACAAAATCGGCTTATTAAAAGCGAAATATTTATACGGAATACGCCGAAAGTTTTTGGGTTTCCCCCGCAAAAAGGGTGACCTTTTCCTGCTTTTTGTCAAAAAGAAAACCTGCGGGAGCCACTACGGTAATATCGTTTTTACCGTGGTTTTCAAGAGTTACGTTGATAAGGCCCGAACTCTTTTCAAATTCCTTTATGAGGATCCTTCCCTTGGCTCTTAAACCCTTCACCGTGATGTTCGATAATTCTTTACAGTTTACGGGCAAAAGTTCAAGCTTCTCTCCGTCGGAAAAAGCAACCATCTCATACACTGCCGCGGTAAGCCCCAGGTTTGCGTCCATCTGGAAAAGCCTTCCCGGGTTATGGCCCGTAAACAGGTTACTCAGGGTAAATACCTGAACGAGTCTGTTAAGGGCTCTGTACCAAAGACTTGCATCACGGAGTCTCGCGGAAATGTTTGCAAGGTGGGCAAGTCCCCAGCCGGAAATGGCATCAACGCCGTCTATGAGTCTGAAACGTGCGGCGCTGTGGCAGGCTTCAAAGAGGCTTTCGTTTCCGTCGGCAAGCGCCTCCGTACCCGGAAATACGGGGTAAAGGTGGGACGAATGGCGATGGTGATAATCATCCTTTAAGTCCTTCGGGAGCCACTCTTTAAGGGCACCGTCTTCGTTTATTTCGTAATCGGGCAAAAGAGCCTTTTCTTTTTCCCATTTTAAAAGGTTTTCTTTCTCAATGCCCAGAGTCTTGCAGGCAAAAATAAGATTTGAATATACTTCTTTTGCCACTGCCACATCCATGGTGGAATCGACGGCCGTGGGGGAATCGTTACCCAGGGGCGTGTTTTCGGGAGAGTAGGAAGGTGCGAACTCATACCTGCCGTTTTTGTTAAGCTGCATGAAATCCTCGTAGAAAAGGACTACCTTTTTCCAGTATTCAACGCCCCTTTCAAGGATATTTTCATCTCCCGTATAGTCATAATATTCCCTGTACTCACGGGAAAGCCAGCCCGCCCCCGCTGTCCAGAAAATAAGGGGCCATTCCAGGGAAAAATGCCTGTGATAACCGTCACTTGAAGAACGTGCGGCGGAAAGCACTCCCCTGCAGCCGTAATAATGCATGGCGTTTTCTTCAAAATCGGGGATAAGGCTCTCAAGCCAGTCAAAATAGGTGATAAGAAAGCCATTAAGGCCTCCCGGCAGAAGCTGCCACATCATCATCTGGACGTTTTCATCCAAAGTGTAGTCCGAACTCCAGGGAGGAGTTATCGAACCGTTCCAGACTCCCTGAAGGTTTGGCGGAAGCTTTCCGAAGGAAGATATTTCAAGATATCTTCCGAAATCCGCCATACGCTCCAAAAGCTCCGGTGCAAGCCTGTCGGGGGTGCACATGGCCTTCAGTTCTTCGTTGGTAAATTCTTCCGCGGAATCCGAGAAAGATACGGAAACCTCGTTAAAAAGTTCGCCATGGATGGCAACGTGCTCTTTAAAGAGAGCGTCGTAATCGGGCGTCATATCGTTAAGCATGCGGAGGGTCTTTACCTTTGCCGCTTCCATTCTCTCATTCCAAGGTTCGATGGCATAATAAAGCAAAAGATAGTTGGCCTTGGAAACTTCAAATCCCGATGCTTTTTCTTTGGTCTGACCGTCGGTGATGACTCTCAAAGCGGAAACAAAGCCCGAGTTTTCTTCACTGTGGCATGACTCACATATAATGCAGTCTCCTTCGGTATAAAAATCGATCTTTGAAATATGATTGATACCTTCTACGGATGAAAGATACACATCAGCTTCGAAGGGCATACCGTCTTTTCGCATTTCAAGAGCAAGGATATTACGGCTCCTTGATACAAAGCAGCGCCTGTCGATTCTTTCGCCCTTCTGTTTAAAAGAAACCAAAGATTCCCCTGTTTTAAAATCAAGAAGGGATGAATAATCCTCAAAATCTTTTTCCGGAAGATCGAGGTGTATCACCGATGCGGTTTCAAAGGGGTTGGTCCAGACAATGGTATCGTAAGGACAGCCGTCCTCGGAAAGACCCTTGAGGTAATATTCGCTTGCTTCTTTATACTTTCCTTCATGTAAAAGCTTTCTCATGCCCTCCAGGTATTTTGCGCCATTATAAGGGCGTGAGTCGGTGTTTTCGGGCAAAGGAAGGTATAATTCTTCGTGGTTTGTGACAATCTGTTCCTCTGTGGGATTGCCAAAAACAAGTCCCCCAAGGGTGCCGTTTCCCACGGGAAAGGCTTCGTCCCACTTAAGGGCATATTCTTTTCTCTTAAGGCCTTTGAATTTCATATTCCATCTCCGAAATCAATCAGGATCTCACACCTGTATGTCACACGCGTTTCACCGTACAAAGAAAAATCGCATGCCTGTATCATTATAACAGACATGCGATAAATGATTCAATAATTCTTTCCCTTTATCGGACTCTTATCTCTTTGAAAGAACGTCCTTTTCGTACTGCTTGACTTCGTCGAACCATTCGGGGCCCGAAACCACTCCGCAGCGCTTGCAGTATTCATCCCAAACATCGCCGAAAGGCATGGTCTTTAACTCTTCCTGCCATACCATGAGTTCGGACATGCGGGCTTCATCCTGAAGTTTCTTCAAGGTTTCGTTGGGAAGGAGCATTGCATTGAGAAGGGCCTTCTGCCAGCTTCTGAAGCCTACGCTCCATGCGCCGATACGGTTGATGCTCGCATCGAAATAGTCAAGGGCCATGAACACTCTGTCAAGAGCGTTGTTCCGAACGATCTCCTTGGCCATTTCCTTTGTCTCGTCGTCAAAAAGAACAACGTGATCCGAGTCCCATCTTACGGGGCGGGTGATGTGAAGTGCGATTTCGGGGAAAAAGCAAAGGAGTGCGGGAATCTTATCGGAAACCACTTCCGTGGGATGATAGTGTCCGTTGTCCATAAGAGGAAGCACACCGTCATGGCTTGCCGCAAAGCTTAAAGTAAACTCTGCGCTTCCGGAAGTATAGGATTCAACACCGATACCGAATACCTTGGATTCTACCGTAACCTTAACAAGGTTCTTGTCAAAGGGCTGTTCAAGAATCTCTTCGATGGATTTCTTGTAAAGGAGTCTGGGGCTCATGCGGTCTGCGGGAATATCCTTAAAGCCGTCACCGGTCCAGATGTTCATTACACAGGGAATGCCCGTTTCCTTTGCGAAATACTCGGAAATTCTGATGCAGGCCTTGCCGTGCTCAACCCAGAAGTGACGGATGTCTTCGTCGGGGCTTGAAAGGGTAAGACCGTTCTTAACCTTGTCGTGGGAGAAATATGTGGGGTTAAAGTCAATTCCCATGTTGTGCTTCTTTGCAAAAGCGACCCACTTTGCAAAATGCTTGGGCTCGATCTTGTCTCTGTCTGCAAATTCGCCCTTTTCAAAGATCGCATAGCAGGCATGGAGATTTAATTTCTTCTTTCCGGGGGTGAGTTTGATCACCTCTTCGATGTCCTGCATGAGTTCCTCGGGAGTTGTTGCTTTTCCGGGATAGTTACCGGTGGTCTGGATTCCTCCGGTGAGGGGGCCGTCATGGTCAAAACCGATAACATCGTCTCCCTGCCAGCAATGAAGGGAAACGGGGATATTTTTGAGTTTTTCGATCGCTTCCTCGGTATTTACTCCGTATTTGGCATATCTTTCTTTGGCAGCTTCGTAATTTGTCATTGTGTCCTCCTAATATTCTTTTACTTCAAAGGAGTCGAAAACAAGCGTTCTCGCATCCTGTAAGCTCTTAACTTCGCCGGCTTCAAGCATCTGGGCCAGAAGGTTTCCGATGGCGGTTGCTTCCGTAGGACCCGCATATACTTTTCTTCCCGTCATGAGTGCGGTGAGACGGTTAAGGTAATCCGCATTGGCACCGCCGCCCACCACGTTGATGGTATTGTACTTTTGTCCCGAAATCTCCTCGAGTTCTTCCACCGTGTTTTTATAACATACCGCAAGGGAACGGTAAATAACCCTTGCAAGTTCAAAAATACCCTCGGGAACGGGCTGACCCGATTCTTTGCAGGCATTCTTAACTTCTTCCGCCATGCTCGCGGGAGCAAGAAACCGTGAATCGTTGGCATCAACCGTTGAATCTATGGTCTTTTTCGATGCTTCGTCACAGATTTCCCCAAAGGATAAGTCGGGAGCAAGTTCGTTACGTACCGACTGGATCATCCAAAGGCCCATGATGTTCTTTAAATATCTGAATCTCCTGTCAAAGCCCCCCTCGTTGGTGAAGTTTTGCTTTTTGGAGGCGGGTGAGCAGTTTGCGGCCTTAAGTTCCGTACCCATTAAGGACCAGGTTCCGGAGCTTATATAGAGGGTATTGTCCGCGTTGGTGGGAACGGCCATTACGGCTGAACCAGTATCGTGGGTGGCAGGCAAGACCACTCTTACGTCAAAGCCCACCTCTTCTTTTACCTCTTTTGAAAGATTTCCGAGGAAGGTACCGGGCTTTTGCATCTTTTGGAATATTTCCTTCGGGTAGCCGAGCATTTCGATAAGCTCATAATCCCAGTCAAAGGTTTTGGGGCTTACAAGCTGGCCGGTGGTGGCGTTGGTATATTCCTGAGCCTTGATCCCGGTAAGAAGGAAATTAAAGTAATCGGGGATCATCAAAAGGGCCCGGGCACGCTTTAAGTAATCGGGTTTCTTTACCTTTAAGGCCATAAGCTGGTATATGGTGTTAAAGGGCTGTCTCTGGATACCCGTTCTTGCGTAAAGAGTGTCCTCCGAAATGATCTTATATACTTCGGGTTCAATGCCTTCGGTTCTTGAGTCTCTGTAGGCAACGGCATTGCCGATTCTCTTATCGTTCTCGTCAAGAAGCACGAAATCAACGCCCCAGGTATCTATTCCCATGCTTTCGGGAATCTTACCGAGTTCGGCACATTTCTTCATGCCTGCCTTTATTTCTGCAAAAAGCCCGTCAACATCCCAGACCAGTTCTCCGTCCTTTGTGATGTTGCCGTTTTTGAAGCGATAAACCTCTTCGGTTTCAATCTTTCCGTCTTTGACGCTTCCGAGAATATGTCTTCCGCTGGAAGCTCCGATATCAATGGCAAGATAATACTTTTCTTTGTTCATGTTTTCTCCGGGATGCTCCGTTACAGAAGGTAAACGGGCAATTCGTCATTTATTGTATAGATAACCTGTCCGGTTACGGCGGGGGTGCCGCTTTTCTTTGCGACAGGTTTCTTGGCCGCGGTCTTCTTCACCGGTGCTGCCTTTTTTACGGGCGCTGCCTTTTTCGCAGGCGCTGCTTTTTTCGCAGTTTCTGCCTTCTTTGCAGGTGCTGCTTTCTTCGCAGTTTCTGCCTTCTTTGCGGGTTCCGCTTTCTTAGGCGCCTCTTCCTTTACGGCCGGCTTCTTAACTTCGGTCTTCGTTTCCTGTGCGATGGTCTTTGCTGCTCTTTTAATGGATCCTGCTCCTACCGACATAATCTGTCTACCTCCTTTGCCAGTTCCATATATTCCAGGCCGCTTCTTGCGGTCTTTTTGTACGCTCTTACGGGCATGCTGTTGTCCTGTGCCCACTCAACCTCACTGTCTATGCGGATTATCGTGTCAAAAACCCGCACATCTGGAGTATTCTGAAGATTGAAAACCGTTTGTTTGTAATAGTTCTTTCTCGTGTTCACCTTGGTAATGAGAATTCCGAGAAGTTTAAGATCCTTGTTGTATTTCCCGGCATCTTCCAAAAAATCAAACATGTTTGCCACGCCGAAAAGTCCCCAGGGGCTTGCCTCCACCGGCATGACCACGCTGTCTGAAGCGACCAGTATGTTAAGTACCCAGCTTCCGAGGGTAGGGGGTGAATCAATCAGTATATAGTCGTAAACTCCCTTTGAAACGATCTCCGAAAGGGCATCTTTAAGGCACCTTTCACGATTTTTGACGGAATAAAGATTATATTCCATCATGCTCATAAGGCTCGAAGAAGGAACCACGTCAAGACCCTTGTACTTGGTCTTCACGATACAGTCCGTTAAACTCTTTGCCTCGGTGATTCCATAATAAATATTATTTTTTCCCGACGCAAGTTCCATGACTTTTTCTTCATCGAAAAAAGAAAGGGTCAGATTCATCTGCATATCGGCATCCACCGCCAGTACTTTCTTTCCCATTTCGGAAAGAGAATAGGCTAGGTTTGCCACAGCGGTAGTCTTTCCGCTCCCTCCCTTATTGTTTGCGAATGCTATTATGCTAGGTTTATTCGGCATATTTCAACTCAATCCCCGATTCCCTGAAAAATGCTATCCACTCATCCGACGGTTTTTCGTCGGTTACAACCATATCTATGCGGGTAATATCGCAAATCTGTGAAAAAGCAACCTGGTCGAACTTGGTGCAGTCTACGGCCAGAATATGTGTCTTTGACGAATCGAGCATAGCGGCTTTTACCTGTGAAAAGAGCTCATTTCCGTCGGTGAGTCCCTTTTTCATATCAAGGCCCTTACAGGAAATAATGGCCTTGTCAGCGTTAAAGGAAAGGACACTGTCGGTGGCTCTTGCCCCCACCAGGGCCAGATAGTTTTCGCGCATGGTACCGCCGGTTGATATGATGTCCCAGCCGGAAACATCCGCAAGCTCGGTAAGTACCTCGATGGAATTGGTGATCACGGTCAGTCTCTTTTTTACTTTAAGAGCCGAGGCGATGGCAACGCCCGTGGTACTGGGATCTATGAATACATGGTCTCCGTCGTTGACGATTCCCGCGATCATTGCGGCAATCTTACGCTTTCCGTCCATGTTTCTTTTCTTTCGAATCGAAAAAGGCATGTCGACGCTGTTGCTTTCGTTTAAAACAGCACCGCCGTAACCCTTGATGGCCAAGCCTTCTTTGTCAAGCTTATCAAGGTCTCGTCTGATGGTTTCCTCTGAGACGCCGAAAAGAACGCTTAATTCGTTGACAACGACCTTCTTTTCATCCTGCAGTTTTTCCAAAATCAGATTTTTTCTTTCGGCAGCAAGCATACCCTTCCCCTTATATTATAAAATGTTGTTCCACAACTGTCTGTCGGGATTTGCAATTACCGAAGAATCAAGAAACATTCCGCTCTCTCCCACCGCGTTCTTTGCCTTCTCGATGGCCGCTTCGCAGGCGGCAACCTCACCGGTAATGAGCATATAGGATTTTCCGCACATACCCTTGGCAATCCGAAGTTCGATAAGATCTACGATGGCGGTCTTCGCAGCAGTATCTGCCGCAACTATGATCGCGGATGCATCGTAGGTTTCAAGTATCCCCAGCGCCTTTGCATCTTCCACGTGAGTGCTTCCGTAAATGGCGGGGAAAATGGATTCGTCGGGATTACCGAGGACGAAACTGTCAATGTATTCTTCCGGTCTTACAGCCTGTGCTCTTTCCACGGCTGCCTTTACGGCGCTTAATTCTCCGGAAATAAGAGAAATATACTTACCGGGACAAACGGTCTCAGACTCAAGAAGTTTGACACTTGCGGTCTTAACCATCTGGTCCGTTGCGGTAATACCTGCCGATACGGTTTTAAATTCAATCATTCCGATAGCGGATGCCATAATCACTCTTTCTCCGTAACAATATAATTGTCCGTAATCTCTTTTATTGTACCGTCAATCGATGCATGAATGCAAACGCTTAATCCGTCCGCAGCCTTTGCGATCAGATCTCCGGTCTTTACTCTGTCTCCCGTCTTTACAACAGGAATTGCTTTGGCGCCAATATGCTGGGAAAGTTTAATTTCCACACGGCGCTCGCTCCTTAATTCGTTATCGAGAGGAGCTTCTTTTTCGTACTCAGAAAGTCCGAGTCTGGCAAGTAATCTTTCTTCCGGAACCTTTCTGTATTCGCGTGCTTCTTTCACGGGGGCCGCTTCCGTCGCGGGTGCCTTGACTCCCTGTTTCCTGAGTTCTGCCTTGTACTGAGCCATCATGGTTCTCGGGGACAGGCCCTGAGGACAGGAAAAGCCCTCACAGAGTCCGCAGGAACTGCAAAAAGCAGTGTTTACGAAGGGAGCGATGTCCCTTGTATCGTCATTTGCCACTGCACGCATGAAAAGGTGCGGTTCTATTGGATGTCCGAGGTTATGTCTGGGACAAAGATCCGTACAGGTCATGCACTGACAGCATGCAGATGCCGCTCTGGCCTTTGCGGTTTTAAAGTCCACCTGCTTGCGTCTTACCAGGACATGGTCCCTCGGCAAAACTATGATTGCATTGGTGGTCTTGGTAACGGGTGCGGTACCGGGCATAAAGGAACCCATCATGGGACCGCCCACAAGATAAACGGGGTCTTTACAGGTTTCTTTTCCGGCTGCCTTAACCGCGTCTTTAATGCTCGTTCCGATGGGAAGTCTTACGGTTATCGGATTTTCAACTTCGCCTACGATTGAAACAACCTTGCTTGTTACGGGTTTGTGCTCGAAAACCGCGCGATATACATTGTAAAGAGTCTCTACGTTGAATACCGCAATTCCCTGCTCAATGGGAAGTCCTCCGGGTCTTACGACTCTGCCTGTGGCCTCATAGATGAGAACCACCTCGTCACCCATGGGGTAGGCTCCGGGAAGTTTATGGATACGTATGCCCGGAAATTCGGGTAATACGGCTTCTACAGCTTCAATGGTCTGCGTGTAGCCCTTCTTGATCCCGATGATGCCTTCCTTTGCGCCGAGAGTTTCCCTTATAAGGCTGAAAGCCTTAAGGATTTCCCTGCATTTTTGAAAAAGCAACTGTCTGTGAAGTTTTAAGAGCGGTTCACATTCGGCACAGTTCATCAAGATGATCTCCGCTTTGTCGGAAAGTTTGCCGTAGGTGGGAAAACCGGCGCCGCCGGCACCGACCACTCCGTTTTCTCTCAGTATTTTGCTTAATTCGCTTATTTCCATAATTACTGCCATGCTTCGAAGAATTTTGAGAAGTTTACTTAAGGCCCTGAGGCGGGTCGTCAATGATTCCCACGATTGCGGCATCAATGGGGGCATATTCCAGGTTGCAGCCGATCCTGGCCGCACTGCCTGTGGCAACCAGCACCATTTCGCCGATGCCCGCTCCGATGTTATCGATAGCCACTATCTGTTTGTTTTCTCCGTTCATTATGCTTACAGGTTCAACGATCATGAACTTATTGCCCACTAAGTTGTCCTGCTTTCGTGTCGAAACGACACTGCCTGTAACTTTGCCGATTATCATGATTATCCTCCGGGAGTGAAAACAGCTTAAACTATTTCCACGGTGTCTCCCTGCTTGATTTCGCAGGCGTTTGCTTCGTCCGTATCGATGTGCATCTCTAAGGTAAAGCTTTCGTCCACGCGGATCTTAACGTGCTCAAATATGGAGCCGCGTTCGTTCAGTGCGCGCACTCTTACATAATCTCCGTCCTTTAAACCGCATTTTGCGGCATCGCTCGGAGACATGTGAATGTGCCTTGCTGCAACAATACAGCCTTCTTTACGGTAAATAGCGCCCTTGGGACCTACGATGGCAATGGGTGCGGAACCTGCGACGTCTCCCGATTCTCTTACAGGTACGTTGATTCCGAGTTTACGCGCGTCCGTCAGGCTTATTTCTACCTGTGTTTTGCTTCTTACGGGACCAAGCACGCGTACGTTTTCGATGGCACGAAGTTTAAGGCCCACGATGGTGACGCACTCTTCGGCTGCAAACTGGCCTCCCATAAGATCTTTTTTCTTGGTGAGCTTATAGCCCGGTCCGAACAGTTCCTCCACATCACTCTGTGTAAGGTGAACATGGCGGTTGCTTACCCCTACGGGTACGGGAAAGCCCTTGCCGGTGCTTTCCCGTTCCTTTAAACAGGATATGATCATTCGGGTTAAAGTCTCAATTTCTTTAGTTCCCGTTTCGTTCATAGAAATCTCCATAAGTCTTTCTCTTGCGGAAATCCGCTCAAGCGCCGCTCAGGCTGTCGAGCGAATGCTCGACAATCGGCACTCGGCCTGTCGAGCATTCGCTCGACAATTACTTTATCTTAGGTAAAATTCCTTCAACGTCGGTATGAGGGCGGGGAATTACGTGCTGAGCAACGAGTTCACCGAGTCTGGATGCGTTCTGGGCACCTGCTTCAACTGCGGACTTAACTGCTCCTACGTCTCCGCGAACCATAACGGTTACGAGTCCGGAACCGATCTTTTCGGTACCTACGAGAATTACGTTTGCAGCCTTGCACATGGTATCTGCTGCTTCGATAGCTGCGGTGAGACCTCTGGTTTCAACCATTCCTAATGCTTCCTGTGTCATTTTGTTTCCTCCTGAAAAATAAATAAATTAATGAGTTTTTGTTTTTATCTTATTCCCGGTCCATTGCCAAGCCCGGTGAAAAAGCTAATTTGCTGCCGCAAAAAGTTCTTTGTACAGATCTTTTCCAAGCCTTTTTGCGCTGAGTGCGACCATCTTCTTGATTTCGTCCGAAGGGGCCGCGATGACGCCGTGAGACGCCATAATGTGTCCGTTTATCTTGGTGATATTGATTGCGGCTTCCACTGCGGCTTTACAATCGGAAACCTCACCTTCGACTATAAGCGTAACAAGTCTTCCGCCCAGTTTTCTCTCCCATGTGAGAAGCTTCACATTTGCTGCTTTGCACATCGCGTCGAGAGATTCTATTGCGGCAACTACGCCGGACACTTCAACCAATCCGTATGAGCCTGCCATGGATTATTTGCCCTGAGGGAATCCGGGAAGGATCTTCTCCACATCCGCATGGGGACGGGGAATTACGTGTGAAGCAACGAGTTCGCCAAGTCTGCTAGCCGCCTGAGCACCTGTTTCTACGGAAGCCTTAACTGCTCCTACATCTCCGCGAACCATAACGGTTACGAGTCCCGAACCGATCTTCTCGGTACCTACAAGTACTACCTCTGCTGCCTTGGTCATTGCATCCGCTGCTTCGATCGCTGCGGTAAGACCTCTTGTTTCAACCAATCCTAATGCTTCTTTTGCCATGATGTTCCTCACTTTCTTTTCTGAAAAATTATTCTGTGAATTGCCGTTTCCGGCTCGTTAATTTGTATCGAATCCGCAAATACCCAGCATTTTAAGCGTATCTGCGGTGGGTCTTGGGATAATGTGGCTTGTGACCACTCCGCTGATGGATTCCGCCATCACTCTGCCTGCTTCCACTGCGGCGGTAACATCCGAAACGCTTCCTCTGAACTTGATTGTAACAAGCAGGGGAACCGGTAATGAGTCCGCGTTGGCCGGCTTGTTTTTATCGAAGGGTTCGAGGGTTACGTTTGCGGCCTTACAGCCTGCGTCTGCCGCCATAAAGGCACAAACCAAACCGTAAACCTCCAAGAAGCCTACCGCTCTGTCATCGACAGGTTTTTCTTCTGTTTCTACCTCTGCCTGACCCAAAAGCTCAGGTGCTTTTGTCGGCGTCTGGTTTAGAATACCCGATTTCTTTTTATTTTCTGCGCCCATTTACTTTTCCTTTAATCCGCTACTACCGCAATCTTGAGTCCCGTCTGGGCAGCCGCTTTCTTAAATGCATCATCGAC
>DBVS01000089.1:58806-59321 GCA_002308235.1 Lachnospiraceae bacterium UBA1258
TTCGAGCAGATATCGAAGTGAGGATTGATGGTAGCATCGCCTCCGTTGATAAAGAAACCGAGCTCACAAAGTCCTCCGCCGTTACGCACGAATTTGTAGATGTTTGAATGGCCTGCGGGGCTTCCGGTACACTGAAAAGCAAAATCCGCAAGATGTCCGCCGAACTTGCTTTCAACGCCCTTGGCCATTTCCTCGATCCCTGCGTAATCCTTGAAGTTAACCGTATCGGTGGCTCCCAGTTTTTTTGAAAACTCAAGTCTTGCGGGATTTCCGTCAACGGTGATTATATTCTGTACGCCCAGAGTCTTTAAAACTGCCACGCAGATAAGACCGATGGGGCCGCAGCCCTGAACCACTACTCTTGAGTTGAATCGAAGTATGCCTGTGCTCTTCGCTCTTTCAACCGCATGTACAAGCACTGCACAGGGCTCAATCAAAATTCTTGAATCAAGGTCGAGATCCGATACGTTAAAGAAAGTGGATCCCAAAGCTCCTCTTACGAGAATGTAGTCCGC
>DBVS01000098.1:0-18046 GCA_002308235.1 Lachnospiraceae bacterium UBA1258
TCTGCCTCGCCGGTACGCATCTGGCAGAGGGTGTTGTAATAACGACGGATGATCTCCTGATTGGCTGCTTCTTTTACGACGTCATCATCTATGATGCAGTTGCCAGCCATATTTACGCCCATGTCGGTAGGTGACTTGTAAGGCGACTTACCTAAGATGGACTCAAACATAGCATTAAGCACGGGGAATACTTCCACGTCTCTGTTGTAGTTTACGGTGGTTTCGCCGTAAGCTTCCAGGTGGAAGGGATCGATCATGTTAACGTCGTTAAGATCTGCGGTAGCAGCTTCATAAGCGATGTTAACGGGGTGGTTCAAAGGAAGGTTCCAGATGGGGAAGGTTTCGAATTTGGCGTATCCTGCCTTAACTCCGCGCTTGCTTTCATGATAAAGCTGGGAAAGACAAGTGGCCATTTTTCCGCTTCCGGGACCGGGTGCGGTGATCACCACCAGCGGTCTGGAGGTCTCAATATAGTCATTTTTACCGTAACCGTTGTCGCTTACGATGAGAGGAATATTTGAGGGATAACCTTCGATGGGGTAGTGGAGATAGGATTTGATGTTAAGAGCCGAAAGTCTTGCCCTGAAAGCATCGGCTGCGGGCTGTCCGGCATATTTGGTGATTACCACGCTTCCTACGTAAAGACCTACGTTCGTGAAAGCGTCTATCAGTCGCAAAACGTCGAGGTCGTAAGTGATACCCAGGTCCCCGCGTTTCTTGTTCTGTTCGATGGCATCTGCTCCGATGGCGATGACGATCTCCGCCTGATCTTTCATTTTAAGGAGCATTTTCAATTTACTGTCGGGTTCGAATCCCGGCAGAACTCTCGAAGCGTGATAGTCATCGAAGAGCTTTCCTCCGAACTCCAGATACAATTTATCACCGAAAGAGGATATACGTTTAAGGATCCTTTCGGATTGCATTTTGATGTATTTTTCGTTGTCAAAACCGATTTTCATTACTCTCTCCCCATTGTAAGAATTGTGTATATAATCATGGAATTATTTTACTCATCCGCAGAGGTGATTTCAAGGGAAAAAGAGATGTTTTATTTATAGATTTTTCAGAGTTTTTCAGAAAAATTATATTGCACCTCAATATATTGCTACTTATAATAGAATAGAAATTAACCCCTTTCAGCAAGGATAGAAACATGCCTAACGAAAATAATCAGAATAATCAGAATAATAACCAAAACGGTCCCAAGGGCCCCAGACTTGTGCCCATGCTCATAGCGGCACTGGTGGTCCTTCTTATAGTGAGCTATTTTACAAGAGCTCTTTCCAGCGCCACGAACAAAGAAATCACTTATAACGAATTCATTGAGATGCTGGACGGCGGTCAGGTAAAGAGCGTTTTCCTTGACAACGACAAGATCGTCATCACTCCCGTTGAGGAAAAGGCCTTAAATCCCTACATCGGCCGTGTGACCATCACCTATGTGACCGGTTACGTGGAAAACAACGAGCAGCTTTCTCAGAGACTGTTGGATTCGGGTGTTACCATCAGCGGTGAGATCCCGGACAACTCAAGTTGGCTCATTTCCATCATTCTTACATATATTCTGCCCATCGTACTTTTCTTTGTGCTCATCAGTTTCCTGTCAAACAAGATGGGAGGCGGTGCCGGCGGTTTCATGGGCGGTGTCGGCAAGTCCAACGCCAAGGTCTATGTGCAAAAAGAAACCGGAGTTACCTTTAAGGACGTTGCCGGCGAGAACGAAGCAAAAGAGTCTCTCGTGGAGGTTGTTGACTTCCTTCACAATCCCGGCAGATATACGAAGATCGGTGCGAAGCTTCCCAAGGGTGCTTTGCTGGTGGGACCTCCCGGAACCGGTAAGACCCTTCTTGCCAGAGCAGTTGCGGGTGAAGCCCATGTTCCTTTCTTTTCCCTCACAGGTTCTGACTTTGTTGAGATGTTTGTAGGTGTGGGTGCATCCCGTGTAAGAGACCTGTTCAGGGAGGCCAACAAGAACGCACCCTGTATCATATTTATCGATGAGATCGATGCCATCGGTCGTAGCCGTGACAGTAAGTACGGCGGCGGAAACGAGGAACGCGAGCAGACACTGAACCAGCTCCTTTCCGAGATGGACGGTTTCGATTCTTCCAAGGGTATTTTTATCCTGGCAGCCACCAACAGACCGGAAATCCTTGATAAGGCCCTGCTTCGTCCCGGCCGTTTTGACAGACGTATTATCGTAGACAAGCCCGATCTTAAGGGCCGTGTCGATATTCTTAAGGTTCATGCCAAGGGCGTTATGATGGATGAAACCGTAGACCTTGACGCCATCGCACTCGCCACCAGCGGTGCCGTAGGTTCGGACCTTGCCAACATGATAAACGAGGCCGCCATCAATGCGGTCAAGGAACACAGAGAACTTGTCAGCCAGAAGGATCTTTACGAGGCCGTTGAGCAGGTTCTTGTGGGTAAAGAAAAGAAGGACCGCATCATGAAGCCCGAGGAACGCAAGATCGTTTCCTATCACGAGGTGGGACATGCTCTTGTGGCAGCGTTGCAGAAAAATGCGGAGCCCGTACAGAAGATCACCATCGTGCCCCGTACAATGGGCGCTCTCGGATACGTAATGCAGGTTCCGGAAGAAGAAAAATTCTTAAACACCGAGAAGGAATTAAGAGCCATGCTTGTCGGCCTTGTAGGCGGACGTGCGGCCGAGGAACTGGTATTTGATTCGGTTACCACCGGTGCCGCAAACGACATTGAAAAGGCTACATCCATTGCCCGCAGCATGGTTACCCAGTACGGTATGAGCAAGCGTTTCGGACTTATCGGTCTTGAAACGGTGGAGAGCAAGTATCTTGACGGCAGAAGTGTTCTTAACTGCAGCGAGGTCACCGCTTCACAGATTGATGAGGAAGTTATGGAGATCCTCAAAAACAGTTATGAGGAAGCAAAGAAGCTCCTTTCCGAAAACCGCGAGATCCTTGATAAGATCGCCGCATACCTGATTGAAAAAGAAACCATCACCGGCAAGGAATTCATGGAAATCTTCCGCAGAGAAAAGGGTATTCCCGATCCCGAGGAAGAGAAGAAGGCTGAGGAAGTCAAGGTTGAGGCACCTAAGGCAGAGGAAGCCAAGACAGAGGACGCAAAGGCTGAAGCACCCGCGTCCGAGGAAACTAAGGCTGAAGCACCCAAGGTTGAAGAAGCCGAATAAAATTCCGCCGCGGGCTGTCTGCAATTTTGCAAGCAAACCTTTAGGCGGGAACCGAAGCGAAAATCCACTGCGTACGAAGACTTGCGTTTGAGGTGAGAGCTTCACTTGCACGCGAACACCGAAAACGCGTAGTCGAAGTAGCAGTTAGTTGAGCGGAGTGGAGCCGTGTTTGCGGCAAATGCAGCAGACCGCGGCGGGAATATTAATAGCATATATGTTCAACATCGATGAAGAGCTGAGTAAGCTCCCGCACAAGCCCGGAGTTTACATCATGCATGACGAAAAGGATAATGTGATATACGTAGGTAAGGCCGTAAACCTGTATAACAGGGTTCGGTCTTATTTTCGCGCTTCCACCAAGAAAACTCCCAAGATTCAGCGCATGGTTTCTTTGATCCATCATTTTGAATATATTGTGGTGGATTCGGAATTGGAGGCTCTGGTCCTCGAAAACAATCTTATCAAAGAATACAATCCCAAATACAACACACTTCTTAAAGATTCAAAGACCTATCCTTATATCAAGGTTTCCCTTAATGAGGATTTCCCGCGTATTTTCATGGTTCGAAAAACCTTCAAGGACAAAGCAAAGTATTACGGTCCCTTCACCAGCGCCCAGGCGGTGAACGAAACCATCTCCCTTCTTAACGCCACCTACGGCCTTAAGACCTGCAATAAGGTCGTGGAAGAAGGAAAGCCAAACGGGCGGCCCTGCCTTAATTTCCACATGAATCGTTGCAGCGCTCCCTGCCGTGGCTGTGTTTCCAAGGAGGAATACAGAAAGCAGGTGGATCTTGCCATGGACTTTCTTAACGGCAATGACAAGACCATCGTTCGAGACTTAAAAGCAAAGATGGAAGAAGCATCGGAGCGCCTGGATTTTGAGGAGGCCATCAAATATCGGGAATTGCTGGAAAGTGCCGCCAGGATCGTGGAACGCCAGAAGATCACCGATACAGACGAAGGCGACAGAGACATTATCGGAATCTGCGCCGACGAAACCGACGCTGTGGTACAGGTTTTCTTTATGCGCGGCGGTAAGATGATCGGAAGAGAACATCACCACATCGGCGAAATTGAAGGTGCGAAAAAGAAAGAGATTCTCACGGAATTTGTGAAGCGTTATTACACCGGAACCCCCTTTGTTCCGCGCGAGATCATGCTTCCCTTTGAGATAGACGAGTCCGAAATAATCGCAGAGTGGCTATCGGGAATCAAAGGCGTGAAGGTTAAACTCCTGACGCCCAAGGTGGGAACCAAGGAACGGCTGGTGGAGCTTGCCTGCAAGAATGCGGAAACGGTCCTTACCAGGGACAAAGAAAGACTTATCATCGAAGAAAAGACCACCAGAGGCGCCATGGAAGAGCTTTGCGACATTCTTGATCTTCCCGATGCCCGCAGAGTGGAAGCCTTCGATATTTCAAACACCAACGGATTTGAAAATGTGGGTTCAATGGTGGTTTTCGAGGACGGTAAGCCTGTGAAGGGAGATTACAGGAAATTTAAGATCCGTTCCGTGGAAGGTCCCGACGATTATGCCTGCATGCATGAGGTCCTTTCCAGAAGATTCCTCCACGGATTCAATGAGCGTGAACAGCTCTCAGCCGAAAATATGGAGAATTCCTACGGAAGTTTCGCAAGATTTCCGGATCTTCTTTTGATGGACGGCGGCAAAGGTCAGGTCAATATCGCGAAACAGGTGCTTTCCGAACTTAAACTGGATATTCCCGTTTGCGGTATGGTAAAGGATGATAACCACAATACCAGAGGCTTGTATGTCGAAGGGGAGGAAATCTCCATCAAGCGTACTTCCGAAGCCTTTAAACTGATTACCAGGATCCAGGATGAAGCCCACAGATTTGCCATTGAATACCATAAGAGCCTAAGGAGCAAACAGCAGGTGCACTCGGTTCTTGATGACATTCCGGGTATAGGCCCCGCAAGACGTAAAGCCCTGATGCGAAGCTTTGATTCCATTGCGGAAATAAAAGAAGCAAGTGTGGAGCGCATCAACGCGGTGGATGGAATCACCAAAGAGCAGGCAGAGCGGGTATATGCATTTTTTCACACCGATATGTAAAAAGTTAGACGTAGAATAAGAAAACGGAATGTGGTAATATAATCGTGTTATTTGTTTGAATATTGACAAGGAGGGTTAAACATGCCGAATGTAGGACTTGATGCCATAATTGAGAAGATGAAGCTTGAAAACCTCACTCCCGAGGTGGATACGAGTAACATCAAGATCACACAGCCCGATATCAACAGGCCCGCACTTCAGATGGCCGGGTATTTCGAGCACTTTGACGCTACCCGTCTTCAGATCATCGGTTTCGTTGAATACACCTATATGGAGAGCCTGTCCGTTCAGAAGAAACGCTCTGCCTACAAGCAGCTGCTTTCTTACGACATACCCGCCATTGTTTTCTGCAGAGAATTGATACCCGATGACATTTTTAAAGAAATGGCTGTCGAACGAAACATTCCCCTGCTTATGACCAAGAAATCCACTTCGGATTTCATGGCTGAAATAATCAGATGGCTGAACGTAAAGCTTGCTCCCTGTATCGTGGTCCACGGCGTATTGGTGGATGTATACGGCGAAGGCGTGCTTATCACCGGTGAAAGCGGCATCGGTAAATCCGAGGCTGCTCTTGAACTTATCAAAAGAGGTCACAGACTTGTGTCCGATGATGCGGTTGAGATCAGGAAAGTAAGCGACGATACCCTTATAGGATCCGCTCCCGACGTTACGAAGCACTTTATCGAGCTTCGCGGTATCGGTATCGTGGATGTTAAGACCCTGTTCGGTGTATCCAGCGTAAAAGATACCCAGTCCATCGACCTGGTCATTCGGCTCGAGGAGTGGTCCAAGGACAAGGAATTCGACAGACTCGGCCTTGAAGAGCAATATACGGAATATCTCGGAAACAAGGTTGTCTGCCACAACATTCCCATAAGACCCGGCCGAAACCTTGCCATCATCTGTGAGTCGGCGGCGGTCAACTATCGACAGAAGAAGATGGGATACAATGCCGCTCAGGAATTCTACAAGAGAATTCAGGAAAATTTTGCGAAAAAGAGAGAAGAGGACGAAGAATAATGGCTAAATACGTTTTCGGAGTTGATATAGGCGGGACCACGGTCAAGATCGGACTTATTTCAACTGACGGAACCATGATAGAAAAGTGGGAGATCCCTACTCGTAAAGAAAACAACGGCGCCAACATCCTTTCTGATGTGGCTGCTTCAATCAAAGGAAAACTTGCAGAAAGAAACATTCCCGATTCGGAAGTGGCGGGTGTGGGTGTCGGAGTTCCCGGCCCCGTTTCTGCGGACGGACTGGTGCTCCGTGCGGTCAATCTCGGCTGGACCGATTTAAATGTAAGCAAAGAGTTTGAAAAGCTCACGGGCTTTAAGACAGCAGCGGGCAATGATGCCAACGTTGCGGCTCTCGGTGAAATGTGGAAGGGCGGCGGTATGGGTTATAACAGTATCGTCATGGTAACCCTCGGAACCGGTGTCGGCGGCGGTATCATCATCGACGGAAAGATCCTGACGGGTGCCCTTGGTGCAGGCGGTGAGATCGGCCACATTCACGTACGCGACGGCGAAGAAAAAGCCTGCGGATGCGGAAATCACGGTTGCTTTGAGCAGTATTGCTCCGCTACCGGCGTATCGAATCTTGCAAAGAAGCATTTTGAAAATTATAACGGTACGACTGTTCTTACAAAGGAAGATCTTTCCGCGAAGGCCGTATTTGACGGTGTGAAGGTGGGAGACGCCCTTTCAAAGGAAATTGCCGAAGAATTCGGTGAGTGCCTCGGCAAAGGACTTTCCGTGATAGCTACCATCATCAATCCCGAAGCCATCGTCATCGGCGGCGGAGTATCGAAGGCCGGACAGGTTATAATCGACTATACGATGCCTTCCTTCAAGGAAAACGTATTCTCCGATTGCGGTAAATTAAAGATGCTGCTTGCTACCCTCGGAAATGACGCGGGTATGTACGGAGCGGCCAGGCTTGTATTATAAACGGAGTTGGATTTAGGCATTGAACTCATCTGTTTTGGTAGATCTTAAAAAAATAGTTTCGGAAGAGCATCTGCTTGTCGATGCGCCCATGAAGGAGTACACCACCTTCAAGACCGGCGGACCGGCTGCGGTGCTCGTTAACATTTACGGGCTGAACGAACTTTCCGCGGTGGTCAGATTGCTCAAAGAAAAGCAGGTTCCCTATACGCTTGTGGGGAACGGGAGCAACCTTCTTGTTTCAGACAAGGGTTATGACGGAGTTGTGATCCGCTTACGGGGAAGCTTTGACGGCTTTACCGCCAAGGGAAACGTGATCGAAAGCGGTGCGGGAGCCACACTTTCAAGGCTTTGTTCCTTTGCCGCACAGGAAGGCCTTTCGGGACTTGAATTTGCTTACGGCATACCCGGAACCGTCGGGGGCGCTCTTGTGATGAACGCGGGAGCCTATGACGGAGAGATTGCCGGAGTGGTTTCTTCGGTTACCCTTATGGATCCTGAGGGAAAGATCAAAACCGTTTCCGGAAAAGAAATGAATTTTTCGTACAGGGACAGCCTTTTGAAGCATGAAGACTACATCGCGGTTGCGGCGGAGTTTACGCTTACAAAGGGAAAGATTGAAGATATACAGTTTAAGATGCAGGATTTTCTCGGAAGGAGAAAGTCAAAGCAGCCCCTTGAATATCCCAGTGCGGGCAGTACCTTTAAGCGCCCGGAGGGTTTCTTTGCGGGAAAGCTTATTGAAGATGCGGGTTTAGCCGGCAGATTTGTTGGCGGTGCCTGTGTTTCCAAGAAGCATTGCGGGTTTATCGTTAATGACGGCGGCGCGTCCTCCGAAGATATAAGCAACCTCATGAAGATCGTTCAGGATGAGGTTTTTGCGAAATTCGGAGTCATGCTTGAGCCGGAAGTTATAAAATTGGGTAATTTTTGACGGGAGAATGGGTTAAATGAGACTTGTAGTTATCACGGGAATGAGCGGCGGCGGTAAGAGAACCGCCATGAAAATGCTTGAGGACGACGGATATTATTGCGTAGACAATCTTCCGGTCCAGCTGATCGAAAATTTTGTGGATCTTTTTTCGGACAGGGATATGGAGTATTCAAAGGTAGCCCTCGGAATCGACGTAAGAGCGGACATGCCCTTTGAGAAGGCCTTCGAAACGCTGAAAAAGATCAAGAAAAGTTCCATCAGACTGGATATTCTTTTCCTTGAATGCAGCGACACGGTTATTCTTAAAAGGTACAAAGAAACCAGACGTATGCATCCCCTTGCCGTCAACGGCCGTGTTGAAGAGGGCATCGCAAAGGAACGAGAGATCTTAAGCGAGATAAAGGCAAATGCCGATTATGTCATAGACACCTCGAATCTTCTTACCAGACAGTTTAAAGAAGAGATCGACAGGATCTTTGTGGAAGACAAGGCTTACGACAGCCTGATGGTAAATATCGTGTCCTTCGGTTTCAAGAACGGGATCCCCCAGGATGCGGACCTTGTTTTTGACGTAAGATTTCTTCCTAATCCCTTCTATGTGGAGGAGTTAAAGCATCAGACAGGTCAGGACGCGCCCGTGCAGGATTATGTTCTCGGTTTCAAGGAGGCCTGGCAGTTTCTTGATATGCTTGAAAATATGCTTCGTTTCCTGTTGCCGAACTACATTAAAGAAGGTAAGCATCAGCTCGTCATTGCCGTAGGATGTACCGGCGGTCACCACAGAAGCGTTACTCTTGCAACCAAACTTTACGAAAGGCTTAAGGATCAGGGAAACTATGGAGTGGCACTGAGTCACAGGGATATAACCATCGGCTGGTAAACGGAGGAACGAATGAGTTTTTCCAATAAGGTCAAAGAGGAAGCGCTTTCTGTCATGCCTGTTGAAAAACACTGCAGGATAGCGGAAATTTCTGCTTTGGTCCGCTTCAATTCAAAGCCCTTAAAAGAAGGAGACGACAGACTCCTCCTTTTAAAGGACAATGAGGCCGCCTACAGAAAGTGCTTTACATTATTAAGCAAAACATTTAATATAGATACTGACGTTTTGGAGCACAGCGTTCTTAAGAAGCTTTCTGTTGACGATCCCGTCGGGATACTTTCGCGGGATTGCTGTAAAAGAGCCTATTTAAGGGGCGCTTTTTTGGCCTCGGGATTCATGGCGGATCCGAATAAGCGGTATCATTTCGAAATTCTTTCCCCGAATGAGGAAACTTCCGATTTGCTCATTTCGCTTTTTTCTGATTTCGATGTTAAGGCAAGAAAGTCTTACCGGAAGAAATATTCGGTGGTCTATCTGAAGGAATCTGAGGCAATTTCGGATGCGTTAAACATCATCGGTGTTCACAGGGCCATGATGGAGCTTGTGGGTGCCAGGATCGTAAAGGATGTCAGAAACGACATCAACCGCCGCAACAATTGCGACACCGCCAACATCTTTAAATCGGTGAGTGCAGCTTCAAGACAGACGGAAGATATTCTTTTTATCCGGCAGACGGAGGGGTTCGATAATCTGCCGGGTACTCTGAGGGAGATAGCTATAGCCAGACTTGAGCATCCGGAGAGTTCGCTCACGGAGCTCGGCGGTTTTCTTGATCCGCCGGTAGGAAAGTCGGGCGTGAATCACAGACTCAGAAAGCTCAGCGAATATGCTGAGGGTTTAAGATCGAAAGGGAGAAGTTATGACTAAGAAAGACATTGTTATTCGGTTATCAGGCGGTCTTGAAGCAAGACCCGTTGCCATGCTCGTACAGGTTGCCAGTCAGTTTGACAGCTCAATATATGTTGAAGCCGGCGATAAGCGTGTCAATGCCAAAAGCATCATGGGTATGATGAGCTTGGGACTCGACCTCGGCGAGAACGTTACAGTCACCGCAGACGGATCCGATGAGGAAGCAGCAGTTCTTGGTATAGAGAGTTACTTAAGCGGAAAAGAAAAATAAACCATGAAACTTCTATTTATATTTAACCCCATAGCGGGAAAAGAACGGATTAAGCAAAGGCTCGGTGAAATCATCGAGCTGTTTTGTTATCAGGGACATGATGTTACGGTAAGGACCACCATGGGCCCCGGCGATGCCACGCGCTATGTAAAGGAAATGGACGATTCCTTTGAGCGTGTTGTCTGCGCGGGCGGAGACGGCACTCTGGATGAAGTGGTAAAGGGCATGTATGAGCGGGAAAGAAAGATCCCCATCGGCTACATCCCCGCAGGAAGCACCAATGATTTTGCCGTTTCCATGGGTATTCCCGTTCAGATATCGAAGGCAGCGGAGGCAGCGGTCTCCGATAATCTTTTTTCCTGCGATCTGGGCCTTTTCAATAACAAGACCTTTGTGTATGTGGCCGCTTTCGGCGCATTTACGGAGGTTTCCTACGGTACACCCCAGGCCACAAAGAACATGCTGGGACATGCCGCTTATATTTTTGAAGCTCTGAAGCGGATTGGCGACATCAAGAACTACCGCATGAAGGTTAAAGCGGACGGTTTTGAGACCGAAGAGGATTTTATCTTCGGAATGATTACCAACTCAAAATCCGTAGGGGGTATAAAGAACATTACCGGCGTGGACATTGACATGCAGGACGGTCTTTTTGAGGTTACACTTGTGAAAGCGCCGAGAACTCCCGCAGATATAAACCTTATAATAACGGGACTTATGAACAGGGCGAATCCCACCGATTGCATTTATTCCTTTAAAACTTCCGGGATCACTTTTGAATCCGAAGCGGATGTTCCCTGGACTCTTGACGGAGAATTCGGAGGAAATGAGAAGATTGTTACAGTCATAAACCGTAAACAGGCCTTTGAAATAGCCGTAAAATAAAAAAGACCCCATAAAAAGGGAGGATGCCGGGAAAGTGGTCTACTTGCCCGGCATTATTATGAAAAAGTTTTTAAGTATTTAGCAACTCTTGTAAGCTGTTTTTGTTTTCTATGGTAACACTATAATACATAAACATGAAAAAATGATGTTATGTCAATTAACGTTTCGAAAACAAAATATGAACAAATTATGAACGAGATGGCAAAAAATAAGCCATCTCGTCAAAATAATCCGATTATTAAAAGAGAATTAATAGAAAATTAACACTTTTAGAGAAAATATTCTATCAAATTAAGCGGGTAATTCTACAGTTACGGTTTCCATAATCTGAGGATCCAGGGGTCTGTCTGAATAATCCGTTGCGGTTTCCGCAATTTTGTTAACAACTTCCATACCCTCGATAACCTTTCCGAAAGCGGCATAAGCTCCGTCAAGATGGGGTGAAGTCTTGTGCATGATAAAGAACTGGCTTCCGGCGGAGTCGGGCATCATGCTTCTGGCCATGGAAATAACGCCTTCGGTGTGTTTTAAATCATTTTTAACACCGTTCTGAGCAAATTCGCCTTTGATGGAGTAGCCGGGGCCACCCATTCCGGTTCCTTCGGGGTCACCGCCCTGGATCATGAAACCTTTGATAACTCTGTGGAAAATAAGGCCGTCATAGAAATTCTTCTGTACAAGATCGATGAAATTTTGTACGGTTATGGGAGCGATATCGGGATAAAGCTCAAGTCTGATGGTGTCGCCGCCCTTCATCTTAATGGTAACAATGGGTTTATCAGCCATTTTGTTTCCTCCGAAAAAACATAGTTTTGTTATATATTAGTTCATTTTAGTTTATGATAAAGTAGTTTCGGGAGAAAGTAAATGAAAAGTATCATTTTTTCGCTGGAGAAAAACTTATCTTTCCTGTATAAAGCAAAGCTCCGTGTAAAGCTGTTAAAACACGGGACAAGCGTACATTTCCGTAAGCCCGAAAGCGTGGATCCGTCGTCAATCCCGAAAGAGACTCTTCTTTGTACGGATGCTCTTTCTTTATATAAGAAGGTTAAAGCTTCGGGGGCGGAAGCGCTGATCTTTGCCCACACAGAAAGCGATATCGACGGCTTTTCCGAGGGTAAATACTTCGTGCTGGATGCAAAGAACGCGGAATATGATTATTTCCTGAAGGTTTATAAGCGGATAAACAATATTCCCTGGGAAATATTGCGGACCAAACGTCTCATAATAAGGGAAACCGTGGAAGCGGACGTGGACGAATTTGCGAAGATATATTCAGATCCCGAAATCACGCGTTATACGGATCCTTTATATCCCGATGTGAACGAAGAAAAGCGATATGTCACGGAGTATCGTGAAAAGGTTTACGCTGTGCAGGGTTTTGGTATCTGGACTGTTCTTTTGAAGGACGGGACGGTGATCGGAAGAGCGGGACTTACCGTGCGAAGCGACTTTGAAGATGTGGAGACGGGTTTTGTCATCGGAACAAAGTGGCAGAGCAAAGGCTACGGGACGGAAGCCGTAAAGGCAGTTACGGAATATGCTTTTAAACTGGGGTTTCCGAAGGTAAATGCACTGGTAATTCCGGAAAATATCAAATCCGTGAGATTGCTCGAAAAATGCGGATATACGCCGAAAGACAAAATTTTGCTTGAAAAAAGAGAATATATGGTGTATTCAGTTTCCGATAATTATGATAGAATACACACAGAATAGGTGTTTTTCCTGTTACTGTGTATTAATTTAAGAGGGAGAGTTGCAGTGAGAAGAAAAAACATTCTTATTGTCGATGACGACAAAGACATGCTCAAGATGCTCAGAATGTTTCTTGCAGACGATTATCAGGTTACCATCGTGGATTCGGGGAAGCTTGCGCTTGAATATATAGTTAAGCACACACCCGATCTGATTTTACTTGACTATATGATGCCGTTGTTTGACGGCCCTCATGTGCTGGAGATCATCAGAAAGAGAGAGGAATCAAAGAGAGTTCCCGTTCTTTTTCTCACATCCGTTACGGAACGCGACAAGATCATGCAGTGTCTTCAGTTTAAGCCTCAGGGATATCTGATCAAACCCATTTCCAGAGAAGAGCTGTTACAGCGCGTTAAAGAAGTTTTTGAAAAAGAAGCCCGAGTCTGAAGGCTATTAAAATACGGAGAAACATTGTGCCGGATATTTTCCCCGTTTTTCGGTGAAAGTAATCGGCACGATTTTTAGTTTCTTGGGAGGTCACATATGATCAACGAAAAATACAGGGATATGCTTTCAAAGAAATCCGTTATCAGGAATCTTTCGGAGTTTGCCACCAAGAGAGGAACCGAGATAGGCTACGAAAATGTCTTTGATTTCAGCCTTGGGAATCCTTCCGTGCCGGTGCCGGATGCTTTTTCCGATGCCATGGTTAAACTTATAAAGGAAGAAAACCCCATGGCGCTTCACGGGTACAGCCCGAGCCTCGGAAATCCCGAATTTAAGAAGGCCGTTGCCGAATCCTTAAACAGGCGATTTTCCATGAATTATAAGCCCACACATATTTTCCCCACCACGGGAGCTGCGGGGGCCATAGCCCATGCTTTGCGCGCAGTTACCGTGCCCGGAGATGAGGTCATTGTTTTTGCGCCTTTCTTCCCCGAATATATTCCTTATATTACGGGTACCGGTGCGAAGATCGTCACAGTCCCCGCGGATACGGAGGCTTTCCAGATCAATTTCGAAAAATTTGATGAGCTTCTGACCGAGAAGGTGAAGGCCGTTTTGATCAATTCCCCCAATAATCCCACGGGTGTTGTTTATTCCGAGGATACCATCAGGCGTCTTACCGACATGCTTAGGGAAAAGTCAAAGAAGTTCGGCTTTAATATTTATCTTATTTCCGACGAACCCTACAGGGAGATCCTTTTCGAGGGCGTTAAGTGTCCTTACCCTTCGAAATATTACGATCACACTCTTTCCTGCTATTCGTTTTCCAAGTCCCTTTCCCTTCCCGGGGAAAGAATCGGTTACGTGGCAGCCAATCCCGCAGACCCCGATTCCGAGACGATAATCAATATGTGCGGCCAGATTTCCAGGGGCACCGGACATAACTGCCCCGCATCCTTAATTCAGCAGGCGGTGGCGAAGACCATAGATCTTACTTCGGATCTCTCCGTTTACGAAACCAATATGAACCTTCTTTACAAAGAACTGGTTTCTCTCGGCTTTTCCGTTGTAAAGCCCGGCGGAACCTTCTATATCTTCCCGAAGGCTCTTGAAGACGATGCGGTTGCTTTTTGCAACAAAGCACTTAAGTACGATCTGGTGTTGGTTCCCGCTGATTCTTTCGCGTGCCCGGGATATTTCCGCATGGCCTACTGCATAGACACCGAAAAGGTTGAGCGGTCGCTTACGGCCCTTCGGACATTTGTAAGAACCGAGTATCCGGGCGTGGGACATTAAGTTTTTCATTAATACGGGTATGCTATAATCTTCGGTAGCATATCGGTTGACTTCGCATTCAGAGGATTGCAGTATGGAAAATAAAAACCTTCGCAAAAAGTACAGAAATCCGTTGAGCAGACACATTTTCTTCGGGTGTACGCTGGCAATACTTCTCTTGTGCGCCACCATGGGGCTTATCAGTTTCTTTGTATTCAGAGACAGTATGATGCAGCAGTATAAGTCGCATCTTGACGACGTTCTGAATCTGGCGTCCGCAAGAATCGATACCGAAGACCTGAAAGAATGTATCGCGACAGGCGAGGAAACGGAAAAGTATAAGGAACTGATGGTTTTCTTCGATCAGGTCATGAAATATTATTCCCTTGAGGATATAGTGCTTGCCACTCCGGTAAAGGAAGGCGATAAATACGATGTTATCCAGGTGCTTTCGGGGCTCTTGCCCGAAGAAAGAAAGGGTGTGAGCCGAATGGAAATGGCGGTGCCCTTCCTGGGCGACAGGATAGGGATGTATTTTCCGCCGGATTTTCTTCCCGGAATGTATGACCTGTATGTGAACAGTCGCGAGATTACATATTCAACCACCAACACGGATTTCGGCAAGACCTATAATGCGGTTATGACGGTGAGGGATGTAAACGGTGAACCCGTTGCGCAGCTTACCTCCGGAATGACCATGAGCTTTATCGAATCCACCATGCGTAAATATATTTATCTGATAGCCGCCGCCACGATACTGATCGGTGCTTTGTGCCTGGGAATCATGATGCTTTGGTTCAGACGCAGGGTCGTTAAGCCCATAGCCGCCATCGAGCGCGGCGCAGCCGAATTCGAAGAAAGAAGCCGTGCCCAGAAGAACCCCGAGGCTCTGGTCCTTAACCTGCCCGCGATAAAGACCGGGGATGAGATCGAGTCGCTGTCTGATACGCTTTCTCTCATGTCCCACAACATGAAGAGCTATGTTGAGGAACTTCTTGAGTCTGCGGTAAGAATGGACATCATGGAGCTTGACCTTGAAGAAAGCAAGAAGCGTGCCATGCAGTTAAGCGAACTTGCAATCAAGGACTCCCTGACGGGAATCAGAAACAAGATGGGTTATGACAAGGAAGTTGACAAGGTCATCACCGAATTTGAAGAAGGAAACAAGTTCTTCGGTGTTGCCATGATCGACCTTAACCGTCTCAAATACATCAACGATACCTTTGGCCACGATAAGGGCAACATCGCCATCAAGAAGCTTTGCCACATCGTCTGCGTGATCTTCGATCACTCCCCCGTGTTCAGAATCGGCGGTGACGAATTCGTAGCGATTTTACGCGGTAACGACTACGACAAATCTTCGGAACTCATTGCCCGCTTTAACGAAGAAATCGATTTAAACTATAACGATACAAATCTTGATGAGTGGGAGAGGATCTCAGCCGCCATAGGCTGCGCACTCTTTGACGAAGAACTCGACACCTGCTACGACGACGTATTTAAGAGAGCGGACAAAGCAATGTATGAGCGCAAGGCCGAGATGAAAGCCAAGATGGGCCTTGCTTAAATCTTAGTATAAATTAAAGAAAAACATTAAAGGACAGCCCCGGGGCTGTCCTTTTTGTGTGCTTTGGGGCGGACCCTGATTTTATATTTTTTTTATATTATCGGCGAAATTATTTTATTGACATTATAGAACGCGGGTGATAGTGTATCTGTAGATGTTAGCACTCGACATCAATGAGTGCTAACAGACAACTTGGTTTCTTTGTCCCCTGCAGCATTTAACGAAAGGACATTAAAAGTGGAACTGGACGAGCGTAAATTTAAAATCTTAAAGGCAATCGTACGTAACTATCTTGAAACCGGCGAGCCCGTGGGCAGCCGCACGATTTCCAAATACACGGATCTAAATTTGAGTTCGGCCACCATCCGCAACGAAATGGCCGATCTGGAGGAGCTTGGTTATATCATCCAGCCCCACACGTCTGCGGGACGTATCCCTTCGGATGCGGGCTACAGGCTGTACGTGGACAGGATGCTTGCGGAAAAAGAAAAAGAAGTGGATGAGATGAAGGAGCTTCTTCTTCAAAAGGAAGAAAAGATCGATTCACTCCTTAAGCAGGCGGCGAAACTCCTGGCTGTCAACACGAATTACGCGGCCATGATCTCAGCTCCTTCATATAACCAGAACAAGTTAAAGTTCATACAGCTTTCAAGGCTTGACAGCAACCAGCTTCTGGCAGTCATCGTAACGGAAGGTAACGTGATCAAGAACCACATGATCCCCATCGAGAACTTCCTGGATGACGAGACCATGTTAAAGCTCAATATTCTCTTAAACACCCACTTAAACGGGCTGAGCATTGAGCAGATAAACTTAGGGATCATTTCCTCCGTTAAGAAAATGGCGGGAATCCATTCCGACATAGTAAGTGATGTGATCGACGCCGTGGCAGAGGCCATCCATTCCGATGAGGACCTGGAGATCTACACCAGCGGAACGAACAACATATTAAAGTACCCCGAACTCGCCGACAAAGAACGGGCAGGGGAACTGCTCCACACCTTCGAAGAGAAGGCTTCTCTTAATGAACTGGCTCTTACGAGCCTTTCGGGAGAGGGCAACGGAATCAGGGTTTACATCGGAGATGAGTCACCTGTGGAAGGCCTTAAGGATTGCAGCGTGGTAACCGCAACCTACGAGCTTGAAGAGGGCGTCAAAGGTACCATCGGAATTGTGGGACCCAAGCGAATGGACTACGACAAGGTTGTGGGAACGGTAAAGAATATGATGAATCAGTTGGATTCTTTGTATAAGAAAGGATGATCAGATTGAGCGAGAAAGAGAAGAAAGAGCTTGAAAAAGAAGAAGCTCTTGAAGAAGCTTTAAAGGAGGCTGCGGAAGGGCTTGACCCCGAGGATAGCCCCGAAGAAGCGGCAGCCGGAGAAAAGGAAGAAGCAGGGGAATCCGGGGAACCGGAAGCCTCAGGTGAATCCGAAAAGTCCGGCGATTCCGAAAAAGAAGGCTTTTTCAAGAAGAAAAAAGATAAAAAAGTCACCGAACTGGAAGAAAAGGTCAAAGAGCTTACCGACCAGCGGATCCGCCAGATGGCAGAATTCGAAAACTTCCGTAAGCGCACGGACAAAGAAAAATCCCAGATGTTCGACCTTGGCGCCAAGAGCGTCATAGAGAAGATCCTTCCGGTGGTTGATAACTTCGAGAGAGGACTTGCGAGTCTTCCGGAGGAGGAGAAGGAAAATCCCTTCGCGGACGGAATGAACAAGATTTACAAACAGCTGATGACCGAACTTGACAATCTGGGTGTTAAGGCCATCGAAGCCAAAGGAAAGGAATTTAACCCCGAACTTCACAATGCGGTAATGCAGGTTGAAAGTGAGGAGCTCGAGAGCGGAACCGTAGCGGAAGAGCTTCAGAAGGGTTATACATATCACGACATTGTGGTAAGGCACAGCATGGTGTCGGTTGTAAGTTAGTAAACTATCAACAGAAATAAGATTGACTTTAGCGAATAAACAGGAGGATTCAGATATGAGCAAAATTATAGGTATCGACTTAGGTACAACAAACAGCTGCGT
>DBVS01000098.1:18111-18332 GCA_002308235.1 Lachnospiraceae bacterium UBA1258
CCTGCAAAACGTCAGGCAGTTACCAATGCAGAGAAGACCATCTCTTCCATCAAGAGAGATATGGGTACCGACAGAGGCCGTAACATCGACGGCAAGTCCTACTCTCCTCAGCAGATTTCCGCAATGATACTTCAGAAATTGAAAGCGGATGCAGAGAGCTACCTTGGTGAAAAGGTTACCGAAGCGGTTATCACGGTTCCCGCATACTTCAACGACGCACA
>DBVS01000098.1:18475-19266 GCA_002308235.1 Lachnospiraceae bacterium UBA1258
GGTACCTTCGATGTTTCCATCATCGATATCGGTGAAGGCGTAATCGAAGTTCTTGCTACCAACGGTGATACACACTTAGGCGGTGATGACTTCGACCAGAGAATTACCGACTGGATGCTTTCCGAGTTCAAGAGAACCGAAGGCGTGGATCTTTCCAACGATAAGATGGCTCTCCAGAGACTTAAAGAAGCAGCCGAAAAAGCAAAGAAAGAGCTTTCCAGCGCTACAACCACCAACATCAACCTTCCTTTCATTACCGCAACAAGCGAAGGACCCAAGCACTTTGATATGAACCTGACAAGAGCGAAGTTCGATGAGCTCACAAGCGACCTTGTTGAAAAGACCGCAGTTCCCGTACAGAACGCTCTTAAGGATGCAGGACTTACCGCTTCCGATATCGGCAAGGTACTTCTTGTAGGTGGTTCAACCCGTATCCCCGCAGTTCAGGAAAAGGTTAAACAGCTTACCGGCCAGGAGCCTTCCAAGTCCCTTAACCCCGATGAATGTGTTGCCATCGGTGCTTCCGTACAGGGTGGTAAGCTCGCAGGTGATGCAGGCGCAACAGATATCCTTCTTCTTGATGTAACACCTCTTTCACTTTCCATCGAGACCATGGGCGGTGTTGCTACAAGACTTATCGAAAGAAATACCACCATCCCTACCAAGAAGAGTCAGATCTTCTCTACTGCAGCCGATAACCAGACAGCAGTTGATATCAACGTAGTACAGGGTGAAAGACAGTTTGCAAGAGATAACAAGTCCTTAGGACAGTTCAGACTCGACGGTATCCC
>DBVS01000122.1:0-245 GCA_002308235.1 Lachnospiraceae bacterium UBA1258
TCCTTCGCAAAGTCGTTTTCTTCAAGTTCTTTGACTACGATGACATCCTTTTCATCAACTGCGGTGATGAAATCCTTGTTTCCGGAGCCGTAGTGTGTGCGTACGATTTCCAGGATATTGCTGTCCTTGTACTCGGAGGCCTCGATTATCACAGCGACACGCTTTACATCCGTGGCGATGTGAAGTTTCTTCGCACGGCTGTAAATGTCAACAAGAAGGAGGTTGTCAAGAAGAAGGTTCTTGAT
>DBVS01000122.1:288-6346 GCA_002308235.1 Lachnospiraceae bacterium UBA1258
GCCACCATCTTGCCGATCATGTAAACGTCTTCACCCGTGCCGCAGGCGATCAGCACGTACTCAACCTGCTGCTCGTCGTAGATCTTAAAATACTGATACCCCTGGATCTCCTGAGAATCGGCGGGACCCATTGCAAATTCCCTGGCAGCCTTTGATACGCCCGCCATGTGGCTCGTGGTCGAAACCACATCCTTCCCGTCCGTGTCAACAACACACAGTTCCACTCTTGCAATCGCTTTCAGCCCGTCTATGGTCGTCTGCAATATCTGATTGGATATCATGTTACCCTCCGCATAGTATAGTTATTTTTCACAACAGTTTTTGACCCGAAAAAACGTGAAGAAACAAACTTCCTTTTCATTTTATTATATTTTACTCAAAAACACAAATGTTAATTGCAGATTTTTTATGCAATTTTTCAGATTTCAGTCTTTTTTTGTGCATTTTATATATACAAAAAATAAACAATAAACTGACAATTCATTTTCGTAAAAAAATGCTTGCAAATTTTTAGCCTTTCCATTATACTAACGTAGTGCATACGGCAAGCGATGACTATTGGGGTATCGCCAAACGGTAAGGCAACGGACTCTGACTCCGTCATTTCAAGGTTCGAATCCTTGTACCCCAGCTCAGGAGCATGGACCATGAGGTTCATGCTTTTTCTTTTTATTATTAATACACAAAGGACGGATAAACCATTATGTTTGAACTTGCAAAAAAACAGACTCTTTACATTGAAAAGAAAGTAGAATTCGGCTACTACCTCGTACCCGAGGAATTAAAGGAAAAGAAAGTGCCCGCAAGCAACGAGCATGTTCTTCTTCCCGGAAAATACGCTCCCAAGGATGCCAAACGCGGCGATGCCGTTGAAGTCTTTGTATACCTTGATTCAAAGGACAGACCCGTGGCAACCACAGTCACTCCCCTGTTACAGCTTCACGAAGTCGGCAGGCTCACCGTCAAAGAAGTTGCCAAGATCGGAGCTTTCCTTGACTGGGGCCTTGAAAAGGACCTGCTTCTTCCCTTTGCGGAGCAGACCCGACCCGTAAAGAAAGGCGAAGAGATCCTGGTTGCGATATACCTTGATAAATCAAGCAGAATCTGTTCCACCATGAACGTTTACCCCTATCTTTCCTCCGATTCGCCCTACAAAAGGAACGATACGGTGGAAGGCACCATTTACGAAACCGGCAGGGATTTCGGCGTATTCGTTGCAGTGGATGACAAATACCAGGGACTTATCCCCAAGAAAGAAGTAACGGGCCCCGTTGAGATCGGAGCCAAGGTCACCGTAAGAGTCACGGAAGTAAGAAGTGACGGAAAGTTAAACCTTTCCCTTCACAAGCCCGCATACCTTGAAATGGATACGGACGCCGAAAAGATCCTCGATCTTATCAAATCCTACGACGGCGTTCTTCCCTTCACCGAAAAGGCTTCTCCCGAAGTCATCGCCCGAGAGACCGGCATGAGCAAGAACGAATTCAAGCGTGCCGTTGGGCGCCTTTACAAAGAACGCAAAATCACCATCAGCGATGAAGGCAAGATCCGCCTTGCCTGAACGGCGCCAAAATACTGATACCATCATAAAAAACGACCGGAGTGGCAAAGCCAACCGGTCGTTTTCTTATGCTAGCATTCTTCTTTTTCAAAGCGGTATAAAGCAAAGATCACCGCGACAGCCGAGATTATCGTCGATACCAAAACCACCCCGAGAAAGAACCGGATATCCGCTTTTCCCAAAAAGGCCAGATCATAGCTCCTTTTTGCTATGCCTGTCAGCATATAATCTTTCACCGGAGAATTAGCATAAAACTCGAAAAACTCCGTCTTTAAGATGTGGTCGACAAACATCTCGGCGTAAATAACAACCGGCCCGATCAGCGCAGCAAGAAGCTTGTTCTTTACGGAAACACCGATTGCAAAGCATACGGCTATTATGCAGAAATGGATGACAAACATCTCCAGTTCATACAGGAAATAGCTTGTACCGAAAGCTTGCGCATAAAGGCCTTTGGAACACAAAAAGCCGACGCCGTAGCCGACAATAATAAATAGACTCGCAAGAATCACCGTCGAAAATAATTCGCTCAAAAAGAAACTTTTTCTTTTTCTGCCGGATACGATCACACATTTTAGCGATTCCGGGCTGAATTCCGAAGATACCAAAAGTGCCACGGACAGCGCAACCCAAATGCGAATAAAGAACTCGGTTCCCATAGGCCAGGAAAGGGCGCCCGCGACGGGGTTCTCCGCAAGTTTTGCAATCTCTCCGTTTATGATTCCGAGAACAACCCAGGAAACAGCCAGCAGCCACACCGATATTCTGTGCAATTGTCTGTAAAAGAAATTACGAATCATCCTCTGCCGCTCCGATCATCGATTCCGATTAATTCTGACCGTTACCCTGTTAATGATCATAAATGCAGCCGTCCAAACAGACAGAAAAGCGATGCACCAAGAAACATTTATGTTTTCTATTCCGAAACGATCTTTGTTAAGAAACTTAATCATTACACCAAAAGGCGATATAATGCCCGCCCCTTCCCTGTAGTATGCAACCGCCACAAACTCAATAAGGCTGATTACCACACAGCATATAAAAGCAACTACCCTCGATCTTGTCAAATTTCCGTAAAGTGTAAATAACGTGCTTTCAGCACAGAAAATCAGGAAAAGAATAAGGAAAGTCAGACCCGTATCGGAAAGCAATCGGCCGTTCCATTCAAGGCTTTTGAGTTTATCGCTCAATCTGACTGCGGAGGCGATCCAGCTGCTTAAATACAGTTCTACCGTCACCAGTATAAGAATAGCTGCGCAAACAACGGTTTTGCTCGCAAAAACATCTCCGGACCTGACGCCCACGCTGTATTGATTTATCGTTGTTCCGTGGAATTCATCCTCTGTAACGACGGCAGTGACCATAAAGGCAACAAGCCAAAACAAAAGCGTTCCAAAGCAGCTAAGACTTAAAAAGCCCGCCGCATAGAAATATTTTACCGCTAAATCATTCGGGGTAATAATCTGGATTAAAGAAGAATATATGAAGATACCTGCCAAAACCCCCATGACAGATTTGTGTCTTAAAACTTTGTATACCTCATTTCGAAATGCGTTTTTCACTGTTTTTCCCCACTGTACCTGTTGACCATGTTAATGAAATAACTTTCCAGATTTTCGGTTCCGGTTTCTTGGTCCAAAACCTCGGCGCTTACCTCTCTGACAATCTTTCCGTTGTGAATGAAAAGATATCTGGTGGCAAGCTGCGACATCTCGGTCAGATTATGGCTGCTGAACAGGATCGTGAGTCCGTTTTTATTCAGTTCTTTAAGCAATTCGCGTATTTCGTGGATCCCTATCGGATCCAACCCCACATAGGGCTCGTCAAGGATCAGGAATTCCGGAGAACCGATCAGTGCCATTGCAAGTCCCAACCTCTGCTTCATACCCATCGAATATGATCCCGTTCTCTCATCAATTGCTTCCGAAAGCCCGCACATGTCAAGGAGTCTCTTGTATTCGGCCGTTCCTTCCTTCGGATCGATTCCTTTGTTTCGCCCCTGAACGACCATATTCTGCATTCCCGTAAGGTACGGGTAAAAAGCAGGGTGTTCGATCAACGCGCCCATGTTTCTTCTGGAATCTTCTATTTCCCTTTTCTCCGTCCTACCGAACAAAGAAAAGGTTCCGGAGGAAGCAAGGGTAAGCCCGCAGATCATTCTCATAAATGTTGTCTTACCTGCACCGTTAACTCCGATGAACCCGCAGATCTCGCCGCGTTTGATCTCTACGGAAATATCGTTGTTTGCAAACTTCTTCCCGTATTTTTTCGTTAACCCGTCCGTTCTCAGAACAGTGTCACCCATAAAACCCCCCTTAAGTATATTTGCCAACCAAAATCCTTACCATGTACCTTGTTAAATAATAACACAAAAACGACCGGAGTGGCAAAGCCAACCGGTCGTTTCATAATATTGTTCAATTCTTAATCAACCGTCGACTATACGGAATAGTCTACGTTGCCGCCCACCGCAGGGTTAACGCTTCTTTCCATGGAGGCCTTGTCGATCATCTTCACAATTCCTTCACCCATCATTTCATTGGTGTCCATGGCTTTGCTTAAAAGCTTGGTTCCAAGTTCGGTGTTCGTTTTTATCTGAGATAATGCCATCGAAATACCGCTGATGTCCATTTATTCACCTCCTGTAAAGGTTCCTTCCCAATCGGTATCGTAATATTAGCCGATACCCATTATTGGATTATTAACACAGACCCAGTTTCTTTGAAATGACTTCTACAGTCTTGTCAAGGCAGCCCTTTTCGAAGGGAACCTTAAGGCCGACCTTCGGAAGCATCTTTGAATAGAAGTCGCTGGCGGAAAGTTTGCAAAGCTTTAAGTAACTATCCCAGGCAGCCTTGTAATCCTCATCCATCCATGCTTTGTACTCAAGGGCCACGGTCTGGGCAAGACAGTAATCAATGTAGTAGAAAGGCGAGTTGTAGATGTGCTGCTGACGCTGCCAGAGTCCGCCGTTGTTGTAGAACTCATCATCGGCGTAGTCCATGTGGGGTCTGTAAACCTTTTCAAGCTTCAGCCATTCTTTTCTTCTTTCTTCCGGAGTGAACTCGGGATGCTCGTAAACGATGTGCTGGAATTCGTCCACCATACAGCCGTAAGGAATGAAAGTGACAGCGCCTTCAAGGTGCGAAAGAACGTAGTCATCCTTCTTGTCGGCAAAGAACTTCTCCATCCAGGGCTCGGTAAAGAACTCCATGGACATGGAGTGGATCTCCGCGGTCTCCATACCGATCTCGTTCATCTCCGGATAGTTCTTTCTGGTAACGAATCCCTGGAAAGCGTGTCCCGCTTCATGGGTAATGACTTCGACGTCATGCTGGGTTCCGTTGAAGTTTGCGAAGATAAAAGGTGCGTAATCATAGTCGGGAAGACTGGTCATATAACCGCCGCCACGCTTGGTCTTGCGTCCCAGGACGTCGAAAAGCTCGTTCTCCGTCATGAAATCGAAGAATTCCTTGGTCTCGGGAGAAAGTTCCGCATACATCTGCTTGCCTGCGGCAAGAATCTCCTCGGGCGTTCCCGTAGGACGGGGTGAGCCGTAGGCAAAATCCGTTGTATCGTAGAAGTAAAGGTGGTCGATACCCAGTCTCTTTCTTCTGTTTTCGTGGATCTTTGTGGCGAGAGGAACGATCTTTTTCTTGACCTCTTCACGGAATACTTTAACCTCTTCCGGACCGTAGTCATTACGACGCATCTCATCGTAACCGAGCTTTAAGAAGTTGTCGTATCCGAGGATCTTCGCTCTCTCGGTACGAAGCTTTACCAGCTCGTCATAGATTTCATCAAGACGGGGCTGTACCGAAAGCATAAAAGCGTTAACCTTGGCGAAGGCTTTCTTACGAACTTCTCTGTCGGGATCGGTAGTATATTTTGACATAAGAGAAAGGTTTAACATCTCGCCTTCCCATTCGATCTTGGGCTCCGCAAGGAGTTTCCCGTACTCTGTGGTGAGAGCGTTCTCCTTCTGGAACATAGGGACCATCTCAGGCTTAAAGGAACGCATGGAAATCTCCATGTTCTTAAAGCTCACGGGACCAAATTTCTCTACAAGATAATCTCTGAAGGGACAGTTATATAAAGCCTCTTCAAAAGCAACTATGGCTTCCTCTATGGTAGGGCCGACTTCATCGTAGTACGCCTTTTCCTTTGCGTAATATTCATCTGTGGTGTCGATGTCATGTCTGATGTGACAGATAGTTCTCATCGTACTGGCATGACCCATAAGTTTGTCATTCTTAAGAACGGTTTCAAAAGCCTCTTCTTTGCTTGATGCCTTCTTAAGCTGTTCCGTGAGCGCTTCAAGTTCGGACTTAAAAGCAGCATAGTCCACACGCTCGTAAGGCATATCCGAAAATTTCATGTATGATTCTTCTCCTTTATTTAGACAACAAACGCCCCGAGGGAAGATCCCCCGAGGCGCGTAGTTTTAAAACTTTATCAAGCCTTGCCGTCGGAACCAAGAACGTTAACGATCTTGTG
>DBVS01000077.1:0-40262 GCA_002308235.1 Lachnospiraceae bacterium UBA1258
TGCACGAAGGCCTTACTTTTGTAAGCATAGGCCTTCAGTCCGTTCTTTTCCTGAATCCGGTTAAGTTCAGGCCTCCAGAGGATCGAAAGCTTGAGGGCGGGGTCGGCTTCCGGATTGGCCTTTGCCTCCCGGAGCATGTAAAAATCAGGCTCTCCGTTCTCCACATCCACCGTGACGATTCCCCAGTCCTCCGGCACATGTTCGCTTATATGATGAGCGTGGCTGGCTCCCGCCACCACATAGTTATAATCAAAGAATTGGCTGTAATCCTTTACCTGTCTTGAAAGGCGGGCATAGGTGTCGGCATCCGATTTTATCTCGATACCGCACACCGCTTTGGGAAGCACCATCACCATGTCGGCCCTTGAGTTTCCCATTCGCTTTTCTTCTATGATACGGGACTTTCCGAAGGTTTCCTCCAGAAAGAAGCAGAGAGGTTCGCGAATATCTTTGTCGTACAGAACTTTCGGTTTCGGCTTCTTTGCCGTTTTAGCTTTGGTTTTGGGCTGAGCAGCGCTGCTTTTTACTGTATCATCTTTCAATTTCATAATCAGGACAATTTCTCGACCGCAATATATTGTGTGAAAATTTAAACGCCCTCAAAATCTGCGTTCTTACTAGATTATACGACATTTTTCTTTGTTCCTCAAATAATTTGTCTATACATTTTGATACTTTTTTGCTAAACTGTATTCATAAATTTCATTCCCTATGGGAGAAGGAGGATATTTTATGGGTAAGTTTGTGTTGTCAGAAGCTAAAACAGGCTTCAAATTCAATTTGGTTGCAAGTAACGGCGAAACCATCGCTGCCGGCCAGGTTTACAAGTCCAAGGCTACCGCAAAGAACGGTATTGCCAGCGTAGTCGCAAACTCAGCCGTTGCCGCAGTTGAAAACCAGACGGTTTCAGGTTTTAAAGCAGAATCCAACCCCAAGTTTGAGGTTTATAAGGACAAGAAGGGCGAATTCCGCTTCCGTCTTAAAGCAAGAAACGGCCAGATCGTTGCAACCGGCGAAGGCTACACCAAGCTTGACAGTTGTTTAAAGGGTATCGAGTCCGTCAGAAAGAATGCAAAAGACGCAAAGATTGAAGAAAAGAAAGCAAAATAGCTTCCGGCAAAACTCAGGGCGCGGTTTTAAACCGCGCCCTTTTATTATTTTGCCTTACGTGCCCCGCAAAGAGCGGCAAACAGCATGAACAAAAGCAAATAGCCCGAAATCATAAAGTACAGGGAAAAAGAATCGGGCATTGCGATAACCGTCGCAATCAGAAGAACCACTGCCGCCAGGTGCAAAAATCCCACTCCGAGTTTTGTCTTATCGCGNNCTGACAATACAATCCGCAAGTCCCTTTACAAACAACGCAAGGTTACCGAAGAACATGAGAAAATATGCAATCATATACATATTCCCCAAGTGCCAGAACTTTGCAAGCGCATCCGCCACTCCCCTGAATTCTTTGTAAACCGGGAGTTTTTCGGTAATCCCTTTAATAAATGCCGTGTGCCTGTTACCGAACATATCGGCCTGCCCCGAATCCCAGCCGTTGTATTCCCACCAGCCGAAATCGTGGCTCTCGTCGGTGTATTGTTCAAATCTGTAGAGATGCTTGTCCGAAAGAGCAACGACTACGGAATCAAGAGTGATCTTCGCCATCAGTTTAGGATTGTGCAGAAGGATGCTCCGATAAGCCTTGATATAGGCTTTTCCTTTCTCCCCCGCCATGGACTGGTTCATGTCCATGTGTCCCAAAACGCTGTAATTGTAAATGCGGTAACCATACGTACCGTACTCGGCTATGGCACTCGCCGGCACCACCGCCTCTATGGCGNNCCACCGCCTCTATAGCGGCAATATCTTTTTCGACGCCTTTATAGGAAAGATTCGCCTCTCCTGAATTAAAGATGATCTGCAGACGTCTGAAGGAGTTCATGATGGAATAATCTTCCCCATAGTACTTGATGCTTCCGATTTTCTGGGGAAAGTAAAAGAGTAAAAAGCAGCCGGCAAACACCCCTATCATTCCGAGGATTCCCTTTACGCTTCTCTTTCCGTGGAAGATCACGTAAATTCCGTAAAGAAGTACCGCTATCACCAGACCTTCGCTTCGGTACACCGAAAGGAACGCTCCGAATACCGCAAGAAGAATATCCTCTTTTAGGCTTCTTTCCCGGTTCTCGAGAAAATCAAAGAAAATGTACGCCGCATAAACAAGCGCCATAATGATGTAGATCATTATTCTGTGGCTGTAGGACATGACCTCGAAAGTCGAAGGAAGAAGAAAGATCAAAAATACAAGAAACCTTAACTTCCCACCCTTTCTTTTTGCTCTGAAATATATGTATGAGACCATATATACAAAGCCGGTCCACTGGGTAAGGGTTATCATAAAATCAAGGGGCAGTACCAGAAGCGCAGCCCCGTAAAGCACACTCTGGTATATGGAATGCCAGTAATCGGGCACCAGTCTCACGGCATAGGAATAAGCAACCATGTTATCGTCATGGTCATAGCCCGCGATCCAGGTAAACACATTGGGCCAGGAAAGCATCACAACAAGCCCGCCCAGCACAAAGATCCCGATAAATATCAGGTATTCCTTTTTGAAGTTATTTAAAACCCTGAAAACAAGCCGCCAAAGAAAATATATAAGCAGCACTGCGAATGCTTCGGTCAAAGCAAAGGTCATCACCCGCTCAAAGCCGTCGCTCACAAAGGAATCAATCGCCTTGGTGCCGACGGGATCGACTCCAACGTTCTTAAGAACCCTGCCTGCCCACAGAAACGTACAAAGAATATGTACGCCCGTTACAATGTATCTCGTTCTTTTGTCTTTAATGAGTTTCTTTATCAGTTCCACAATATGCACCATCCGTTAAAAATCATTATATAAAAAAGCCGTTCAAAGTGCAATTGTTTGAAAACAGTCGCATGCGCCCGGTTGTTGAATTGCTAATAACTATTTGCTATAATGTAGGATGGATTTTTTCGGAAACATGTCATCATCAATTTTTCGGACATACTGCCCGATTATGAGGATAACGCCATGGCCAACGATCTGTCGAATAAAGGCATGTCAAATCTCGAAATGGAGCGAAGCAGATACTCTCTTATGCTCCATATTACAAAAGACGTTTTTTTTGAATATAACTGCGACACCGACGAGCTTCTTGTCTTCAATTCCCCCATCAGGGGAAGGGATGCCGCCAAGGTGCCGGGATTTCTTAAATCTGTTGAGGAAGGGACAACCAAATTGAGTCCCGACCTAATCCCCGTCAAATCTCTGCTTTCCTGTAGGAGCGAAACGCCGCTCTCGGAAGAACTGCGCCTTACCATGCCCCCGGATTATACCACCCAGTGGTACAGGGTCACGGTCAAATATTTTGCATCGGCAAACACCGTTATCGGCAATATCCACGACATTAACAAGAACAAGGAAGAAGTTGCGCAGCTTAAAGAAAAGACCCTCATCGATCCGCTTTCGAAGGTCTATAACAAGTCTGCCGCCATCGAAAAGATAAACGATGCTTTGTCGGCCCACGTTAAGGGTACCAAGTGTGCCTTTGCCGTCCTTGACATCGACAACTTCAAACGCGTAAACGACACCTTCGGCCACCTTTACGGAGATGCCGTTATTTCCATGGTTGCAGGCAGCATAAAGAACCTGCTGGACCCCGATGATATCATCGGACGTTTCGGCGGTGACGAATTCTTTATCTTCATCGACAAGACCGACGCAGAGGCTGTCGAAGCAAAATTTGAAAGCATAAGGGCCACTGTTTACAATATGGGCGCAGAAACCGAAATGAGTATCAGTATCGGTGCCACTCTGGCAAGCGGCAAATGCAGATACGAGGACCTTTTCAAGCAGGCCGACAGTGCCCTTTATACGGCAAAGAAAAACGGCAAGAACCGGGTGGAATTTTTCGACGGGAACTATCACGACAAGACCATCTCCTACGCGGATAACCCGGCCGATAACGAAAAGCCCGGCAAGGAACACTCCATCACCGAGACCGTTCTGGAGATTGCTTCCAAATCAAAGACCTCCGAAGCCGCCGTGCTCACCATTATGCGCCAGGTTGCGACCCTTATGAATCTTGACTGTGTTGAGGTTCTGTTCTACGACGTAGAAGAAAACCGTGCAGACCTGCTTTTCCAGTATTACAGGGAATTAAACGGCAAATTTAACGTGACCATCAGCGACAAAAAGAAGGGCTACTACGCCCACGAGGACATGGTGCTTTTCAAGAGTCTTCTCATGAAACACCAGTGTATTGTTTACACCCCCAAGTTCAAGGAGCAGTTTACGCCAAAGTTCAGGCAGGTGCTTTCCTACTCCGACGAAATGTCCCTGGTTTACGTCTCCAACGTTACCAAATTCGACGGCGTATTCTGCGTAATGTCCTTTAAGGATTTTGATAAATCGAGACTTTGGACGCCTCAGGAATTAAAGGACATCCTGGACGTTGAAAAGATCGTTGCCATGCACCTTAATTCCGCATACACCCTTACGGCCCGGGAAAAGACCCTTGAAAACAAGCTTTCCTTTATGGAATCGGGTGCCTTCACCATATCCCGTTTCTACGAGGAATCCGGTAAACTTACCCAGAACGCCTATCTGAACGAAGGTCATCTCGCGGCTGTCCACTACACCATAAAAAACTACTATCCCGCCATGTGCAAGTACGGAAGAGAGAAAGTAAACACTTTCGTAAACGGCTTTATCCAAAGCCTTATTTCCTTCCATGACTCTTCCCGTATCGTTGCCCAGTACACGGACATCAGCAACATTATCGTTCTCATGGGCTGTGAAGACATAAAATCCGCCATGGACGATCTTCTTTACGAAATGAACACATATACAAAAACACAGCCCGAAAACGGATTCGGGCTGGTAATTGAAGCTGCCATATGTCTTTTCGATGCGGGCATGACCATCGGCGATGCCACAGATGCCGCCCGCACCGCCAGTCTTTCTTTGAACACCAAGGAAAACGCCATCGTGGAAGCTAAGTTCGTTCCTATAGTGAAATGATCATTTATACAGGGCGTTTAATTCCGCCTGGGCTTCCGGATACAGATCCGCATTGCAGATCTGCTCACGAGTGTAGGTTCCGTCGTTGTTGAAGATATACCGCGTATAGCCCTTTAAGAGCTTGTCGCCTATACCCTTTGAAACCACGCTGTAGCCCGAGTATCCGCTGGGAGTGTTGTAAGAAAGCACCACACCCTTATATCTTAATACAAAATCGTTTACATGGTCGTGTCCGCTGACGAAAAGGTCCGTGGACCCGGCCTTTAATATTGCGTCAAAGAAACCGCTGTTGTGTCCCGAGCAGCAGATGACTTCACGTCTTAAGCCCATGATGATCTCATCGCCGTCTGCATCGGGTTTTCCGTACTCGGGGATGGTCTCGTGCATGGTGCCTTCGCCTACGAGTTTGTCGTATGCAATCTTAAATTCAGGCAACGGAATGTGATCGAGAACCATGGATTTAACCTTGCCGCCGTTGATCCTTTCGATATCCGCAACCGTCTCAAGATACCAGGTAATCTGGCTGTCTTTAACGTAGTCGTAGTCGTTATGGTTCTTGTCGGTAAACTCGGCATCGTATTTTTGCATATCCTCGGCACTCATGGCTCCGCCGCCGTCGATAAAGAAAATGGATCTGGTAATCTTACCCTTTGAATCCATCAGGTTGATCACGTGGTTTCCGTTACCCCAAACAGTTTCGCCTGCGGAGGTTTTCTTTGTGTCGGCTTCCATCAGGCAGTGAGGATATTTCGAGAAGATCTTCACCATCTGCTCTCTTGTGATGCTCCAGGCGTTGTCTCCTTCGTGATTTCCCAGAACACAGTCCCAATAAACCCCGAGAGACTCCATTACGCGGCAGAACTGTCGCGTACGGGGACCGTTCATGGGGCCTGTAATATTATCGCCCACAAAAAGCACCAGATCAGGCTTTTCGTAAACAATATCACGGATCAGATAATCCATGGTGTATTGCGGTTTTAATGGCTTCGCATCAAGGTGCGTGTCGGTAAAGGCCATAACCTTAAAGGGCTCGTCGGTCACATTTCCCGAAGAATCCTTCTTTATAAGCGTCGTATAGCCGTTTGACTTAATGACTTCAACGTTGTAATCGGGATTTTTCTTTATCTCCGATCTGTTGATCTTGTAAGTAACAGGCAGGTTAATCATAAAAATAATTCCTCCGATGGCAATCAGCCCCAGCAGGGCACAAATTAGCGTGGGTAATACCTTCTTTTTCATCCGCACCTCCTTGTTTTCATCGTAACAGTTCAGGGTACTTCTCCTCAAAGATCTCGTGAAGCCGCTTAAACTTCGGTTTATACTCCATTCCGTCTATAAAGAAACCGCCTTTGTACTCAAGACACGCGCTGTAAAAACTGTAGTCCACAGCGCCCCTCTTTTCGTCAAAGATGAGTTTTCTTTTCTTCATGAGCTCCTTAAACTCCGGGAAATCCATCGTATTGTCCACTTCAAACACATAGAAGTGGAAGCCCTTTTTCTCGTTTATAAGGTCGTATTCGAAGTTGTAAAGGCCTGCCGGAATCTTTTCATCCTGGTACAAAGCAACGTCCTTCTCAAGGCTCTCTTTTGCCGGCACAAAATGAACTCCGGGATTGGTCCTTACGCAGACATTGACTCCCGAAACCGTGCCCATAAGAATCCCTTCCGAAAGCTGCGACAGGTCTGTTTCGTCAAAGAGACCGGTGGGGAAGAACAGGTGCGTCTTTTTAAGCCCGAAGCGGGCGTGCTTTACATCAAAAATGCAGGCTGCGAAATTTCTGTAGGCCGCAGCTCTTGAAGCGGCCGCGCTTCCGATCCAGTAACCGGGCGAACCGGTCTTTCCCATTTCATGGAAAGGAAGGGTCGCAAACAGGCTTATATCGTGGGAAAGGTTCAAAGCAAGCGGATTCTGCTGATAAAGCACCTGTCCCACCCTGTAATCGTAGGCGGCAGAAACGGAATAGTTACGATCCGTATAGGTGTAGATATTTCCTTCCTCCATGGAAACGCCGTCAAAACCGATGGGGACAAACCTCTTTATGAATTTAAGAATTCCGGTCTTATAAAGAAAGGGCTTTCCGAAAGGTTTTAAGTCCTTTAACATTCCATCGTCTATAAGTCCCGTCTCGCACAGATATCTTATGTTGTGCGCGATAACGCGGTGGTCTGAGATTGCCCCGGCCATAAAGGCGTAACGGACATTTCCGTGGCTGTATTCGGCAAAACCTTCTTTGCCGTAATCATCGATGTTTATACCCTCCTTAAGAAGGGTTTCCTTTGCTCCTTCAGAAGGGAGTCTGAGCATACTTTCGGGAATCTCAAAAAGAGGATTACCCTGCTCATCCTTTGCATGAAGAAGGTCGATCATACAACCTTCTTTGTCCTTGAAAAGGAGCATTTTTTCGCCCAGCATCTCGCGGATCTGGGGTTCAAGATAATTTCCGTGGGTGGAAGAAGTCTTGTTGTCGACATAGGCTCTGGCACAGCAGGGGTTGTACATGTAGCCGTTATTGTACACGGTCTGGGAAAGAATATCGTAAACAAGCATGTAAAGAGCCGTCTTTGCGGATTTTCTCACGGACTCGTTCTTTGCAAACTGAACGATGTTTGCAAGGCCCGCCATGGTTTCCGCGTAGTAGTTATTGCTTCCCCACTCGCAAAAACCGTATTTGAGCATGTGCGCAAAGCCTCTTTCCAGATTTTCGACGGCATGGGCGCAGTGATATCTTCCGTCTTTCCCGTCCGCAAAAACCGCATCCGGGTGCTTTTCCGAAATGAGCAGTTCGTTCCCTGCCGTATAAAGCCTGTGGTTCTCAGTCCAGGTACACATGCTGTGACCGCCGCAGTCGTCGTAAGGGAAGGTGAGAAGTTCGGTGAGTATCTCGTTATAAAGCTCCGGCCCCAGTTCTTTTTCATATTCGCAAAGAGATCTGACAAGGTAGGCTGCGCGAAAATCCGCGCAGTCCTTCCTTGCACGCACATAATTAAGCAGGTTTTCGATAAGGGCGCGTATGGTCTCAGGCTCACGACCCCCCTGGTAAATATACTCGATGATGTTTGATGCCATCAGGCCGTTAACGCTCTTATAATTGTACTCCCGTTTTCTGTCCTTCATAAAACCGCCCCTTTATATGTAGCCCGTATACCGTTATTGTTTACATTCCCGTGGAAACGTGGCCGTGAATGTGGTTATAGCCCGTGCCCATGAAATGCTGCATTCTGAAATGATAGGGATGACTGAAGCGCTCCTTTGTATATTCGCTCTCAACCGCTTCTTCGTCGCCCCAGATACGTACCTTGCCTTCCGTGGGATAATAGGTCATTGCGGTCTCACCGGGATGATCCGCAAGCACCTTGCCGGTTCTTACGTTTACTCCGCCCGCATATCCGCAGATCTTGCCGTCGGAATCAAGGATGTTTCCTGCAAAAGGTCCGTCAAAAGCTATAAACTCATGTATTCCGTCACCGTTAAAATCGACGGGAGTTACCTGATGGCCGATGAACGGGAACGGAGACTCAAGCTGTTCACCCGTCATGGCATCAAAGTAGAAATCCGTAGGCTCGGTGTCGACTATCTCATTATTGATGAACTTACGGTTGATACGCATGGACATTGCAACCTTTCTCATGTCTTTTCCGACATTTGCAAGCCATCCGAGATGCATATGTCCGACGCTCGGGATCGCGGTCCAGATTTTCTCACCCTTTTCGTTGTAAGTTACGACTCTGGGTTCACCCTCAGTCTCGTAATCTTCGCGGCAGGTGTAGATATATTTCTTTCCGGTCTTCCTGTCGATGAAAGGAAGCACAACATCGGAATGTCCGAAGTATTTTCCCTTGTCACCGCAGAAGAGCTCGTGTCCGTCATCGATGCTCAAAAGTCTTTCACCCCAGAATATTTCATCAACGCCGTCCTCGTTAAAGTCAAGGATGGGGCAAAGGTGGCTTGCACGTGCGCCGCCGTCACCGAATGGGATCTTGATGTCCCAGCGGATCGACATGTCGGGATTGTGACCCTGAAGGTACATATCGCGGTAAGTTCCCTGTGCCGTAACAAGCACGGGTTTTCCGTGGGTGTAGCCGCCGGTGATGTAGAATCTGTAGGAATGGGACATGGTATCGTCGATGGTATTGTCGGGCCACTTCCACTGTCCGGTAGTTTCGCCGGTAAGAGGATCTATTCTTTCAAGCACTCTTGCGTTAAGGCTGAAGGGAAGATGGGGATTTAAGTTATTGAGGAAGAATATCTCGTCAACGCCGTCCCCGTCAAGGTCGAAGGAAATAAACGGAGCGTACCAGACACCGGGGATAACTCCGGGGCCTAAATCTCTCGTCCACATGGGAATGCCGTCCTCCGTATAGAGGCTCATCTTAAGTGTGTCAGTCGGGAAGTCAAACTCTTCCGGCCACGGGTCGATGTTTCCGTTTCTTGAATAAACAAAAAGAATTGCATTGCCCCTGTCTTTTCCGAGTGATACGGGGATAGAACGCATCTGTGCGAGAGGCATCCCGAAATCGTATTCCTTCAAGCATTTTATTTTCATATGTTCACTTCTCCTTTTATTATACACGCCTCTTTAAGGGGCGTTAAGTTGCATATTGTCGATGTGTGTCAAATACTTCGTCAGTCAAGATAGATGGGGTTCGTGTATGCGCTTCTGCCCGCAGCGTCCATAACTTCCGCACGAATGAGTTTTTCGGTGCCTTTAAGTTTGGTCACAAATTCGGTCACGTGGCGCCCAAGTTTCCTCTGGTAGGTCCTGAAATGACCCATCATCCAGATTCTTTCGCAGGGGCTGCACAGGATATGTACTTCGTCTCCGTCAAGGTAAAAATCATAGATCGAAGGGCCCGTGGAAGTGTAGAAGCTTCCGGTAAACAGAGCTTCCATGATAGCTTTGGGAGAGCGGTCTCTTGCTTTTACCACCGTAAAGCCGCCGAAGGAATCACTGTACTGGTCGTCGATGGGCGCATGGTTGTGGTTGTCATCGCTTCCGGTTCCCCAGAGTTTAACGCCTCTGTTGAGCATCTCGGACCAGAAGATGGTGCCGTCACCGGTGTTTTCAAGCCACTCGGTGCCGTAGTTGATGATCTCAACCGCATGGTAAGGATTTTCATCCTCGATCTCGGGACTTGTAAGGAAGGACCAATGGGGATGGTTAAGCTGAACGAAGGCCCCTTTTCTTCTCATATCATAAAGAAACTGCGAACAGGTCTTTCCGTTTCTCTCACCCATGTGTGTCACAAGAGAAACCTTGGTGTTCGGCTCTATGCCTTCGATGGAGTCTTCCCAAAGAAGGTGAAGGTGGATATCCTTTTCATCCGTGGCATTTCCGTAAAGTTCAAAGCCCTGGATCAGCGTAAACTTGTCATCCGTGTATTTTCTGGTGTCGGAGTAAAAATCGTGATCCGAAATCGCCATGAAATCATAACCGTGATGTTTATACGCGTCTATCATTTCTTCGACGGTGAGACTCCCGTCGGAATTGGTGGTGTGACTATGCAGATTTCCCTTTAACCACACTGCATTTTCGTCATTCAAAAAATTTGTACGTATCATCTCTCCCTCCTGTATTTGATGGTGCTTGCGTAAATTTTTAACACGTGTTAATATTTACTTGATAATATTACTCCACTTTGGTAAGATATGCAAGACGTTTTTAATAATAAAAGCACATAACTTTTGTTGAAAAAATTACGAAAAGAGGAATCTGAAATGAGTATTGAGGTAAAGGGAAACAAAACTGCGTTTGATCGCGAAAAATTACTCGGCGAATTGCGGGAAGCCTGCAAAAGCGTTGCGGCAAAAATACCCGAAGACGCCGTTAAGGATGTTAAGAAGCTTCGCAAGATGTACGAAAACTGTTTCATGGATACGGCCGAGCGCACTCTCCTTACCCCCGGAATGATAAGTGAGGACGCCAAAGGAAACAAAAAAGAAGTGTCAGGCGAAGTCTTTATAATCACGGGAGACATCCCCGCCATGTGGTTAAGGGACAGCAGTGCCCAGGTTGCACACTACGTCGGCTTTGCGGGCAAATATCCCGAAATAAAGAAACTTATCGCAAGTCTCATAAGAAGACAGCAGATCTGCATTTTAAGAGACCCTTACGCCAACGCCTACCTTGAATGGGAGGATGCAAAGACCCAGTGGGATATCGACGATTGCGGTCTTGTAAACGGTGACTGGGAGCGTAAATACGAAACCGATTCTTTGAGCTATCATCTGATGCTGCTTAAGCAGTACGTGGATAATACCGGCGATTTGACGATCCTTGACGAGACCACCGCAAAGGTCATCGGGATCATCCTTGATACCTGGAAAAAAGAAACCAAGCATTTCGAAGAGTCAGACTACCACTTTATCCGTCAAAGGCACACCGGCGAAACGGGACTCCCCAATAAAGGTAAAGGCGCTCCCGTAGCCTATACCGGCATGACCTGGACCGGCTTCAGACCGAGTGATGATGCCTGCGAGTACGGCTACAACATCCCCGAAAACCTCTTTGCCGCCAAGACCCTTGAATACATTTCCGTTTTGGCCGATAAACTCTCAGCAAATAAGACTTCTGCCGGTGTAGACGCAGGACTTGTTGATAAGTTTGCGGCTCTTAAGAAAGACGCCGAAACCCTCCGTGCTTCGATATTAGAGGGCATCAAAAAACACGGAACGGTTACCCATCCCGTGTTTGGCGAAATCTATGCTTATGAAACAGACGGCTTCGGAAATCATCTTGTCACCGACGACGCCAATGTTCCGAGCCTTCTTTCCCTTCCGAAGCTTAATGTGCTTTCGAAGGACGACCCGATTTATTTAAATACCAGAAACCTGTTACTCAGCAAAGAAAACCCCTATTTCTACGAGGGTAAGTTTGCAAAGGGCATCGGAAGCCCTCATACCCCCGCAGGTTACATCTGGCCCATCGGACTTATCATTCAGGGAATGACGGGTTCTGACAGAAAGGAACAGATGTGGCTGCTTGAGACTCTGGTAAACACCGATGCGGATTGTCTTGCCATGCATGAATCCTTTGATCCCGATGATCCCAAGAAGTTTACACGTTCCTGGTTCGCTTGGGCAGATTCGCTGTTTGCGGAATATGTGGCAATGCTCTTTGCATAAAGCACAATTCTAACAGTCCTTTATAGTCTTTTACAGGCCGAGAACTCTCTTGAAGACATTGAAACAATCAAGAATATCTCCGCCGTCGATACATTCTTTTTTGAAACTTGGGCCGAAGCCGATGAATACCGGTTTCGGTCCTTTGTTTGGAAGGTGACCGTGTCTTGAATGTCCGAGACCCTCTGCAACCGGAGGATATTCGCGGATCAACGGTTCTGTCCAAGCATCCTCAAACGAATAATCTTCTTTTGCTTCCAGTACGTATGAAAACTTACCAAATAAGCCAAAACGCTTCTTGGCTTCTTCTGTCGTGATATACGATTCGATTCCGCAGGTATTTTCTTTAATCCATTTATCAAGAAGTTTCTCGGTTCTTTCGCGGAGTGCCTTATCTTCAGGGTTTTTAAGATATAAATGGCAGGAAAGGTCGCAGCTTTGAGCGTAAACATCCCAGTCTTTAACATTTCCGTTTGCGTCTAATCTGATAAGACCCTCTTTAACCAAGAAACCGTTTAAGTTTACAAAATACTTGTAGGGTAAATGTCCGTGATCGCTTAATACAACGAAGTCCGTATCCTCGTAAATACCCGCTTCTTTCGCGGCTTCCACGATTCGGCCGACCCAGTCGTCGCTTTTCTTAACTCCTGATTTAACAAATTCAGAAAACAGCCCGGTTCTGTGTCTTTCGCTGTCAACAAAGCCCGGATGGGTGAGCAGAAGGTTCGGTTTATAAGTCTTGATTATCTCGCAGACGCAATCGATCTGAACCTCATCCTCGATGGGGTGAACAAGCTCACTTCCGTGTTTTGCCACCGCACGTCCTATCATGTCCATAAGACAGGGTGTGGTGCCCACAAGTTCACAGGCTTTCTTCCAATCTCCGCCCGCCTCTTTCATATCCCTGTCCATGATCTCGGGATGAAGATAATCAATGTATTCATTTCCGTGGGCCGTCACGGGCCATCTGCAGGAAGCGGTGGTGAGTCCGGCTCTGTGAGCAAGCTCAAAAATCGTTTTACATTTGACTTCCGAATACTCATTAAACCAGGGCATGTCATTGTCGCCCGGTGTAAATCTCGTATTCCCCGTAATCCCCGTAATTCCTGCAGGTTGTCCCGTCATAATGGAGGCGTGAACGGCATGTGTCAGAGTTGGGTAAATCGTGATTATATTTTTGGTATAGGATCCGTTTTCGATCATTTTCCGAAAGTTGGGAAGTTCGGACAGATCCTCCAGATCTTCGCCAACCAGGGCATCCACGCTGATGATGATAAGATGTTTTTTGCTCATAGTCTTTTCCTCACGTAAGTAAATTTTTTATCTCCGAATACAAGCGTTTTTCCGTCAAAGGATATGGGTATTCCTTTAATTCGTTCTTTAAACCGGTCGAAGGTTTCTTTCTCGGAATCGGAAAGTACCGCGATCCAGAACACCTTTCTTCCCCTCTGGATAAGATCCGGGCTTTTATTTTCAAAGTCGTTTCTGCCGATCACCGCGATATAGCTTCCGCCCGCTCTGGCAAATACGTAATTTCCGTCAAATTCGGTCTCATCGTATCTTGAAGTGTCAAAATACGCATGTGTGTAGGGAATGACCTTGCAGGGTGCAAAATACCCCCGTACCATGGGGAGCCTGTATATCATCATTACCGTATCCTTTATGGCAGTTGCCGCAGGAGCCGTATTATAGCCTCCGAAATACGTAGGGGCACCCACTTCGTCAAAGGGATAATCGTCAGGCCCCTTCCAGTCCCTTAAAGGATGATTTATAAAGAAAGGCGTCTTGTTATCGAGAGTAACGGCCAGCGTGTTTTTCTGGGCTCCGAAGGAACCGGGGAAGTAGTTTTCCAACACCGAGATCTTATAATGGGGAGTGCGGATCATATGTATGTCGGCGCTTTCCAAAGACATACCGTTCTGGAAATAGTTAAAAAGCCCGGAAAACAGCGGCATGAATCCAAGATGCCTGTAAAGGGGACTGTCCAAAAACCTTAACCAGTGCAGGAAATCATGGTGCCAGAGTTTATTCTTAACTATCATTTTGTAAGTTTGATTGATTATATGCCGGTTTGTAAGGGCTCCCGATCCAAGCTGCATCATCATGGAACGGGTATCGCACTTCAAAAGCCCATGCTTTTTATAATCCTTGGTATCAAGGCCGAAATGTCTGATTTCATCGACGTTTGCAAAAGCATTCTTAACAGTTTTGTCGGGCACCGAATAGTAACCCTCGCTTACAGCCTTCACAAAGAGCGTGGCAGCTTTCCCCCGCTCGAAAACAAAGGCCGTGGGATCGATAAAGGCCGTGGTGGTGATAACAAAGGAATTCATGGATCGATCCGGCGTTCCCGCAAGATTCCCCGGGTAATCTCTTCCCGAAGCGTTTATGAAGGTATGCTTAAAGAACCCGAAGGCATAGCATTCCATAAGCATGTCAAGAGCCTCTGCGGCGCTTTTCTTTAACCCCGCATCTCCGTGAATCACCAGGGCTGAGAGTGCCGCCACATCGATTGGCAGGTAGTTACTTGACATAAACTCGCTGAAACCGAATTCTTTTCTCAAAGAAAACCAAATCTCAATCCGCTGCTTTGCTCTCTCAACATGTTCTTTTCCCGACTTTAGATTGCACAAGAAACAAGCTTCCGGAAACAGAAGTCCCGCCATATACTCCACCACCGCAAAAGTGATCTGGTGGTTTTCGGAGTAATAACACATACTGTCGTTGCGACTGTCTGTGATCCAAAAGTTAAATCCTGTAATACATTTTTCAATTTTCTTAAGAATAGCGGGATTACGGGAAAGAAACTCCCATGTCTCGAAAGAAAGTTGCAATAATTTAAGAGCCTTGAAATCCGCACAGTCATTTTTGTCGTCGATATTTTCAATCGGCGCGGCAATCGCGCGCTCATAAATATCAGGCGTTATATCCTTATAACTGTAGGGAATATCAGGATTCTCGACATCCTTATGATCTGCTACCCAACACAGATCGTCAAAAAGACTTAAATCATATTCTTTGTTGCTGCGTCTCGGGAAGGACTTTTTAAACTTCCCGAGTGCACAGCTTATAACCCAATCAATCATTTCTCAAAAACTCTTTCTGTAAATCTATTCGCCGTTTACAGCAGCGTCAAGCGCTTTAACGGCAAGTGTCATATCAAATAATTCATCAAAGGACTTTCCGGTAGAAGAAGCGTACGTATCATATGCCTTTTTGCATAGCTCGTAGCCTTCGCCCTGTCCGTTTTCAAAGTTCTTAAACATCTCAAGCATTTTCTTCGCGTCATAAGCGACAAACGGTTCGCTTGTAAGCTCATCCTTGTTTGAAAGAGAGTATACGGCGCAGTACTGCATGGTTTCTGTGTACTTTGCCCAGTCTACGTCTCTTACGCCTTTCATGGACGAAAGCGCATCCGTGTAGCTCATGCTCATATGAGCGGCTCTGTAATCAGCACTCAGTGCCAGTCCCTGTAAGAACTTATAGGAATAATTCGGCGCATCCATGAGCCACCCGTTTCTTGCAACCCAAACTCCCTTTAACTCTCCCCCCTCGGTAAAGCAATCAGGGAAAACCACCGTCAGTGCATCTTCTTTTTCTATTAATCCAAGGTCCTTTACGGGCAGATAAGTTATATCTATGGCATGATTGTCCGTACGCACTCTGTCTACTGCCTCTTCCGAAGACTTGGCAAAAAGCACGTAGGTCGAAATCTTTTTAAGGCCGTTGGCCACATTCGTAAGATACAGGCTCATTCCCGCCGTGGACATGTTAACGCCCACATTCACGTATTTGTTTTCTTTTCCGCAGCCGGGTAATATTGCAAGCATCATTACCATGATCAAAGCAAAGCTCAGTCGTTTCTTCATGATTCTTTGCCTCCTTCCGCATGAGCCGCATCCCACTCGGCCTGCCTTTCGGCCCTCATGGCGTAGAGTTCCTCCAGCATCTTTTCTTTGCGCTTTCCGGTGTAATTATCAAAGGACATTATGATTCCGGGTACGATGTTACCGACAATTCCCGAGATCGTAATGAGATAGAATATACCGTTAAGGGTTTGAGTGGACTGCACCACAGAAATCGTGGTGTTTCCGAAGGATTTGGCGCTCACATAGCCAATCACCACCAGACCGAAGGGAAACAGCAGGCTCTTCCAAAGGCCGCTGAGTCTCGTGGCCGTGGAGCGAAAAGCAAAGGTCATGGCTTCGCTTCGCACAGGCTCTCCGTACTTTTTCCAGGTCATGTACTCCATGTAGTCGGTTGAGTCAGCAAGCAGGATTTGTCTCGAAGACGACATGGCGCCGTTTGGAAGTCCCGCAAGACCGATTAGAACCGCAACGAATATAAGGGACTTGTATCCCACAAAGAAAAACAGCACATACAAGAGGCCCGTGTAAAAGTAGCCGTACATGATGATGTCTCTTGAGGACAGTTTATTTCCGATAAAAGGAACCGCTGCGATACCGCAATAAGATAAGGTGGCCGAGATCGTTCCCGCCACAGACGCCATCCAGAAAGCACTCAGGGTTTCCAGATAGAAATAAGCAAGTCCCGAGTAACAAACCTGTCTCACGGAATCCACGATCTGCGAAAGGATCAGGCACCACATGGGGCGGTTTAACATTATGGCCTTAAAGTTCATGGTCACGGGGGCCTGTTTACGCCAGGGAGCCGCAGTTTTCTCGGTAAGGGTAAAGTAGGGAATTACCATGAGACAGAAGCCCACAATACCGAAGAACAGTGCGAAAAGGAGGTAAATCAGAGCTTCTTTTTCCATGTAGATTGCAACGAATACGGGGATAAGGCCGCTGGGAAGCATGCCGCCCAGAGTCGAAGCAAACTGAGCCACTGTATAGAAGTTCTTTCTGTCCTTCGGGTTTGTGGTCATTCGTGCCGAGATCGTCGACAGAGACATGTCGTAGAATCCGTCGGCAACGATGTATATGAGATAAAAAACAAAAACGTAGACGATACGTGCCGTTAAGTTAATCTTTGGTACAACAAACAAAAGAACGGACGAAACCGCCAGGGGCAAGGGCATTACAAGCGAAAATGCCTTGGCGCGACTTCTTCCGTTTTTTCCTTTTCTGTCCAGTATAACCCCGGCAATGGGGTCTACGATAATATTCGCGATCTTTGCCACCATCTCCAGGATGAGAACGAAGGACGCTGCGATACCCATGAATCTTGTGAGAAACAAAGTCAATGCATACGCTTCCACGTCCTGTGCCATGGAATTTCCCATGATCCCGGCAGAGAAACCGAATTGTTCTTTCATGGTAAATGTGGGATTGTGAACAACCTTGCTCCAACCCGTCTTTACCTTCTTAAAGAAACCGACTCTGCCTTCGCTCATCCTAAATCTCCCCCCGCCATACAGGCAATTTAAAACGGTGGCTTAGATCAGATCTCAATGCCCCATGCCGTAAATCCTTCGATCATGGCAAGCAAAGCAAGAGACTGACCGTAATGCATCTTTACAAGAGGAATATCCTTGTAATGCTGCAATGTTTTTCCTACATTGGTTCCGTAAGATACACGGGCAAGTTCGCCGTTTTTGTCGATGTTTGATACAACGGCCTCCAAAGCCTTGCTTCCGCATTCTTTGTAAGAACTGTCAATGTAGCCCATCCTGATCCCCTTTAAGATCCCGTAGCAGAAACCTGCGGTAGCGGATGCTTCAAGGTAGGATGTTTCGTCGTTTATAAGCGTGTGCCAGAGACCTTCTTCGCTCTGATATTTCTTAAGAGCGGCTACCTGGTTCTCAAAGAAACCGAGTACATATCTCTTCTCCGCACCGCCAAATTCCATAATATCCATAAAATCGGGGATGAAAACCGTAATCCAGCAGTTTCCGCGTCCCCAAAGGGCTCCGGCGAAATGATCTCTGTTGAGAAAATTCCAGCCGTGATACCAAAGACCCGTTTCCGAATCAAAGAGATACTTTGAGTGGATCAGGAACTGGTACTTTGCCTCTTCCAGGTATTCCCTTCTTCCCGTCATCTTTCCGTACTTTGTGAGGAACAGAACCGTCATGATCAGCGTGTCGTCCCACAGCTGCTCATCGTTTTTCAGTTCGGCATGCTCATGCTGGATTCCGCCTTCTTTCGTGCGCTTCATATCGTGCATGATCCAGTCGGCCCATTCGTCCATTATCTTCTTGTATTCTTCCTTTGGACGTTTCTCGTACAGGAAAGCCATAGTGAGAAGGGGACATACGGTATTTACATTTTTATCGGGCAGCCCGATGTTAATTCTATCTTCAAACCATTTCTCAATCTTGTCAAGGTACTGCTCGTCACCGGTAAAATCGTATAACTTATGAAGTCCGTAAAGTCCGATGCCGTGTGTCCAGTCCCATGCACCCAGGCTCTTTGCTTCGGCAGGCGTGCGGCCGAGAGTTTCCACAAGATTATCGATATATTTTTGGTCGATGCTGTATAAGAATCCGTAAAGATTGTTCTGAACGGCTTCAAATACTTTCAAATAGTCTTCTCTCCTCATGTCTTCCTCACAGGTAGTATTTCTTTATGATGGGAGGTGTGGCGAAAACCACACCTCCGTACATAATAACCATACTTATTTGTGGTTCTTGTCATACCAAGCTGCACGCTCGTCGAGTACTTCCTGAAGGTGGTTCTCTACGAGGATCTTGTATTCCTGCTCATAAACCTTATCGAACTGTCCTTCGGGAGCAAGCATTACCTTAAATACAAAGTCGCAGATAAGGGTCTGAAGTCCGGGTACGTATTCGTCGGTTGAAAGTGCGCCGCCGATAAGCATCTTATCATAGTAGTTGCTGTACTGAGAAGCATACTTCTGTACCACTACGTCGTGAGGAATCTCGGGATGTGATGCTTCAAGGTTCTTAACGAGGTTGTTGAATTCGAAATCGAAGTTTGCGATAAGGAATGCGTTATCGCTTGCGTCTGTAGAGGTACCTGCTTCCTTACAAGCATCACGTGATCTGCCCACGGGGTTTCCGTCAGCGTCAAGGTCGGAACCGTAGCCGTAAACGCCGTACTTAACCTGCTTAGCATATTCTTCGGTAGAAAGGAAGTTTAAGTATTCCATAACCGCATCGATCCTGTCTTCTGCAGTCTTGGGAACGTATACATAGTGCGAGAAAGCATCCTGTGAAGGAACTTCATAAGAACCGTCCAGGTTCTCGATGCAGTCAACTTCTACCATGTGGTAGTTGGGATCGTCAGCAGTGCCGTATGCACTGGTGATGCAGTCGCTGGAACCGTTCATGATAAAGCCGTATTTTCCGTTTGCAACGTTCTGGTCGTAAAGGGAATCGTCGGTATCGGTTACGAAGTTGGGATCGATGATTCCGTCAAGAACGAATCTGTTGAGCTGTCTTAAACCATCCTTGTGGCCGGGCTTAAGGATCATGGTAAAGGTAGGCTCGTAAATGTAGTTATCTCTTTCATTCTTACGGCTGGTGTATCCGAGGATAAAGTTGGTGAACTTACCGTCGGTGTTCTTTCCGCTGAAGCCGTAAGGGATGATATCGGGATATTTATCCTTCATGGCATAAAGAACTTTGATGAGTTCTTCCTTGTTGGTAGGCATCTTCATGCCCATACCTTCAACGAGGTCCTGACGAAGGAAGGTCTCGTGGTTCTTTCCGTGATAGGAATAAACGCCGGGAAGAGCATACTGAACGCCGTCAAATTTACACCAGTCAATGGCGTCCTTATTCTTTGCAAGGTAATCCTTGTCAAGTCTGTCAAGGTAAGGACCAAGGTCTACAAGACCGCCCTGAGCACCGTAAGTGCTTACACGCTGTCTGTCGTAGGTTCTGATGATATCGGGTGCGGTACCGCCAACGAGCATAACGTTAACTGCTGCGTCTGAGCCCTTACGGGGAACGGGAACATAGTTTACATGTACTCCGCGGGGTTCCATGATCTCATTTACATAGTCAATAAGTACGTTGTCTGTTAAGGACTTTCCTGCGCCGTATTCACGTCCGCGATCGTAAACCATTACGTTGATGGTAACGATTTCCTTCGGCTTGTCATCCGTCTTGGAAACCGAAGCGGCTGTGCTTGCGCTTCCCGATGCGGGTGTGCTGGTGCTGTTGCTTGCGCCTGAGTTACCTGAACCGTTGCCGCAGCCTGTAAGAGCCATAGCCGTAGCGAGGAACAAAGCAACTATCTTGCTGATTCTTTTTTTCATGTTTGCCTCCCATACAATTAGTGTGAAGTTTATTTGAAACCTGCGGATTCCCGGGTCCGCAAATTGTTTCCGGGTTATTCTTTTACACCGCCGATGTTAACGCCCTTGGTGAAGTACTTCTGCACGAAGGGGTAGAAAATAAGCATCGGCACCATCGCAAATACGATTGCAGCGGATCGGACATTTTCAGGCGTTACCAGCTGTTCCTGCATTTCCTCTGCCGAGTAGTCTATGCTGATGGAATCAAGCATCAGCTTAACCTGGTATTGCAATGTGTAGAATTTGCTTCTGTTCTCGTAGTACATTACGTCCGAGATACCGTTCCATCTTCCTATGCCGTAGAAAAGCATTACCGAAGAGATTGAGGGCATTGAAAGAGGTACCGCAATCCTGAACAGGCATCCCCACTCTCCGCAGCCGTCCATATAGGCTGCTTCGAAAAGAGATTTGTTTATTCCAAGGAAGAAAGATCTCAATATTATCAGGTTGAAGGGACTTATCAGTCCGGGTATTACCAACGCCCATACGGTGTTGATAAGCTTTAGATCCTTAACGAGCAGGTATGAGGGTATAAGACCCGCATCGATATACATCGTGATCGTGATAAGGATCATAAAGAACCTTCTGCCGCCGAGGTTTGACCTGGAAAGTGCGTATGCGGCAAGTGCGGTCATCAGGGTCGTAAGGATCGCGTAGCCTATCGTAAGAAATACCGAAAAGAAAAGCGAATATACGACATTTCTGTTGCTGAAGACCATCTTGTAGCCTTCAATGGTGAATTCTCTGGGAAAGAGTTTTACCAGGCCCTTTGCGATGGCGTTCTTTCCGCTCAAAGAAACCGCTACGATGTTCATCATCGGGGTTACCGTTATCAAAATGAGCAACGCACACACGATGAGCATTACAATCTGGAAAGGACTGAGCTTTTTGTCATATACCGAATTCATTACATGATGCCCTCCTCTCCGAGTTTATTGGCCACTTTATTGGCTATAAGTACCATCGCTACACAAACTACCGACTGGAACAAGCCAACTGCGGCGGCGAAGTCGTATCGGCCCGCCTGAAGACCTACGGAATATACGTAGGTACTGATAACCTGCGAAGCGCTCTTTACCGCTACGTTTCCAAGGAGCAAAGGACGTTCGAAGCTGATGGAAAGGATCTTGCCGACGTTCATAACCGTCATGGTNNGACGTTCATGACGGTCATAGTCACGATGGTGGGTCTTATCTGAGGAAGTGTGACATGCCAGATTCTCTTCCACCGCCCGGCACCGTCTATGTAAGCCGCATCATAAAGTTCCGTATTTACACCCGCTATGGCAGCCAGGTAAATGATCATTCCGTATCCGAGTCCCGACCAGACGCCGCTGCCCCAGTAGATCATCCGCCAGGTAATGGTGTTGGTCATGAAAGGAACCGCTTTAAGTCCGAGAGCCATGATACCGCCGTTCACCATACCTCTGGGTCCGAACACCTGGTACATGATACCGGCGATAACTACCACTGAAAGGAAGTGAGGGATATAAAGCACTGTTTCCGTGAACTTTTTGACCTTCTTATAGCGCATCTCGCTCAGGAGGATCGCGGTCACTATCGGGAACGGGAAATTGATGAGAAGTCCGCCGATGTTAAGTATCAGCGTATTTTTGATCGCCAGCCTGAACTCTCTGGCCGCAAAAGCTTCCTTGAAGTTTTTGAGACCCACCCAGGGGCTGGCCCACATGCCCTTGAAGATGTTGTACTTCTTAAATGCCACGATGGTTCCGCCCATAGGCACGTACTTAAAAAGAATGAAGTACGCGATGGGTATGATCAGCATGATGTACAACGGTATATTCCTTTTGAATCTTAGAAATGATTTTTTCTGGTTCAATGAAGCCCCCCGGTTTCCGTGAAACCATTCTTTACTATCTGTTTTTTGCTTACCCGTTTTAACGTGATTTTTAACACGTGTTAACTTTGTAGGTTCATTATAAGTCTCTTTTAAAGTTTTTGCAACTGCTTTTTATAAAAAAACAAAAATCAGTTTATTTGCCGCAGCAGTAACAGCCTGTTTCCGCGGTTTTTGATACAAAGAAAAAAGAAACGGGCAATTTATATTTACCCGTTTCTTTACTCGTGTATAATTATTGTAAACTTATTATGTCTCCCATTCTCTTCGGGAGTTTTTTCTTACACCTGTTTATTTCTTCGGAGGATTTCCGAGGGAACCTCTCTCCATGAATTTGGCAGGAAGCTCCACGTGGTTTACCACTTCTTTTCCTTCGATCATATCAATGAGCGAGTTTACGCAGGTGGTGGCGATAAGATCGAAACCGCAGCGCATGGTGGTAAGTCCCGGCGTTAAGTACTTTGACATGGGAATGTCGTCAAAGCCTATGATGGAAACGTCATCGGGAATCTTAAAGCCCAGATCCTTTAAGGCATTCATGGCGCCGATGGCCATGACATCGTTGGCAGCAAAGATACCGGTAGGCTTTTTGTTTTTCTTGTTGCCAAAGATCTTCTTTGTCTCATCGTAGGCGCGCTGTTCGTTAAAGTCGCAGTCCACCTCCACCAGCGAATCTATCTTGTTCCTGTATTTTTCCAGAGCGCTCCTGACACCCTCGTGACGTCTGATGGCAGGGAGACGCTGTCTGTTACATCCTATATAAAGAATATCCTTGTGTCCGCGCTCCACCAGCTTCTCGATGGCGAAATATGCGGAGATCTGGTCGTCCATGTTGACGGCCACGGTATTCTTATAGTGGGAATCCCGCTCCTGATTAAGGAGTACGATGGGGTATCCGTGTTTTCCGATTCTCTCTATATCCTCGTTGCCGGTGTTGTAACCGAGCAAAATGGCGCCGCGCACCAGCTTACTGTTAAAGATCCTTTCTATGGATTTAACATCCTTTTCCCCATCCGTAAGATATACCAGGGTCTTGTAGCCCCGCTTCTGGGCGCTGTTGGCTACCAGGTTCACCAATTCCGTGGCAAAGTGGGAACTGATGTCCTTGCTGGCACCGGAATAGCTCTCGGAATATGCGGAGAACAGTCCTATGATCTGCTCTTCCTTACCCACGAGACTGCGGGCCTTTGAGTTGGGCTCAAAATTATATTCATCGATATACTTTCGGATTTTGGCTTCGGTCTTGGGGGATACTCCTCCCACTCCGTTAATTACTTTGGATAAAGTAACTCTCGAAACGCCTATGATCTTTGCAAGTTCTTCTGTAGTCATCTGAAACTCCCGTTTTGAAAATTTTCCCTATTTACTTTACGTTTAAGAAACGTCTGAAACCGCTTTCGTGTCTTAACATCAACGATGATATCGGTTTATTGCTCACGTGTCAAGATTCTGCACACGAACACGATATCATATTATACAACACGTGTTAACACAGAGTAAATATTCCCAAATAGAAAATTATTTGCACTTATTTTGTTAAAGAAAACAGTATATAACAGTTGACAACAGTTAAACACTGTTATATACTGTTTACCGTAAAGGCGGAAAGATATCTGCAGAATGTCTTATCTGCAAAGCGCATGCAGAGCCCGCCGATACGGGAAAGGTACCGAATATGCAAATTATAATCAACAACTCCTCCATGATCCCGGTCTACGAACAGCTTATGGCGCAGATCAAACAGGAAATCATTTCGGGTTCTTTGGCCGAAGGCAGCGCACTCCCCTCTGTGCGGACTTTCTCCAATGAACTTAAGATCAGCGCCCTCACCGTTAAGAAGGCATACGACAAGCTTGAAGAGGAGGGCTTTATCGTAACCGTCCACGGCAAGGGAAGCTATGTGGCAAAGACCGACAGGGAGCTGGCGGTGGAGGCCCGCAGAAAAGCGGTGGAAGAAGACTTTCTTCTTGCCGTTTCAAAGGCTAAAACAGTGGGGCTTTCAAATGATGAGATCAGAGAGATCATCGATATCATCCTGGAGGAACAATAGAGTAATCGCCCGTAAGGGCGCATTCATCGGAAAAGGATCATAAAATGATTAAACTTGAAAACCTTCAAAAAAACTATAAAAACTTCGGACTCAACTTATCCCTTGAAGTGCCCTCAGGTGCCGTGATTGGCCTTGTGGGCAAGAACGGGGCCGGCAAAAGTACCACAATAAAGGCCATTCTGGGCCTTATCAAACCCGACGGCGGCACAATCTCCGTGTTCGGCAAGGATCCCAAGGACTTTACCTGCGCGGACAAGGAAAACATCGGTGTCGCACTCTCGGATTCAGGCTTTTCGCTTGTTTTAAAAACCAAGGATGTAGTCGAGATCCTCGCCGGATTCTATCACGACTTTGACAAAGAAACCTTCATCGCAAAATGCGAGGAAAACGGCCTTGCGATGGATAAGACCATCAAGGACTACTCAACGGGTATGAAGGCTAAATTAAGAGTTTTGACGGCACTTTCCCACAAAGCAAAGCTCCTTGTTTTAGACGAGCCCACCGCCGGCCTTGACGTGCTGGCCCGCGGCGAGATCCTTGATCTCATCAGAAAATATCTTGAAGAAGACAGCGAGCGGTCGATCCTTATAAGCTCTCACATCTCTTCGGACCTTGAAGGACTCTGTGATGAGATTTACATGATCGATGACGGGAAACTCGTGCTTCATGAGGATACGGACGTGATCATGGGCAAATACGGGATCATCAAGGTTGGCACCGAGGAGTACGAAAAGCTCGACAAGCAGTATTTGATCGCGACCAAAAAGGAAGCCTTCGGCTACACCTGTCTGACCAACGAAAAGCAATATTATCTTGACAATTACCCGAATATCGTCATCGAAAACAACGATATCGACAATATGATCATCCTCATGTTAGGAGGTAAATAATATGACCGGATTACTCACAAAAGACTTTCGTTTACTTACACAGAGAAAATCAACGGCTGTCATGTTTGCCGGTATTGCGCTGATGCTCACGTTCACTATGAACGCTTCCTTTGTGATCAGCTATTTTTCACTGGTAGGCTGCCTGATGGCAATGTCGACGCTCTCACTTGACCAGTTCGACAACGGAATGGCCTTTATGTTCACACTTCCTGTAACAAAGAAACTCTACACCATCGAGAAATACATATTCTCATTTCTCTGGCTCCTAGGCTTTTGGTTCACGGCCTGCGTCCTGCAGTTTGGTGTAATGATCGTTCAAAAGACAGAATTCAACTTCTTCAGTGTGGCCCTCGATGATGTGATGACGCTGTTTTTCCTTTCATTTGTCATCTTTATCATGATCCCCATCAACCTTAAATTCGGCGCGGACAAAGGAAGGATCGTGATGCTCATAATCTTTGCCATCGCGATCATATTCGTTTTTCTCGGCGAAAAGATCCTGACCTTCGCAACCGGAGCATTCGGGATTGACGGAATGAAGTTTATTGTCGATACAGGGAATTTTATCGCAGGTCAGCCCGCATATATACTTGCGCTCGGAACGTCAGGCATTTTTATAGCGTTCGCGCTTATTTCCCTTGCGATCAGCATCCACGTTATGGAGAAGAAAGAGTATTAGACAAGTTTTCGTAAAAGCGGTAAAATAGGCTTATCGGAGGGTAGGACTATGATCGGTGTTTATCTCAGCGGTACAGGTAATACAAAACATATTATCAATCTGTTTTTTGATGAACTGGGGGCGTCCGGCAGAACTTTTCCGATAGAAGATCATCTGGTGCCCGGACTTTTGGCCGGCGACGATCTGATAGTACTTGCTTACCCGACACAGTTTTCCAACACACCGTATGCCGTCAAAGTCTTTATTGAGGAAAACAAGCCCCTTTGGAAGGGTAAATCCGTATTTTTGATCTCCACTATGGGTGCTTTTTCGGGAGACAGTACGGGATGTGCCGCAAGACAGTTAAAGAAGCACGGCGCTGTGATCAAGGGCGGGCTGCTGGTCAAAATGCCCGACTCCGTCTGCGATAATCACGCCTACAAGCATACAAAAGAAAAGAACAAAGAAATAATAGCGGTAGCGGACGAGAAAGTCCGTCGCGCCACCGACATGATAAAAGCGGGTAAGTATCCGAGAAACGGCTTATCGTTTTTCGATCACATCCGCGGGCTCTTCGGACAGAGGCTTTGGTTTTACAATAAAACCACCTCGTACTGCAAAGGGCCGAAGGTCAGCCAGGCCTGCATAAGATGCGGAAAGTGCGTGGAGGTCTGCCCAATGAAGAACCTTGAGGTCAAGGACGATAAGCTGATATCAAAGGGCAAATGCACCATGTGCTACAGATGCATTTCCATGTGCCCGAGAAAATCTTTGACCATCATGGGAGAAAAAATAGTTGAACAAGTGAGATACGAAAAATATGCGGACTAAAGTCCGCATATTTTTTACATTTATGGTTTCCGGCGGGTGCGCGTTCGCACATTGCCCCGCATCACTACTGCACTTTCGCAAGGGCTCCCACGGTGGCGAGCACCGAGCTTACACACACCAGGATCTGGAAAGGCAGGGCTCCGAATTTTCCGCACAAAAGCGACTCTCCGGTTTTCTTCCGCGATTGGTGGTAAGCGCAGATGATTCCGATACCCGTAAGCACCTGAATCACACTGGCAATTCTTGTAAAGCCTACAAAATCGGCAAGTCCGAACAGTGCGATTGCAAGGCAGGGAAGGGAAGAAATGAGATAGCTGATCTTCGTACCCCACTTGGTCTGCTCGTTTATGATATCTCTTAAATTAAGCGTATTTGCCCAGAAGGACGTGGAAAGCGCCAGCAACGAGAAAATGTAGCCAACGATCCCAACCCAGCCTCCGAGCTTGGAAGACAGGTCCACAAGAGCTCCGTTTCCGGTAACATCACTTCCGCAGGCAAACAGCGTCATAAAAGTAATGATCAGAATAAGTCCCACATTTATACCCGTTCCGAGAGCGATCGAGGAACGGATTTTCTTTGTGTCGCCCTCCAGTCCCTTAACGACCTGCGGCACGCTCATAACAGCCGACAGCGAAAAAGCAACCATGCTGTAAAGTGCCACGATATTCGAAGACGCCACGAATTTGTTGCAAAAGCCCGTGTGCTGCTCAACGAGGGTTGCGACAAACAAAATCGCCATAACGATTACCATCGCAAACACCGAGATCTTCTCGCAGATTCCCACAAGCTTCATTCCAAAGAGCACCACAAACGCGGTAACCAGATAGAAAATCAGCATTGCGGCCCATGAAGGAATCGAAAACCACGCACAAAGCACGGCTCCCCCACCTGTGATAAAGCCCACCACATTGGAAATGACCGAAAGACCCAGAAAGCCGAAGGCCACCCAGGTTACTATCTTTTTAACCTTCCCCTTGAAAAGCTCGGCCTCTATACATTTGATGAACTGAAGACCGTTGTTGTTGTAGCTTAATTCCGCGATCATCAAATGCATAAGAAGGTTGATACAGTAACAGACTGCAACGACCCAGATTATCTCGCGCCATGAGTTCCTGCTTGCCAGAAAAGGAACAGAGAGTATTCCCGAACCGACACCGTGCCCCACGATAATGCTGGTGGCTTCCATAAAAGTAAGTTTTGCCTCGCCTTTGATAGTTTTCATAGAGCGCTCCTTATATAGTTTTTTGCAAGAATATTATAGCATAAAATATACTACTCGGGCTGTCGACATCACAGATGTCGACGAGCGACGAGTCAAAGCATACCCGGCAGTTTCGAATTGATACTCTCAACCAGTTTCGTGGCAAGGTCCACGATTTCGTCTACGCTTTCTTTGTACCCGCCCCGGATCCATTGCTTCATGACACCCGCAAGGCCCTCTGCGATAAAATAATAGACCCACTGCTGCTTATTCTCCGGAAGCTTTGAAAAATACTTTTTGATGATGGCGAAATTGACCCCGTAGCAAAGGTCGTAAAGGTCCTTTTCGAAGCGTTCGTCATCCATCTTTCTGAACAAAAGCTCATAAAGCCGCCGGTTCTCGAGAGTTTTGTACAGAACCAGCCGGTAAATGTCTATAAAATTCAGATCCGTTCCCGTACTGAGTTCTTCCTTAAGTTTGGAAAGCGTCTCACTTTCCAGCTTGGACAGAAGATCGAAGGCATTGTCGTAGTACTTGTAAAATGTGGCCCTGTTGATGTCGGCTTTTGCACAGATCTCCTTTACGGTGATCTGTTCCACACTCTTTTTTTCCAGAAGATTTAAAAATTCTTCCTGAATGATTATCTTGGTATATCTGGTCCTGGCGTCCATTCTCCGTCCTCCCCTGTTTTCCCTTGCCGTTAAGATAATAAACACATTTGCGAAATGTGCTTAAAAACTAACATTTTTACCTGTTTTGATGATTGAACTCAGGGTCCGTAGTGCTACAATACACTGTGGAATTTGTTCAACATGTGTTTACTATTTTAACACATGTATTGTGTAAAATAAAGGAGAATGGGCATGAAAATAAATATTGTCACGGATTCGGGCGCAGACTTTACGCCCGCAGAGTTAAAAGAACTTGCCATAACAATGCTTCCTCTCAAAGTAAGCTTTGAAGACGGAGATTATCTTGATGGGGTAAACCTCTTCCCCGCCGAATTCTACAAAAAGCTCAAGGCAAGTCCGAAGCTTCCGAAGACCAGCCAGATCTGCCCTTTCGAATTCGAAAAGGTTTTTGAAGAAATAAAGAAAAAGGGCGAGCAGGCCATCGTAGTAACGCTTTCTTCTTCCCTTTCAGGGTGTTTCCAATCTGCATGTATCGCAGCCGAAAACTATGAAGGGATCATACGCGTGGTTGACTCAAAGACCGTGTCCCTGGGTGAACAGATAGTGATAAAGCATGCCATCGGTCTTATCGATGAGGGTCGTTCCCTTGATGACATCGCAGATACCCTCACGGAAGACATCAAACGCTTAAAGACCGTGGCAATGTTAGATACCCTCACGAACTTAAAAAAGGGTGGCCGCATTTCCGCCACCAAATGTATCGCCGGAAACCTGCTTTCTTTAAAACCTTTGGTAGAAGTCATAGACGGCGCAGTAGAGTTTTTAGGCGCCGCCAGAGGCCGCAAGAAAGGCTTTGCGAAACTGAATGAGGCCGTGGAAAACTCGGGCCCCGTCGATACCTCCCTTCCCCGGGCCGTAGCAAGCAGTGACACCGACGGAACCGTATTAAAAGAATACCTCGCCGCAAGCACTGACACTTTCGGCGAGGATATAATAAATTACTTTTCGGTTATGATCGGACCTGCCATCGGAACCCATGTGGGACCCGATGCTGTGGCGGCCGCTTTCTTTGCGAAGAAATGAAGATGCTTATTATTCGGGTCTTAAAACCTTTTTTACTTCCGAGTAAGGCTTAGCCACACAGATCGTCAACTGTATATTGTTGGAAACCAGCCATCCAAAGTCGTGGATCTCTCCGTCCATATATTGATCCCACCAGTCATTAAGAGCTGCCGTATAGGTATAACAATCCTCGATCAAAGATGAATTTTTATCCTGCATGAAAACAGATATGAGGTTCTTAAACGCGTCAGTATCCCGTAAAGATTGGTCGTCGGTTTCATACTCATCAAATATATCATCGAGCTTGACGATCTTTCCGTTCTTAAAGAAAGCTACCAGAAGCTTGCCGTTATCAAAGCTGTTTTCATCGTCAAGATAATTGTCAAGTTTGGAAATCTTTCCGTTCCAATCGGGAAGGAGGGACAGACCTTTACACTTTAAGTGAGTGTCATCAAAAACGTAGGTGATGTAACCAAAATCGTCGTCATCATGCTCAAGGGATGTGGGTCCGCCGGCAACACCAAACAGCCGGTGTTCGCCGCTCGAGAGTTCACTGACGGACAATTTGTCGTCGGAAAGCTTGATCTTACCGCTTTTGGTAGCCTTTAACCTGATCAGCTTTCTGAATTCCATGACGTAATACCCTTCGTCATCCACGGCGGAAATAACATCGGCGACGTCCTTAGTGATGTCGATCTGTGTTTTCTTTAAAGTTACCGTGATCCCCGCCTTACCGGTTTTGGAGCGAAGCACAAAGAACAAGACCACGCCCGCTGCGGCAAGCACGCAAAAAGAAACGGCAGCGATAATTATTTTTTTCATATTTTCCCCATTTTCCCGCATTCTTAGATGCGTTTTTCTTTTAATCTACGGTATTTTCGGTTCTCCGTCAACCCCTTCCGACTGCAACAAAACTATTTGTTGCAGATTTTTAATTCCGGGGTGATAGAATGGCTTTTATAAGGGGGATCTGTAACCATGTTTGTTGAAACACATGACCCGCGTTACGAAGAAGCACGCGAAAACGTTAACTATCCCGACTTCTCCAGATGCACGTATTTTTCCACCACCACGGGACGGGAAACCCATATGAATATCCTGCTTCCCGACCGGTACGACCATGAGAAAAAATATCCCGTGCTTTATCTTCTGCACGGTTTCTTTGACAACGAAGAATGGATGGCCCGCCGAGAGGTTTCTTTGAGCCGCATTCTTACAAACCTGCAGTTAGACGGCTTCGCCAAGGAAATGATCGTGGTGCTGCCCTACATCTTTTGCAGCAAAACGCAGGACATCTGCACCCGCATGGATTTAGAGAGCTGCCTCGCCTACGACAATTTCGTCAACGAGCTCATAAACGACCTGATGCCCTACGTCGAGTCCCACTTCCCCGTAGCCACCGGCCGACAGAACACCGCCATCTCGGGATTTTCCATGGGCGGCCGCGAAGCACTTTTCATCAGTTTCAAGCACCCGGAACTCTTTACCTACGTGGGAGCGGCTTGCCCCGCTCCGGGACTTACCAAGGTGGAACACTCACCCATGCACCCCGGACAGCTCCGCCCTGAGGACATGAAATATCCCGAAGAATACAAGCCTAAGACCCTGCTCATCAGTTCCTCCCGGGCCGACGATGTGGTAACCATCGCCCCCGATACCTACCGGCGGATCTTAGTCAACAACGGAGTTTCCTTTATCTCCCATGTGATGACCTACTCGGGCCACGACTTCACCAGCCTTAAGCCGCATCTGTTCAACTTTCTGCGCTTAGTATTCAAATAAAGCAAAAACGCGCCGCCGCAGCGACGCGTTTTCTATTCGCCTCCGGTATATCCGTTCCCCAATAAAGATGATTGAAATAATACGCGGGCGCAAAATGTCTTTGATGCATCTGTCGTACCGCTGCGCGCACGACTGCTAGGAAGCCGATCTACGCTGTGTCAAAATACGGGTCGGTTGCAATCGGCATCCATGCCTCGTGCACCCTCATTTCGGCTCAGCCGAAATGCCTCTGCTTTACCAAACGCCTTCCAATCATTCGTAAGCGCTCGCTACAGGACATCTGCATTCAAAGCATTCTTGCGCCGCTTAGTCTTCTACAACCATCAATACAGAGCTAATTCAAAGGTAATCATACTCGGGTCCCATATTCTTCCTGCAACTGCCTTTGAAGTTCCTTAAGCCGGGCCGGGGTTATCTTTAATCGTTCGCATACCTGCGCTTCAGAAAGGATACCATCGCGATATATATCCAAAAGAGCTTGTGTTTTCCCAATCTCAACGCCGCGCTTCTCACCACGTTTCTCGCCCTCTTCGATTCCTTCTTGCTTTGCTTCCATCAACAAAACATATTCTTTCATATACTCGGATCCCCATTCGCTGTTTGATCGTCCATCTGCGCTTCAAGAATTTTCAGTTGGGTCGGCGATATTTTCAAACGCTCGCATACTTGTGCTTCGGTAAGTACACCGTCACGATACAATTCCATGAGAATCTCCTCACGCCCTTCTTCGCGCCCTTCTTCGCGCCCTTCTTCGATTCCTTCCTGCTTTGCTTCCATCAACAAAACATATTCTTTCATATACTCGGATCCCCATTCGCTGTTTGATCTTGCATGCTCGATAATGCCCTCAATCTCATGCGTCAGTTCGTTCACGGGCTCCCCTGTATTGATATACTCGAAGAGCCTCTTCACAGCCTCAGGTATGTCATCACCCGTTGCCTTGGTGTTATAAAAAATCTTGGCCGTTCCGCTCAAAAGAAAAAGATCTTTGTTCTCCTCACAAGTCTCGGAAAAAGAATATCTGTATCTTCCCTCTCCGAACGGATCGAATGTACAGATGAAAATTACATTGCTGTCCTTCAATTCACTGTACTTTGCATTCTTTCTAAGCTCATTTGAATCGATAAGTGACTGATAATACCGACTCCTTTTGGGAAGTGCCAGATCTTCAACCCGCTTCTTTCCCAGATTCTGCATCTCGGCATCAAACATGACGCCCGACACAGCCTCGCGAGAAAAAATGTCAAGCCGAATAGGCTTCCCCTCCCGTGTGAATTTCAAATCTTTTTGTTTCTCGGGAGCAGTAAGTTTTCCAATCTCCCGCTGTAGCAGGGTCTCAAGCACCTTTCTGCAGACTTCGGTATCTTCCATTACTTTTCCGAACATGAAATCGTCCGAAAACTTCAGTTCTGAATATGGTTTAATGTATGTATAAGACATACACTCCTTTCCGGGGCCGACGCCCCTGATTTCGATATTTAAGCAGGGATTTCGTCGGAACCGGAATCGGTTCATGTTTGGCAGAACGCCTGAAGAAATATACTTATGCAATTATCCTATCACGGAAAAAGAAAGGGTTTCAACAGAAAAAGTCCGTCGTTTTTCACAAATCGTAAAGGCGCATTCCCACTGGGTTTGCGCCTTCTTGTAGCATTCTTATGAGCCGAAAGGGGCTGTTTTTTTGTGAATCGTGTATATGGCCTTTACGTCCAATACGGCTTCTGGTCTTTATGTGCATAACCCTTCAATTTCTCACGATATACCCCGAGCTCGCTCTCATAAAGCAACCGCTTCTTCTCCTTCAATTTGCCCTCTTCGGTGAAGCGTTTGAGGGCATCTTCAAGCTCTCGAAGGTTTGCCTGCGCGTTGTCCTTGTAGTTGTTTGAGAGGTTCATGTTGAGTTTGAGGATGATCGAGTCGAGTTCACGCTCGGAGGCGGATTTAAATAGAGACATGGGGATACCTCTTTAATTCTGTGAAAGGGAACGCGCCGCGGAAACATTCCGATGCGTCTGTCGTACCGCTCGCGCACGACTGCTAGGAAGCCGATTTTCGCTTCTACAAAATACGGGTCGGTTTGCAATCGGCATCCGTGCCTCGTGCAAACCTCATTTCGTCTCAGCCGAAATGCCCCTGGTTTATCTAACGCCTTCCAAGCATTCGTAAGCACTCGCTACAGGACATCCGCATTCGAAATTTTCCGCCGTCGCTTACGAATTCTCAGAGTTTCAGTTCTTATTAGAGTTCTTCAAGGTCTCATTAATGTTGTTTAATGCATCAACCACAGCAGACCTATCAGAATTAGCTACCACAGTAGCATAGGCTGAAATGAGTAGGTATACAACATAATGCACTATGAATGTGATTATTCCGCTAACTACTAGTCGAATACCGCCAACCTGTTTCAGAAGCAAGAAAAAAGAATAATATGCTTGTGTCAATCTAGAACTACCATTGCTTGGAAAATTAATTGTTTTATAAATCACAATTATCCCTAGGCCAATAAGCAATGTTGCCATCATTACTCCAACAGTAATAACAATAAGCGCAGAGCCTTTAACTTTACGTACCGCATCCTTAGTCTCTGGTTTCATCTCATTTCTCCTTTCTGCTCCTTATAGCAAGAAAAAGTATATGAACGCTATTAACCCACCAATACCTCCACCAATGGCAAAGGCTATTATTATTTCTTTGATAGCCACCTTTTCATCGCCATCATCTGACACTTCTACAGCGGCTTTGCTTTCCTGCGTGTTATTGTCGACAGGTCTCAATTCTGGTTCAACTATAGGCTCGACTTGGGGCTTAGGCTTAAGTTTAGGCTTAGGTCTTGAAGCTTCTTCTTTTAATTGTCTCAGAACAGATAGCGGATCCTGCCTGTTTAGAATCTTTTCGTGTAACTTCCTCAAAAAATCCAGATCTTCGGAATCGTAATCATCAACATCAACATCTACATCATGCGCCATTGAATTTCTGATTCCACGTACTCTATTTAGCATCTTAAGAGCATAATCCCAATTATCTATTTTCTGTGTAAACCGAGCCGGAGCGTCTCTCATCTCATCGATGTAAAGGCTAATTCCTCGCTGCTGTTGATAAATATCATTACACAGTTGTTCCAATCGCTTATACTCTTCCCAAAACTCATTCATAGTTTTCCATGCACTCTTGGTTCTAGTTCATGCCGTCTCTTATCATGTCAATTATAGTAAAGTCTGCAGGTAACCAGTCAACAGAATAGAGTTCATCTTTTGTTAACCAGCGTGCAGCCTCTGCTTCTAACAGTTTTAATTCCCCAGACTCTATTTCGCACCAAAAACAGTCCATTGAAAGATGAAATGTCGGATAATCATATTCTATAGTTGTCAATCGATCACCGACTCTGACTTTTGCCTCGAGTTCCTCATGAATTTCACGTACAACGGCCGCCTGTGGAGTTTCGCCTTCCTCAATCTTTCCCCCGGGAAATTCCCATCCGCCTTTGAGGTCTCCATATCCTCTTGCAGTGGCGTAAATCTTACTCTTATTATCCATTGAATCACAGATGATTGCTGCCACCACACGAATATACTTTAAGATTTCTCCCGATTCGGTGAAGCATACGCGCTTGCCTTCCGCAATGCCTTTCTCGGCGAGTATTTTTTCAGGCACTTCCACATTCTTTTCAATAGTTTCATCCGCCTCTGAAATAAGTCTCAGTAAAGCTGTAGGCGTTTTATGCTCCGTTTCTTCGCACCCGAAATCCGCCTCCGTGATGCGATCAACCTTATAGATCTCCATAAATACAAAATTGCTCCTTAAAAAATTTATGCATTTACGATATATTCGTAAATATCGTCCCTTACAGGCTTATCCAAAATCCATTCTATCTCAACGGCAGTCTTGGTCGTGTTCTCCATGGTAAACTGCTCTGCTTTTCCGCTTGCCGTCATGGAACCAAGATAATAGAATTCCTTGGATATTTTATCATCCTTGTTTTTGCGGACAAAGAGTTCAACCTGTATACCGCGCTCTTTTGCCCTGAGAAAGTTCTGAACATCATCAGATTCCAGACTTCTTCCCGACTTGGAAATCGCTATCAGGATTCTGTTATTTACAAAGTGGTCTTCGTATTTTGTAGTATCGCTGATATCTTCATCCTTCTCATAGTTTATAAATACCGGAAACGTTTTGGTTTTCTTATCAAACTTATAACCGCCAATATTAAGAGGAACTTCATTGTTTTCCCAGTTTAAAAGCCTGCAGGCATCTTCATACGTGTACTTCTGATATAAAACCAAGTCGCTGTTTTCGTATGAATTGCTGTAATCGCGCTTATATCTTTCAATACCGAAATCTACCAATTCACTGAGAATTTGGTAAAAATCAGGATTTGAAAGCATCTCCGTGATAGTCTTCGAAGGAACATAATCTTCACCTGATTTTTCAATGAAAATGCACTTCTCATACGTCTTCTTTCCCGAACCCGCAGGGAATTCATTCGTCATTACATTGGTGATGTTCTTCTTCTGAATATCGCTTATGCTTTTGTTATATTCTTTCAGATCGTTTGCAAGCCCCAAGAAAAGCCCCATTCTTGAAACACCCTTGCAATATCCCATAAGGCGCTTTAGCAGCTGCAATTCCTGAATACGCTTGCCGTTTGCAAGTTTCTTTGACACAAACTCGATAACCTTTTCTTCATCCAAAGAAAGGCGTACCTTATATTCAGGTTCATATTTAACCAGGAATTTGTAATACGAACCCAGCCTGTCGTTATCAAATATCCGGAGCACATCCATTTCACCGTATTCATCAAACTCTTTCAGCGCCGGGATTCTTCCGAGTTTGTTTTTCAGATTGGTATAACACTCTTTTATAAGCTTTATGTCACTGAAATCCGCCCTGTCAACGGATGCAAATATCCTCTGTCTGCTTATCTCATCAAAATGTATGGTGGACTCCCCGGGAATGACTTTCCCTCCCTCGAGCACGAACCTGCGGATATTATCTTTGTTGTAAGTGCGGTCTCCCGACAAAGCAATGGGTATCATGAAGTTATTGTTATAATTCCCGATAAAATCGAGGATGACAACAAACTCCTTACCGGGCGCTTTACGAAGGCCACGTCCCAACTGCTGGACAAACACAATCGGGGATTGCGTGGGACGAAGCATAATAACCTGGTTTACCTCCACAATGTCTATACCTTCGTTCAGAATCTCCACCGAAAGTATATAGTCAAGCGGCGAATTATCGCCGTAAAACGATGTGCCTTTGACATCATCCGAAGCGAGCCTTTCAAACGCATTCTTTCGTTCTTCCTCGGAAGCACTTCCGTTAAGAGCAATCGTCCTGAAATACGTTCCCGTTTCAGGATTTATGGTACGATTAAGCTTCTCTGACAGTACCTCGGACTCTCTTATACTTCTGCAGAAAATCAGACCTTTAACCTTATTTCCGCTGTAACCGTAATAACCGGCCTGCTCGACGATATGTCTGACACGTTCATCACTTGTAAGCACGTTAAAATCACACTTTTCATCGTCATCGACCATGGAAACATCGGTTATTCCAAAATAGTGAAACGGACAAAGCAAATTTTCTTCCATAGCCCGTTGAAGTCTGATCTCATACGCTATCTGGTAATTAAAAAGTTCATAGACATTACGCCCGGCAATATTGTCATCCCTCTTGTCGGGGGTTGCTGTCATCCCGAGCCACAGTTTCGGCCTGAAATGATTAAGCACGTCCTGATAGATATTCGCAGGAACATGATGTGCTTCATCGATACATATTGCATCGAAATGATCAGGCAAGAACTGCATCAGACGGTCTTCTTTATGCAGAGTCTGAACTGTGGCAAATACATAATCCTTGTCGTATTCGTTATAACCCGCGCCGACAAGGCCCATGCTTACAGACTTCCCAAAGACTTTCTCGTAGGAATTTTTCGTTTGCCGTGCAAGGAAGTTTCTGTGAACCAGAAAAAGAACCCGCTTATACCCAAGCTCACGCATGGCAAAGGCAGAGGCATACGTTTTACCGGTTCCCGTTGCGGAAATCAACAGCGCTTTGTGTTCGCCGGACTCAATGATTTTTCGCAAGTTTGTGATAAAGCCGACCTGCATGCTGTTGGGCTGAAGTTTGTACTTCTCAAGCGAGACGGTCTCTTCAGCCTTGGCAATTTCACGCTGGTGCTTTATGATCTTGTAACGTTCTTTGTATTCCTCGATGAAATCATCGTAATCGTGCGTATACTGTGAACTCCAGAGGTCGGCAAATTCAACAAGAATCTGCTTGCAGACTTCACCCTGCGCTGTCGACACAATCTTGGTATTCCACTCATAATTATGTTTTAAAGCGCCTTCAGTCACATTGGAGCTGCCTATGATAATTCTGTATATCTCTTCTTTTTTGAAAATGTAGCCCTTCGTATGAAAGCCATCCTGCGCGGCTTCGGCGTCAAACATTCTTAAGGTGATATTGGAAAGCGAATGGAGCTTTTCGAGAGCACGAGGCTCGCTGAAATTCAGATAATTTGTGGTAAGAATCAGGCCCTTAACATTCTTTTTCTCAAGTTCTTTAAACGTCTCGAGTAAAGGAGTGATTCCTTTAAGCGTAATAAATGCGACACTTATTTTGAATTCGTCGCATCTTAAAAGTTCATCCTCTACGGATGAAATGACCTTTTTGCCTTCTTTGTAATTGTTCGACAGAAACTGTGGCCTAAAGGCCTCGTTTGAAACAACGGACCCGTCTATAAACGCCGTTTCAAAGCCTCTTCGCATCTCTGTCAGTCTCGATTCAGGGCTGTTCTGCTCTGACATGGTTCTCTCCCCCGGACCCATAAGTTTAGACATCTATATCGATATTTGAAAATTAATTTATGCTTTTTTCAAGTATTTCTGCCAACATTTCCTGTTTTTCCATCGACATACTATACAAAAGTGCTCCAAGTCGCGGACTGATATCAGCTTCTGTAACATTTAATATGTCGTTAGGCGTGGTATCTAAGACCCTGCAATAGTCCATGAGTGTTTCCACACTGACTTTGCTTGATCCACGTTCGAGCACAGAAATATGGCCTTTGGACATATGGATCTGCTCCGCCATTTCATCCTGGGAGACATTTTTCCTCTTTCTTGCCATCTTCAAGAGCGCGCCGTATTCAAGATTTAATTCTTTGTTTGATTTGTTGGCCATGATCAAACAGCTCCTTCGAAGCAGTTTTACTGAATCAGTATATCACAATCAGCGCCACTATTCACTATACATTGTAACTGTAAGTGCACATTTTACTGCTAATCAGCCATATCCGGCGTATGTTCCGGCATCCGTATCCCCCGCCCGGGGAGGCCGCGGAGTTTTTGAGGGACCTTTGCGGCTCACTTAATGAGAAGTGCATTTCATGGGCCGTCACGAGGATTGTTTGAGCCCAAAAAAAATATATAAAATTGCCGCGGATTGCCGGCGGGCACATTTGTGATGGTGCTTTGTGCCCGGCGAAGAAAAAAAACGGGCGACCGAATTGGCCGCCCGAAGTTCGTTTATTGTCCCGTATATTTCTTGTATTCCGTCGATCCGATTGTGATGGTGTTTCCGGAAACAGTGGTCTTCCACTGCTTGGGTTCTTTGTCGGAACGAAGTGTAAGCGTTTCTCCGTCATAGTAGTAGGTATTGGAGCCGCCTGAGGACCTGCCTGCATACCAGGCATCAAAATTATCTTCTACACTGTAATACTTTCTGTCCGAACCGCGATGATCCTTAACGGCCTGAATATCATATGTTCCGTCGGCATAGAAAATATAGAAGGTGGCAATCATGTATCCTCTCCACGTGCCGTCCGAATCCTGATCGACAACTTCTGCTTTTTCCGTACACCAAACGCCTACCAGTTCGGAACTCCTGTCTTTTGTGGACGAAGCAACGTAATTATCCGTGTTAAGGAGCTCGGAATAATCGTATTCATAGCTGTGCGTACAGTCGTCGGGAACGTTGTAGTAGAAGGTGCAGGTGCCGGAAAAGTTTGCAAAGTTGAAGGCTTGGACATAAGCAAGGGTGCCCGGATCCCAGTATTTTTCATCCTCGATGGGAGGGCCCTCGACCTTTAAATGCCAGATGGCTTCGGTAGGGGTTTCTTCCAGTTCCTGTGCGCCAAGGCCCGCATGGACCTCATGAAAGAGCACCGTTGATGTCTCTCCCTCCGCATGTTGCGGGCTGTACCAGAATTGAAGCTGGTCCGGAAAATAGAACGTAAAATCAATCATATCCTTGAATTTGATATCGATAAGAGAATCTTTTTCAAGAATAAAATCGGCATGAGTATCATCAAAAAGTACCAACTTGAATTTCGGTTTTCCTTCTTTGTTCCCGGAATCGGAATTGTTGTCTCCATTGGCGGAGAACATGCCGGTATTACCACCGTCGGAGTTTTTATCCGCCTTGCGGCCCGTGCCGTCCTCGTCCGAAGTGTTTATGCCGTTTCTTCCGGTGTTTCCGTCACTTGCACCGCAGGCTGCGAACGCAAACACGCAGCAAAGGGCCAGCAGTACCGTTGCGATTTGTTTGAGTTTTTTCATATTCCACCTCACACACTGTAATTTACCCCACTTGGTTATTATACCATTTCGCACGAATATTTTTGTATGCGGATCACTGGCTTTTGGTAATAATTCTGTAACGCCTCTAAACTATAATCTTTACGATGGGTTTCTGGGGTTATTTTTGTGTCAAAAAAGGAGGAGGCTGTAAATGGAGAAAGGTAATCAACAAAGAACTACCAAGATTAAGAACAAGCTTCTGCTTTTTCTCTTGCCGGTCGTTGTTCTTACGATCCTGGTACTGGTAATCATTTCAGGCTATCTGTCGAGTAAGAGCCTGAAAACCATGGCAACATCGGAACTTAATTCTTCGATCTCCAATCAGGCGGACAA
>DBVS01000077.1:40329-43132 GCA_002308235.1 Lachnospiraceae bacterium UBA1258
AAATCATCGATTCCTGCTACGGCTTCAACTCATATTGTAAAAACGGCCCTTACGTAGCCTACAGGGACGGACGTTACTTTAAGGCCGCAAATTCTTCAAAATCTCTCGAGAATGCTACAAATCAGGAATGGTTCAAACAGGGTATCACCAGAGTGTCCCTCGCTTACGGCAGCACCTATAAGGATTCCGACGGCACCAACGTAATCAGTGCTTCGGGTCTTCTTAACGACGGTTCCAACCGTGTAAAAGTTTTCGCCGCAGACCTCACCCTCGATCAGATAAGCATAATCGTCAATTCCCGTGTAAAAATGGACAAGGCGGCTTCGTTCCTGGTGGATATAACCGATAAAACGATCCTTGCCCACAGAGATTCCGCCAAGGTTTCTTCGAAGCTGAATGAATCCGACAGCAACAAACTTATGGCTTCCATCGCGGGCCGCATAAAGAACCGTAACTACGGAACCGCCACCATGGCAGGATACGTGGTTGCCTTTAAGACCATCGCAGGAACCGACTGGGTGCTTGTTTCCTATGTCGATCAGAAAACCATCATGAAGGACGTTAACAGCCTTATCGTGACACTTGCCATCGTAGGCGTGATAGCCATCGCCCTCATAGTCCTGATCATAAATCTCATGGTATCGCGTATCGTCGCTCCTCTTGACGGCATCACAAAGAACATCGCCGACATGTCCGAAGGCGATTTCACCATCGAAGTCAAGAGACAAAGCAACGACGAGATCGGTCTCATGAGCGAGAAGGTGGGCGAATTCGTATCGAGCATGCGCGGTATGCTTGCTTCCATCAACGAAGAATCCATCAAACTTAAGGAACAGTCCGACAGCTCCAGCGAAGTTTCCAGGGGCATGTACGAAGCCTCCCAGGCTCAGTCCGAGGCCATGCAGAACCTTAACAATACCGTGGATCAGCTGGCAGTTGCGGTTAACGAGATTGCTGAAAGCGCCACCACTCTTGCAATGGTTGTGGCAGACACCAGAGACAATTCGCGTCAGGCCAACGACAGCATGAAGGAAACCGTAGAGATCAGCCGAAGCGGCCGTGAAGATATGGAGCAGCTGGCCAAGGCCATGGAAGACATCAAATCCGGCAACAACGAACTTGTATTATCCATCAACGAAGTCGGCAAAGCATCCGAAGAGATCACCAAGATTGTGGGCCTTATCGCAGAAATCGCGGAAGAGACCAACCTTCTTTCTCTCAATGCAAGTATTGAGGCGGCAAGAGCCGGTGACAGCGGACGCGGCTTTGCGGTTGTCGCCACTGAGATCGGTAAGCTGGCTCAGAACTCAGCCCAGAGCGCCGAGAACATTTCCAAACTTATCAATGACGTAAGCACCGCTATTTCCGGAGTTGTAAAACAGGCCGAGAACAGTTCAAAGAATATCGAAAAGAACGGCGAACTCATAGGCGAAGCGGTCAAGACCTTTGACAGGATATACACCAACATCGAAAAATCCAACGAACTCATAGACCTGATGATCCAGGATGTTCAGAAGGTTGACGACGTTGCCACCAACGTGGCCGCCATCTCCGAAGAACAGGCAGCAAGTACCGACGAGATCCTTGAGACCAGCAGACAGATGGTTGAGCAGGCAGACAGCATCACCAAGCACAGCCACGAGGTTTCCGACAACTCCCATGAGCTTGCCAAGACCTCCGAAACGCTCACATCCTACGTTAACAGGTTCAGGATCTGAGGCAGAAAGGAGGAAAGCTGATATGAAAAATGTGATAAAAAGATTATTGATTACAGTTCTTGTGACGGCTCTCTGCGTTGCTTCTTTTACAGGCTGCGGCTCCTCGGGTGCAGGCGGAGGCGGCAAAGTAAAGATACTTATGACTCTCCACGATGACACGGATACCTTCTTAAATACCCTCACGGAAGGCATGAATCAGAAGGCACCGGGCCTGGGCGTAGACCTTGAAACGGTTTACTGCGGAGGTGATGCGGGAGTACAGAGACAGCAGATAGAAAAGGCTGCTTCCGGCGGATATGACGCAGTGATCTGCCGTCTGGCCGACGCTTCCACCATCCTGCAGATGGAGATTGCTGCGGGCGACGTGCCCATAGTTTTTATAAACAACGAACCCAGCGCCGATTATCTTAAGCCGGACAAGTTCATATACGTCGGTTCCTTTGAGCAGGATGCCGGACGTTTCCAGGCTGAATATATCTGGAACGGCCTCGGAAAACCCTCATCCCTTAATGTCATCATCATGGAAGGCATGGAGGGACATGCGGCGGTTCCCCAGCGTACCAATGCGGTTAAGTATTTCTTTATGGACAACAACGTAAACGCCAACATTGTATTTGCGGATCACGGCGACTGGTCCGATACGGTGGCCTATGATAAGTTAGAGATCTTTAAGCTCACCGAGCAGCCCTTCGACTGTATCATCTGCAACAATGACCCCATGGCCATCGGCGCCATAAAGTGGCTCAAAGATAACGGCTATGATACCCATAAGATCCTGGTTGCAGGTATCGATGCCACCGACAGCGGGTGTGATGCCATCCGAAGCGGCGACCTCTACATGACGGTACTGCAGGACACCGCAAAGCAGGGTGAAGCGGCTCTCAGAAGTGCCGTGACCCTTGCCAGGGGACGTTCCTTAAAGACACTTGAAGGTTCCACCGAAGATCTTAAATACGTGTGGGTGCCCTTCGTTCCCATTACTCCTCAAAACATAAATCAGTACATCCACTAAACAAAACAAGCCCTCCGGTTTAACGCCGGAGGGCTTTGATATTTACGGTATTCTTGCTATCAGGGCTTCACCC
>DBVS01000077.1:43251-44446 GCA_002308235.1 Lachnospiraceae bacterium UBA1258
AGCAGGCAGTTAAAGTTAAGATTCCCTGTCCCTGAACAGCTCCCCCATCTGGAGCGCTGTGCTCTGATGGAAATACGCCCGTATGTCGCACCCATTTCGGCAGCAATCCTCTCTGCCAGAGGCGGGATTGTTTGGCGGGCTTTCTTTTTTATTTCTTTTAACTCCGCATCCGTGAAGGGTTCCGCATCGGAAGCGGCGCTCTTTGAAAGCACCCGCGCGCGAGCCTCCAAAACCCAGTCCATTTTTTCCAAAAGAAACTGCTCCGCCCTTTTCTTTGTACAAAAAAGCGGAGCACGAAGAACGATGGTACCGTCCCTTTTTATGCTGATCCCGACAGTTTTCCGCCGGGATTTTATGAAGGTATATTCAAGATCCATGATCAAAAGTCTTCCGCTTTTCCCTTTAGGTAAGAAGCCCCGCCAGGTAATAAAGCACCGCGGTCTCATTATCCTGCCAGATCCGAAGGCTTCTTTCCGCCGCGCACACCAGATACCCCTTTATCTCATCCTTCTGCCTTACGGCAACCACCAGAACGGATTCAAGGCCGCGACCCTGGAGGGTCTCTTTAAAGACCGGCGCATCCTTTGAAAGATGTTCAAGGGTACTTCCGGAAAAGACATCTCCCGTAACAAGTTTTGAAATATCGGAGGCATCACCATTATATCCCGGATCGTTTACACTTCTCAATACCCCATCCTCTTTCACGTAGAAAAGATCCCTGATCTTAAGTATCTCAGAAAGAAGGGGCATGGCAGCCTTAAGCTTACCCTCAATGGTCTTTGCCTTTTCCGTGGCCCGCCTTATATCCTGCATATCGGTAAAGACGCCGTTTTTGGCGATCTTTGTGATCTCCACGTCTTTGTGTTCCGCTTCGTCATACACATTGAAGCAGTTACGGCCCTTGCTTTTTCCGAGATAAAGCATCTTATCGATTATTCCGAAAAGATCGGTGAAATTATCGGCATCCTTCGGAAACGTGGCACTGCCGGAGGTCCCCGTAACAAAAGCGGAGCCGTTTTCAAAGCTCACTTCGATTCTTAAGGCCGCACCTCCCGTGTAGAGGCCGTTAAGGAAATCGGTAACATCCGAAACTTCCGTGTCCTTTAAGTTGATGAGTAAGAGTTCGTCGCCTCCGAAACGTCCGGCAAGTCCGATGCCATCCAGCGCCTCCGCCAGACTCTTTGCAACCGTAGAA
>DBVS01000086.1:0-185 GCA_002308235.1 Lachnospiraceae bacterium UBA1258
TCAACTACGGGTGTCTCTTCAACTACAGGAGTTTCTTCAACCACGGGTGTCTCTTCAACTGCGGGAGTTTCTTCGACTACGGGTATTTCTTCAACTACAGGAGTTTCTTCAACTACGGGAGTCTCTTCAACTACAGGTGTCCCTTCGGGTGCGGGAGCCGGAGCAGGCGCGGGAGCCGGAGCAGG
>DBVS01000086.1:222-11572 GCA_002308235.1 Lachnospiraceae bacterium UBA1258
TCGATTTGGATTCCTGCCTCAGCTGCCTTCTCTACGGTAACAAGATCTCTGTGTTCATTCTTTCCGAATTTCTGATAGTGCGTATAGTAAGCAACCAGGTTGTCACCGAAGCTTACCTGAAGATCTGCGTAGCAGGCCTTGTATACGTTAACATCAAATTCAGCGCTTGCTGCACGGCCTTCGAATACGCCAAACCTTAAGAAGTGCTGAAGAAGTACTTCCCTGTTGTTACCAAGAATTGCAACAACCTCGGGATACAATGTTGCGTAGTATTCCGCATCAAACATGGAACGCAGAACGTTTCTTTCCGATCTGGTCAGGTTTCTGTACTTGATCGCAGTTGTCTGGGTCTGCGATACAGGCTCCGCATAAGCGGGCATCGGAACGCTGACTACCATGGATGCGATCATTAACATTGATAAAACTTTTTTAAATCTGTTCATTTTCTCCTCCTTAATCCCTTAATCGGGACATTTCTTTTTGCCGTTCTGATAGTTATACAGATGAGGTTGGCCGGAGGTTTTATTTTTTTAAAAAAATTTTTTTAATTTATCAAAAGGCCGGGAGCAAGCCGTAAAAGAACTGGTGCTTTAACTGCAGATTATGATATAATCTGTATAATTTCTTATTATTGAAATTGTTGAAGGATGCGCGATTTAAATGACGGTTGCTGCTTTGGAACTTGCAGATGAAATCTTATACAGCCGCTTCCTGAAAGAAAGGGATGAGTCGCTTTTCAGGGTGCTCCTTGAAAGGCACCGAAGCAGCCTCATTCTTTTTCTTAACGGAATTATACAGAGCCTTGAGGACGCCGAAGAACTTATGATAGACAGCTTCGCTCTCATCGCTTCCGGTACGGTGCACTACGTACCCCGAAAGGACTGCAGTTTCAAGACCTGGCTCTTCGCCATCGCCCGGAACAAAGCAAAAATGCTTCTTCGTAAGCGAAAATTCATCTTTACCGAATTAAGCGAAGACCTGGGTTCCGATACGGCGCTTCCCGAAAACGAACTCTTCGAGAAAGAAACCCGCAGACAGCTTTACCGGGCTCTCTCGGAAATAAACCCCGACTACAGGCAGGTGCTTTTTCTTACATATTTTGAAAACATGAAACCCGAAGAGATTGCCGGAGTCTTAAAGAAAAACAAAAAACAGGTTTACAACCTGACAGCCAGAGGGCGAGATGCCCTGAAGGCCGCACTCGAAAGGAACGGATTTGAAAATGTTGAATACTGACCAGCAGCTTAAAACAATTATGGACCGTGCAAAAGTCATAAAGAAAAAACACGACGTCAAAGTGACCATCGCTGTGGAAGCCGTTTCTTCCGCTCTCTGTCTTATCGTTCTTGCAGCGGTTACAGTACTGCTGCCGGGCTTTGACACAGGAAGCACAGCCGCCACTCAGGTTCGCTACGGAAGCCTGATCCTCCGTTCCTCCTATATAGGATATGTTGTCATCGGTGCTCTGGCCTTTATCCTCGGCATTCTGATAACCCTTCTTTGTACACAGGTAAGGAAACTTAAGCTTGCCGAAGAATTAAAAGAGGATTGACATGTCAAGTACGTCTCTTTGGGAAGTTTTCGGAGTAATCCTTCAAATCGTTGTTCTTCTGGTCGTGATCAGTTTTTCCGCAGGGCTCATAACCCGCGGGAAAAATGTTCTGCTTACCGTTTTTTTCACCTTTTCTCTGGTAAGCTGGCTGCTCAGCGACTTTTACTGGATTACCTACGATCTGCTTCGTCCCGGCACCCGTATGCCCCTTGCGGCAAATGAGCTTGGTGAATGCGCCTTGTCTCTTCTTATGGCTGCGGGTCTTTCCCCCTATATCAAAAAAGAAACCTCCCGTCCCCGATGGGAGGCTGTTTATGCGATTCTTTTTACCGTCGCCAATACGGCCCTTTGGATAGTCTGGTCCGGTGAATGGCTTCAGGATATTGTGTGCGGTCTTGCTTTGTGCGTTTTCACTTCTGTTGTTGCAATCATTTTAATACAGACAGAAACCATCCCCCGGGTCGTTCGGGTGCTTTTGGTCCTTTCTTCCGTTTTGGTGCTCGTTTTCCAGACCGCCTGCACCTATATCAAAACCCCCCTTACGAAGGTTCTTGAGTATTCAAGTTATGTCCTTATGTACGCTTTTCTTGCGTACTTCATCATAAAAGCATTTATCCTCCACAGGTCCGGCGCCCGTACAAAGCCCTTCGTTCTGATGACCGCCGCTTTTTGCTGGGCCGAATTTAATCTGTACATGAGCCCGGGATGGATATACAGCGTTTCCCTTATGGTCTTTACCGTCACCATACCCTTTATGTATCTGACGTTAAGAAGGGAGGTATATGCAGATGATATATGCTGAAAACATCTTAATCTGTATAGCGGTTCCTCTCCTGGTGTCCCTGTTTTTCGTCACTAAAAGTGCCAAGCGGTTCGTAGGTGCTTTTCTTACGGGAATGGCCATCTGCCTGATCGGTGCCTACATAGGAGGCTTTATCGATATCACGGCCGCCATGCCCGAAGGCGAAACTTCAATCTTTCTCTCACCCATTATCGAAGAGATTATCAAGTTTCTGCCGATACTCTTCTATATGCTTATATTCCTGCCCGGCAACCGGGATCTCTTGCTTTTTGCCGTAGGTATCGGTGCGGGCTTTGCAACCTTTGAAAACTGCTGCTATATCCTCTCTTCCGGTGCAGACAGCCTGCCCTATGTCATGATCAGGGGCCTCGCCGTGGGAGTAATGCATATAGTCTGCACCTTCGTGCTTTCCATGGCGCTGGTGCTTTTACGAAATTTCAAAGTCATTTCCTTTGCTGGTATTGTGGGAGCCCTGTCGCTCTCCATGTCATTCCACGGGCTTTATAACCTGTTGGTGTCGGAACCCGGGCTTTCTTCCTACATAGGTTATGCCATGCCGCTACTTTCTGCGGCGATCCTGTATCTGCCCTACAAACGATCCTTTAAAAATCTTTAAACGAATACTTTCTGCCGCTCCGTTCGGGGCGGCTTTTTTGTTTGCAAAATTTTTTTTGTTTTTTGGTGAGTAAAAATTGAAAAACCTGCAATTAATAGGTGAGAAGGGAGATGCGCTTATGAAATATTCAAAGGATGAAGCGGTTTCCGAAATAATGAAGCGAAGCCGCAACATAAGACATCAAAAACTTAAAAACACCGTACGTGCGCTGTCCGCAGCCGTTCTATTTACCTTTGCGGCGGGCCTGGGCGCAGGAATTTACTACACCGACACCGGCGGGTACATGAACACGCGAACCAGTTACGGTTCCTTCCTGTTACCGGGATCTGCGGGCGGATATGTGCTGGCGGCGGTTGTTTCTTTCACCCTGGGAGTTGCCCTGACACTGTTCCTGATTTGGAAACAGAGAAAAAAGGGGGACGACCCCCGCAGAAACGCTTCGGAGGGTGACGATGAAAAGTAAAAAACATTTGATTTTGATCTGCCTGCCGGCGATGATCCTTGCTTTTTCGGGATGTGCAGGCAGAAACAACAGCGGGATCCCTCCTTCCGAAAAGAAGGACATCCAAGTTATGTCAACCTCATCCCCTGTTTTGATAACAACAGATACCTCGGGAATTCCCGAAGGTGCGGATATCGATGCTTTGGCTTCAAGCGTGTTTAAGCTTGAGGTATACGATTCCAAAGGCATTAAGACCGCCACAGGCACGGGCTTTGTCTACGGAGACCCGAAAGTCCTGACTACTTCCGCCCACGTAATCGTAAACATGGACTACATGAAAGTAACGCGTGATAACGGCGAAACCTTTAAGATAACCGCCAAGGCTTCCTACGCTGACAAGGATAAGGACATAGCGCTCTTTAAACTTCCGGCGGACCTGGACCTTCCGGCTCTGAAGCTTAAAGAAGGCACCCCGCCAAGGGGCACTCCCGTATTTACCCTCGGATCCCAGGCAGGTTTGACCAATCTTTTAACCACAGGTGTTGTCAGCGGAACCTGGAATGAATCGGACATTGATTACCTTCTTTTTACAGCTCCCGTTTCAGGGGGAAACAGCGGCGGCCCCGTTTTTGACTACGACGGAAACGTGGTCGCGGTTGTCATAGGAACCTATGAGAAGGCACAGAATTTAAACATCGGATTAGTTGCAAATGAATTACCGGAAACGGAATAAAATCTCGGAGAAAAAACATGAACTTTAGAAGAAAATTCAAAAAAATCGTAGCTGTATTACTTGTGGCAGCCCAGGTTACAATGCTTTTCTCAGGCTGCGGCAAGGGCGGCGGAAGCATCTTTGACATCTTCAAAACAAGCTTTAAGGTAACCTTTGCTTTACCCGAAAATGCAACGGATTTTGAAGTAAGCGAGACAAAACTTCCCGAAGCCCTGAAAGTCAAAAAAGGAACCCTTATCGGCGCGCTGCCGGAATCAAGCCGTACAAGCAGCGTATTCATGGGCTATTCCTACGACCCCGAAGGCCTTAACAAAGCCGACGAAAACACAGCCGTCAAAAAAGACCTGACTCTCTACCCCGTCTTTGAGACCGCTGAAGGAATGACCAATGTCTTTGACATGAACTTCGTATCGGGCACGGACGTGAAATCGGATTATGCCATCGTGCTTTCCGCTTACGGCCTTTCCCAAAAGGAAGTCACGGAACTGATCAGGATCAAGGACCTGTCAAACGGCGATGAGAATGTTCCCTTCGTCATAGAGCAGGACGACAACACGGTTCCCGGCGGACTTAACATTCCCGAAAAGGTCCTTCCCTACGTAAAGAACCTTATAAACGCCAACCGTACCGATCCGAAGACCGATCTGATGACGGGCCTTTATTCCATGGGGCTTGATTCGGATTCCGTCTACAAACTGATCCTTATATATGCTCCCGAAGAAAGAGACGCTTTCTTTGACGACTATGCGGTAAAGACCGGTGATGCCGGCGCTGCCGCTACCCTGAAGGCCCAGGCCGCAGGTATCGGAACCCGTACCGAAAATGAATTAAAGGAACTCTACGGTCTTTCCGAAAAAGACAGTCTCGAAAGATACTGGCGCGAAGACATGGGCTATGATATCGAGAATGTACTGAAACTCTCCGATATCGTCAAAGCAAACTCGGTCTTCAGCGAAACCGTACGTTTCACCATCTACCCTTCCGAGGAAGGCTGGACGGAAGGCGACCTGTTCCAGGTTGAGATCCTTAATACCGAACGTCTGCGTTTTGTATTCGGCGATCAGATCTGCACAGAATACATCACTTACTATAACTTCACCGTAGGCTGCGAAGAAGTGAAGAACATGGCCGTGGACGACGGAGTGCTCTTTATTCCCCTTTCCGAAGTCAAGGGCGTCACTCTCGGAAGCATGTTTGAGATCACCGTTGACAAGGACGGCAATCAGAAGGCTGCGGAAAAAGAACGCAAGGGGACACTTACCTACAGCGGTGACAGGACTCTTTCCAAAGGGCTTGTCATAGCGGTTTACGACGGTACCCTCAATGAGGACAAGAGCGTCGACGGCGAAGTCGGATACTTTGAAATCACCGAAGTCAAAGGAAACGGACAGTATTCCTATCAGGGCGCTGATTTCAGGGACGTTATCGCTCTCCCCGAGATCATTCCAGTTAAATTCGCGACAGTCGGTGAAGATTCAACCGCGTTTATACCCGCGTCAGACCTTAAATTCGACAAGCGCATAGCCGAAGTCCTCGGCTTCGAAGGCGATGCGGTGATCGATAAAGGCGACTATCTTGCTTTTTACAACGGAACCTTCAACCTCGATAACGGCCTTGATTCCTCGGAAGGCATCGAGTTTAAAGGCTATGCGAAAGTAAATTCCGTAACGGAAGAAAAGGGAGGCTTCAAGGTATCCTTTACCGAAGCTCCCGCCGAAGAAGTGCTTTCTTCCGTCAACATGCATATGGATACCGGCACTGTCGCTCCCGAGATCACCAAAGTTGACCGTGAGGCCGTCAAGCAGGCAATGCTTGATGAGATTGAAAAAAGCAATCTCGTGGAAGAAGCAAGCGATTATCTCTGCGACGCTCTTCTTTCCGACGAAGCGGATCTTGCGAAATACCAAAACAGAGACAAACTCGCCGAAATGAAGTTTAAGGATGCAAACGGCGGTGAACTTACCTTTGACGAAGTAAGAAAACTTGCCGGCGGCGGTGAGAAGGTCAAAGTCGACGATGTCAATGTATCATTTATACTCACCGGTGCTCTCCAGCACTTTGAGGGCGAAGCGGGATTGCGAGCCGAAGTCACCGTTTCCTTAAAGATCACCATCTCCCTGGGTGAAGCGGGCAACATCGAGATCACCCCCATGGCTATCTTCGAGCAGGAAGTTCTCATAAGCCCCACCATAAGCGTAAAGGCTAAATGGGGATACTTGCTTGGCTTCATTCCTTATCTTGCTTATGTGGACATAGATCCTTCCTTCAAATGCGGTACCTATACCGGAATCGGACTGACCGTTACCATCATGACCAAGAGTAACGAAAATGACTCCGAATTCAGTGAAATGGCCAAGGAATACGAGGAAGGCACCGGCGGCAAGAACGAAGAAGAAAGAAAGAAATATCTTAACGGCCTGGTAAAGTCCGGCGAAACATTAAAGGGACTTGCCGACATGAGAGAGGGCGGTGCCGGCGGCGAATGGTCGGGCGGCAAGAAGGACGACAAAAAGAAAGACGACAAGAAAGACGATAAAGATGACGACAAGCCGGGACTCATGGAAAGCAAATCTCCCGGTGTTGGCGGTGATCTCCCCACCAAGTATTCAAACATGCTCGGTAACGATGCGGAGTACATCGACCTGGTAGAACAGGAAATCGGTACCTTTGCGACTCCCGTAGATCCTTTCCATATCGTGGAATTCAGTATCGGCGCATATCTGGTGGTTTCTTTTAAACTGAATGCAATGATCGGTACCGGCGTTTCTTACGAGAACGCCAAGATGTTCACCTACCACGTAAGAAAGTACGTATGCGTAAGGGGTGAAGATGAAAAGTACTCCGAGCAGGCAGATCTTGCAACACCCCACTTCAGGGCTGACTTCTATGCCTTCGGTATGATCGGTATCAGGGCCGGCATCAGGATCGATGTCCGTCTGGGTATCATCAGCACCAAGCTTGCTTCCATCGGCGTTACCGCAGAAGTGGGCTTATATGCCGAGGTTTACGGTTTCCTGTATGTCTGGTACGAATGGACCAGCGGACAGGGTTCCACCAGCGGTGCCATGGGTTCACTCTACTTCGAAGTGGGCATTTACGTGGAAGTCAACTTTAAGGCCCAGCTTGGCGACGGACAATTGGAAAAAGAAATATCACTGTACGAAAACACCTGGCCTCTCCTGAAACTGGGTGCGGAATTCGTACCTCTCGACTTTACCATAGAGAAAAACTCCGACGATCTCGATCTTAAATACGAGGAAGGCCAGAACTGGGTAGCACTTCCCGCGGATCTTTATAAGATCAATATGATGGAGATGAAATCCGGCGAAGTGTCCGAGGAAGACATGGATGACACCGCCAGCGTGGGCGAAGGAAAATCCTTCACCATGAGAGGCCGCACCTACACCCAGTACGACGAAGAACATTTCACCATCGAATGTTACGACACCGACAAGGACGGAAAGAAGCTTGATACCTGTTCCTTTATCTACCTTCCCGCCACCAACGAAGTGCTGGTAAAACCCGCAAATACCCTCGTTAACGAGGTTTGGGGCGAAGTAAAGTTTACCTACAAGAACAACACCTTCGGCTTCAACACCTCGAAGATCCAGCGTATCGTAAAGCTCCACTGGCAAGGTACGCCTGCTTCGGCAACCGTTGAATACTATATCGAAAAAGAACCCGGTTCCGGCGAATACGAGCTTAAGGAAGAGGGCGAATTCGACGGCTTCAACGGCATCGAATATGACCTTATAGTAGATGATAAATTCACCAACAAGTACGAAGGCTACAGACTCAAGTGGGTTGAATTTGCCGACACCGCTCAGTTCAAGGAGCGCTATTACAACCTCCTTGAATCATACAACCAGCTGGCAGGAGGCAATAACCCCAGTCCCGAAATGCTGCAGCAGATCGCGGAACAAAGAGCCAAACTGGACGCCGCCTTTGAAAACTACAATAACTACGGTCAGAACATTGTGGACACCGTCGAGAAAGGAAAAGGAACCCTTTACTTCCTGATGGGCGAAACAGATACCGTTGTCAAAGTATACTTCGATCACATAGTCAATGACGTAGAGTGGCGTGTATGGGGCGATCCTTCCATGGACGGCGACATGGGTACCATGCTTGGTCACGGTAAGATCGAGAACGTGGCCGAAGGCACCGTCATCGCAGACAAGCTCACGGAAGCGGACGAGATAATAAAGAAATATGAGAAGGCTCTCACACTTGAACGCCGTGAATTCGCAATCAATGAAGAAGGTGCCGAATTCACCGAATTCAAGAACGACACCCTTATGGGCAAAGAAAGCGTGGTTGTGGACTACTACGTTAAGGGTAAGACCTACAAGCTCACCTGGAAACTGGACGGTGAGACCGTAAAGACCGATGAGATAGGTGCTTTTTACAGAACATCCCTTAAGATTCCCGAGACGCAGACAGTCGCCGAAGGCTACTCGATACTTTACTGGGATGCATCCGACATGAACAAGGATTCCGGTGCTGCCTACTACATTTCGGATATCGTCACCGAAAATGCACGTTACGTAATGCCTGCAAGAGATGCGGTGATCAACGCAAAACTTAAGCCCAATATGTACACCATCGAGTGGTATGCGGATGACAGGCTCCTTGCAAGAGATTCCTATGCGGAATACGGCAGCGTGATCTCTCAGAGTCCCTGGTTTCCCAGAAGCATGAACGATCATCAGATCAATCACTGGTTCTTAGTAACATCCGAAGGCCGTGTGGCTCTTGAAGACTCCATGACCGTTCCTGCAGGCGACGTAAGGCTTCAGGTTGAATATGAATTCATTCCTTATACCGCTACCTTCATGGACGGAAATACGGTAGTCGCTACCGTCGACGAAGATGAAAACCGTCAGGTCACCGTTCCCGAATACAGAGACCGTACCAGGGAAAATCAGGGTTACGAGCTTACATGGCTCTTCCACGCACCCGAATACTCAGGTATGTCGGATACGGAATACAAGCCCGGCGACAAGGCTTACATGCCCTATTCCGATGCAACCTTTACCGCAGAGTGGAAATGCGCTCGTCACAGATGGAACGACGGAGTGATCACCACCGATGCATCCTGCACCGTTGAGGGCGTAAGAACCTTTACCTGCTTAAACTGCGGCGAAAAGAAAACCGAACAGATAGCCACCACCGGCCACAACTGGAACGGCGGAACCGTAACGAGACAGCGTGACTGCGGCCACGACGAAGAAATAACCTACAGATGTGATAACTGCGGTGCCACAAGGACCGAAAGCGGAGCTCCCGCTACCGGCCAGCATACCTTCGGAACAGCAACATACACATGGAGTAACGACCGCGAAGTGTGTCAGGGAAGCAAGACCTGCTCCGTCTGCGGCCGCACAGTGACCGAAACCGCCACCGTAACCTCTGCAGTTACCACACAGCCTTCCGGTTCAACACCCGGTGTAAAGACCTTCACGGCAACATTTACGGCAGCAAACGGTTTCACCACACAGACAAATACCCTGGAATTCTTGGCTGATACAAACGTTTACTGTATTTCAGTTTTGGGCGGCGGTTTTTCCGATATGGCCGCAATTCAGGGCAACACCATCAGCATACTGATTCCGAATACCGATTATGACGACACGTCGATCGGTTTGTGGGTAGATGACATTATCAGCGAACTCAAGGTAATGTATGAAGGTAACTATGTTGGAGCTTATGTATATGACGGTCCGAATCCCAGTGACGAAACCGCTCCCGGAAATCCTTTTGCCGGAATAACGGTAGCCCAGGCAGTCGGTCAGACAATCAGTATAAGCTTTACAGTCAGCGGTACTTTTGCAGGCAACATCAGCAACTATGCGGCTGCTCCCACACAGATTACGTTCCACAGATAATCTCTCAGGATAAACAGAGCGATATCATACCGGAAACAACAAACACCCCCGAGGAGTCCTCGGGGGTGTTCTTTTCTTTTTGCCGTTACAATTATTTCTTTATTTCCAGTCTTTCATTTTATCGGGATAAAAAACATCCAGATCCACGTCTCCGTTTATTCCGTCGATGCGGCCCGCACTGGAATGCTGCCACATGAAATAATTGCCGGGGTAGTTGGTCTCTTTTGCGTAATGAGCCATCCAGACGGGATTCTTCTTTTCATGGGTCCAATAGCGGTTATGGGAGCCGGCGCTGGCATAAAGACAGGCCATATACCCGTTCTTTTCGATCTCCTGCTCAAAGGTTTCGTAACAGATATTGAGATCGTGAAGATTCATTCCGTAGTTTTCAAAGTTTCTGTAGTCCTCCCAGTTGTAGGCAATTGGAAGATCCAGGGACTGCCCTTTAAGTATATCCATCAGGTATTGTACGCTTCTTTTGACCTGTTCGGGGCTTCCCTCTTCTCCGTACCAGTAAAGGCCCACTTTAAGGCCTGCGGCCTTGGCGTCTCTTATATTGTTGGCATAGGACTTATCGACAAAGAAATCACCGCTGTCAAAGCCTCCGATTCTGATCATGACAAACTCACAGCCTGCGGCCTTGACTTTGTCGTAATTTACATCCATCTGCCATCTGGAAACATCTATGCCCACCATGGTCTCATCGGTCTTATAGTTTTTAACGAAATCGGAAAACTGCTCTTTTTCTGAGCCTCCGGAGCTCTTGGAAAGCTCATTTACCACCTTTACATCCATTTTCTTTACGGTGGATTTGCCCGTATCATCGGTAATGGTAAGGTTAAGGGTGTAGGTACCCACCTTGGAGGTGTCCACCTTCCCTTCCACCTTTAATTCCACTTCCCGGTCCACGTCGTCGGCATATCCGATGTATTTGTGAATGTCAAAGCTGTTTCCCACCTTTATTTCGGGAGCTTTGAAGGAAACAAATACCGGGGCTGCCAGGTCTTCCCAGACCTTTTCCGTCGGGTCCTCGGGCTCCGGGTCCTCCTGCTGTACGGAAGTTTCGGTTGAGGCTTCGGTTGAGGCGGAAGTTTCGGTCGAAGTCTCGGTTGAAGTTTCAGTTGAAGCTTCGCCCGGGTTTTCCGAAGAAACTTCGCTCCCGGATGCCGAGGAAGGATCTGTCTTATCCCCGGTACTCGTCGAATCCGATGCACTTACCGATCCGGGGGATACTCCCGCAGAAGCTGCGGTGGTATCTATGGAGATTACGTTTATGGCACTGTTTTCGGGGGGATCCTTCTCCCACGTTTCTTTAAG
>DBVS01000019.1:0-5342 GCA_002308235.1 Lachnospiraceae bacterium UBA1258
GAAACGCAGCTTGCAGCCAAGGAACAGCAGTAATCACCGCATAAAAATAAAGGAGCGTACCTCATCGGTATCGCTCCTTTTTCTTTGTCTTAAAACCGTTAATCAAGTTCGGTCTTTCCGGTATAAAGTTCGTAATATCTTCCGCCTGCGGCCAGCAGTTCGTCATGGTCGCCGCGTTCAATGATTTCACCGTGTTCAAGCACTATAATCGCATTTGCGTTTCTGACCGTTGAAAGCCTGTGGGCTATAACGATGGTGGTACGTTCCTTCATAAGTCTGTCCATACCTTGCTCGATGTGGCGCTCGGTCCTGGTATCCACGGAGCTGGTGGCTTCATCAAGGATCAGGATGGGAGCCTTGGAAATGGCCGCACGGGCAATGTTAAGTAACTGCCTCTGGCCCTGGCTTAAGTTTGCTCCGTCGCCTTCAAGCACCGTATCGTACCCGTTTTCAAGCCTCATGATAAAGGAATGGGCACTGGCAAGCTTTGCTGCCTCGATAACTTCCTCGTCCGTTGCATCCAGACGGCCGTAACGAATGTTTTCACGCACCGTTCCGCTGAACAGGTGGGTATCCTGAAGCACCATGGCAATGTTCTTACGCAGGAAATCTCTCTTGTAATCTCTGATGTCCACACCGTCGATCTTGATACTTCCTTCGTTTATGTCGTAGAAGCGGGTAATCAGGTTGGTGATGGTGGTCTTACCCGCACCGGTGGAGCCCACCAGAGCTATCTTCTGTCCGGGCTTTGCGTAGAAGGAAACGTTCTTCAGCACCGTGTGGTTTGGTTCGTACCCGAAGGTTACATTCTCAAGTACGATACTTCCGGTAAGATGTTCGGGAGCCTTAGCATCCGGAGCATCTGCGGTCTCGGGATCTGTATCCATTACTTCAAATACACGCTCAGCGCCCGCAAGCGCCGAGAAGATTTCGGTCATCTGCATGGAGATCTCGTTTATGGGGCGTGAGAAATGTCTTGAGTAGTTTACAAATATCGTAAGTCCACCGATATCGAATCCGCGAAGTACGCAAAGGATACCGCCGACCATAGCCGTTAAGGAGTAAGAAACCTGACTTAAGTTACCCATTACGGGGCCCATGATCCCGCCGAAGAACTGGGCGAATAACTGCTTGCCCCTTAAATCGGTGTTGAGGTAATCGAATTCATCCACCGAGGCATCCTCATGGTTAAAGACCTTAACCACCTTCTGGCCGCTGATGGTCTCTTCGATAAAACCGTTTAAGGATCCCAGTGCCGCCTGCTGCTGTTTATAATATCTTCGGCTCTTGTTTGCCACAAACTGGGCTGCTTTCATCATCACAGGCGCCATAACAAGAGTGATGAGCGCAAGCCATACGTTCGTATAGAACATGAGCACCAGTGTACCAACCAGAGAAATCGCGCCGGAGAACAAAGAAATGATGGTGTTGTTCAGCATGTTTCCAACTGCGTCCACGTCGTTGGTGAAACGGGACATGATATCGCCGTGGTTGTTGGTGTCGTAATATTTAAGCGGCAATTTGCTTATTTTTTCAAAGAGCTCGTTACGTATGGAAGCCAGCGCATTCTGGGATATCCCGATCATAATCCTCTGCTGTATGTACTGGGCTACGATCCCGGCCGCATAGATAAGAGCCATTGCGGTAATGCCGGAAGCAAGTGTGGCAACGGTTCCGTTGCCCCCGTTGATGCTGTTGATTACGGGTCTTAAAATATAGGAGCCTGCAAGGCTTGAAGCCGTATAAACCAGCACAAGTATCAGAACGATCACTATTTTCCAGGTGTCTTTCTTCATGTAGGAAAAAAGTCTCCTGATGCTGGCGCCCATGTTCTTGGGTTTACCCTTTGCCATGGGAACGGCGCGTCTGCCGCCGCCGGCTTTCCCCGAGGCCTTACCGTTTAAAAGGTCGCTTTCAAACTGTTTGATGTAGGCTTCGTTTTTCTTTTTGTATTTACTGTCGAGGCGTGCGAAGGTTTTTTCGTCCATTATGCGCCCACCTCCTTATCAGCCTGAGAGTAGTAGATCTCTCTGTAGGCCTCACAGTCTTTCATAAGTTCCTCATGATTGCCGAGTCCCACTATCTTTCCGTCATCAAGGACCACGATCTTGTCGGCTTCGATGATGGAAGAAATTCTCTGGGCAATGATGATCTTGGTGGCATCACCCATGACTTCCTTAAGGTTCGCCCTGATCACGCGCTCCGTGGCGGTATCAACCGCGCTGGTGGAGTCATCGAGAATGAGGATCTTGGGTTTCTTAAGAAGAGCCCTTGCGATACAAAGTCTCTGCTTCTGTCCGCCGGAAACGTTTACGCCGCCCTGACCGAGGTCCGTTTCGTACCCGTCCGCAAAGGAAGTTACGAAACCGTTAGCCTGAGCAAGCTCCGCTGCGTGCTTCATTTCTTCTTCCGTGGAGTTTTCATCGCCCCAAAGCAGGTTCTCTGCGATGGATCCGGAGAAAAGCACATTCTTCTGAAGCACCATGGCCACGCCGTCCCTAAGGTTCTTAAGGGAATAATCCTTCACGTTCACACCGTCGACGAAAACATCACCGGCGTCGGTATCGTAAAGTCTCGGAATGAGAGCCACAAGAGAGGACTTGCCGGAACCCGTGGAACCGATGATCCCCACGGTCTCGCCGGAATTTATCTTTAAGTTTATGCCGTCAAGCACGGGCTCGTCCGAATGCTTGTAATATCTGAAGGAAACGTTCTTAAATTCGATGCTTCCGCTTTCAACCTTCTTATCGGGCAAAGAAGCGGTCTCGTCTTCAACATCGGGCTTCTCGTCCAGGATTTCGTTGATTCTTCGGGCGGATGCCACCGCACGGGAGCTCTGAAGGATAACCATTGAGGTCATCATAAGGGAGAACAGGATCTGTGTAACGTAGGTAATGAAGGCCGTAAGGTCTCCCACTTCCATGCTGCCGGCGATTATCTGTTTTCCACCGTTCCATACCACCGCGATGGTGGTTGCGTTCATGGCAAGGCTCATAAGAGGCATGGTGGTGATGACCACTTTAAATGCCCTAAGGGAAGCATCTTTAAGATCGCCGTTGGATCTTTCGAATTTCTCCTGCTCGAAATCGCCCCGTACAAAGGACTTGATAACGCGAACGTTCGTCAGAGATTCTCGTATGGATGAGTTAAGGCCGTCTATCTTACTCTGCAGGTTTTTAAATCTGGGGAAGCCTATCCTTAACACCACAAATACCACCAGAACAAGAATGGGAATAATCATGAGAATGATCATTGCAAGAGACGGATTTATCGTAAATGCCATGATTACGGCTCCTATCAGCATTCCGGGAGCACGAAGCATCATACGAAGCATCATGTTGATAAGGCTCTGAACCTGAGTCACGTCGTTGGTAAGACGGGTTACCAGAGAACCTGTACTGAATTTATCGATGTTTGCAAAGGAAAACTTCTGAACATGAGCAAAAGCATCCTTTCTTAAATCGGCCGCAAAGCCTATGGAAGCCTTGGCTCCGAAATATGCTCCTCCGATCCCGCCGAGGGCCATCAACACCGCAAGGCCGACCATCATCATACCCATGCGTGTAATATAGCCTATATCTTTCGTGGCAACACCGTTATTGATTATCAGTGCCATCATCTTCGGAAGAAAGATTTCTCCGAGAACTTCCACAATCATGAGGATCGGGCCGCATATAAAAGAAAACAAATATGGTTTGATATATTTACCGTATCTTCTCACTGCTGCCTCACTTTCTTTATACACAATACAGAAACAATTATATACCAAACAACGCTGATTTCAATAAAACGCTTTATTAAAAAAGGATAAACCACCGCAATGAAATCCTACACATTTGACAGGTTTCATGATATAATGATAAAAGCACTTGTGCGGGGTTACATCTTATGAAAATAGCAGTACTGATCTGCAGTCTTGCTTTTGACACACAGAAGGCATTCATGAAGGGCATTGAGCGCAGGGTACGTGACATGGGTGACGTATGCTCTGTTTTTTGTTGCCATATGAATGCTTTTTATAATGAGGAATTCTCCGCAGGCGAATTTGCCATCTTTAATCTTCCCGATCTTTCTTCCTTCGACGGGATCGTCTATGTCAGAAACACCTTCCAGAAGCCGGGCTTCGATGCCGAAATGCTCGATAGGATCAAACAAAGCGGCGTCAACACCGTGGTGGTGGACGGCTATACTCCCGACTTTGTCAATATCATGTCCGACGAAAGCGGCAGCATGAGCAAGATAACAAAGCACCTCATCAAATCCCACGACTGCCGGAAGCTTTATTTTCTCGGCGGACCCGCCCAGAACCCCGATACCAAGCTCCGTTACAAGGGCTTTCTTGAAGCTGTCGAAGAAAGCGGTCTCGAGTTTAAAGAAGAATGGGTCACCTTCGGAAATTACGAATACAGCTCGGGCGTCGATGCCGCAGGATATTTCCTCGGTCTCGGGGCTCCCCTTCCCGATGCCATCGTCTGCGCAAATGACGAAATGGCCGTGGGAGTCTGCACCGAATTAAAGAGACGCGGTATCAAGATCCCCAGAGAGATAAAGGTCACCGGAACCGACTTTGACTCCGTATCCAGAGTCTTCTCTCCCAGGATCACCACCATCAAGCGCCAGCAATATCAGAAGGGTATTTCCGCCATAACGACCCTCCACGAGTATAAAGAACACACCGCCGGCGAGACCATCACCTCTCCCATAGTCATTTTCTGCGGAGAGACCTGCGGCTGTGAGATCTCCGAAGAATTAAAGACCGACGCGGCCACCACCAATTCCCTGGCTGTCGATCGCTATACCCAGTCGGAGCTTACTTCCTTTATCAAGCGCATGACCGCGGGCCTCATCAGTAAGCGCGGCTATCACAATCTGTACTCCGAACTCAAGCGCCACACGGCTTCCATAAAACCCGACGAACTGTACCTTTGCATAAATGTCCAGGCGGATTATAAGATCGATTACGCCGATTATTCCCTTGCTTTGTCCGAACTTGACAGCAATATCGCAAAGGACTACACAAACGAACTGATCTCCGCTTTAAACTGCAAAAACGGCGAGATAACCGCCAACGAAGAAGGGGAATATTTTGAGAAGAGCGACCTCTTCCCTCCCGCTGCCCAGGGCGGCAAGAGCGGCGGCACCTACTATTTCTTCCCCATACACTACATGAACCGCAATTTCGGCTATGCCATCATCGGTCGCGACGGTACTCTTATCCGAAACGATTTTTTCCCCAACTGGTGCACCATAGTCAGCAATGCCCTCGAAAATTCCCGCATCCGTTCCGTCCTTGAGCAGGTGGTTTCCGCTCTGGACCGCATGTGGATCTACGATACCCTCAC
>DBVS01000019.1:5418-30289 GCA_002308235.1 Lachnospiraceae bacterium UBA1258
ATCTTTCTTGATGTGGACGGTCTTAAAAAGGTTAACGACATTTACGGCCATGACGAGGGCGACCTTCTTATCAAGAACATCGCCACGATCCTTAAAGAAAACAAGCACCACGGCGAGATACTCATGCGCTACGGCGGTGACGAGTTCGTGCTCCTTGCCGCAGGCTATGATGATGACAAGGCCGAAAACTGCATCAAACGGCTGGAAAACGCCATGGAAAAATTTAACGAAAAGTCCGACAAACCCTATAAACTCGAGGCTTCCATCGGCTATTGCATAACCACCCTGAAGGCCAAGGAAGATCTGGCGGCTCTCATCGAAAATGCGGACAAAGAAATGTATAAGAACAAAAAGACAAGAAAAGCTGCCAGAGAAGACAATTCGAGCGGTAATGTTTGACAAGATTACGAATCTTCCTTGTTAATTTTTGGTTAATGTGGATATTTACTTAAAATTCAACGCTGATATAATCAGATTTAACCAGTAAGGAGGTGCTTTATGCAGGCCAAAATCACCCTGACTCCTAAAGCGGTTAAAGAATTTGTAAGTATTACGTCCAAATGCAATTTTGACATCGACATCGCAAGTAACAACCGATACATTGTGGACGCCAAGTCCATCGTTGGCATACTCGGTCTTGATATGACCCAACCGCTTACAGTCACTTATCGAGGTTACGATCCCGATCTTGAAAACTTCATAAAATCGCACGCACTTGCCTGCTAACGGGCTTGGATGTTGCGGTTGACTCCCGTTTCCGTCTTATGTAAGATAAGATAGATTAGGGAGTTTTTTTATGTACGAAATTACCGTTTCCGTAAGAAATTTAATAGAGTTCATACTGCGAAGCGGTGACATTGACAACCGTGTCGGAGGCCTTGCTTCTGACCCAGACACCATGCAGGAAGGCTCCCGGATTCACAGGACCATTCAGAGGCAGGCGGGAGCGGACTATAATCCCGAAGTGTCTCTTTCTTTCTGCTACGAAGAAGGGGATTGCCGCATAACCGTAGAGGGGCGCGCCGACGGGATAATCCGTAACAAAAAGGGCGTCACTGTTGACGAAATAAAGAGCACCTATGCGGATGTCATGAGCTACACAGAGCCCAAGGCAATCCACCTTTCCCAGGCTAAATTCTACGCACACATGATGGCTTTGAAGGAATCTCTCCCCGCCGTCAGCGTACGTCTTACCTACGTAAATATCGCCACCGAAGAAGTCAAATATTTTAACGAAACCTACTTTGCGGACGACCTTAAGGCTTTCTGCGACGACGTCTGCTCCCGGTACGTAAAATGGGCCGTGTTTGACGCCAAGCGCCGCGAAAAACGGGACGAGAGCATCAAGGGTCTCCCCTTCCCCTTTGATTACAGAGAGGGGCAGGACGAGCTGGTGCGCCAGGTGTACTACACGATCTATCATAAAAGAAAGCTCTTTCTTGAGGCCCCCACCGGGGTCGGAAAGACCGTTGCGACCCTCTACCCTTCCATTCAGGCCATGGGGCAGGGGCTTATTTCAAAAATCTTCTATCTTACGGCAAAGACCATCACCAGAACCGTTGCGGGAGACTGCATGTCCCTGCTTTCAAGATCGGGGCTTAAGGCTAAGAGCATCATCCTTACCGCAAAGGAAAAGATCTGCCTTTCGACGGGGGAATGCAATCCCGATGCCTGTCCTTTTGCAAGGGGGCACTTTGACCGCGTCAACGATGCGGTGTTTACCATGCTTAAAGAATGTGACGAATACTCAAGGGAAACCATAATTGAGTACGCAGAGCGCTTTAATGTCTGCCCCTTCGAAACGTCACTCGATCTGAGCATGTTCTGCGATGTCATAATCTGCGACTATAACTACGCCTTTGACCCGCGGGCAAGATTAAAGCGATACTTCGCCGCGGAGACAAAGGAAGATTATCTGTTTTTGATCGATGAAGCCCACAATCTGGTGGACCGAGCCCGTGAAATGTACTCTGCCACCCTTATCCGCGAGGATTTTTCCGCCTTAAAGACCATAACCGTCGAAGAGCTTCCGGGCATGTCAAAGAAGTTTTCCCGCTGCTACAAGGCCTTCACCGCCTTAAAATCCCTGTGCGATTCCGAAGGGATGCACGACTTTCTCCTTCACATCACCAATCCTCCCACGGACGGCGTGGTGAAGGCTTTGCTCTCCCTCTATGCGGACATCGACAATTTTCTTCGTAACGAGCGCAAATCCAACAAAAAGAAGGTGTACTCCAAGGAAGTCGTCGACGCGGTCCTTGACAGTTTCTTTGAGATATCCCACTTTTTGAACATTTACGAACTGGTGGATGAAAACTACAGTGTTTATGCGGCCTACGATGAGTTCGGGGATTTCTTTTTAAAGCTCATGTGCGTAAATCCCTGCAACAATCTGGCGGAATGCATGGGAAATGTGCGCTCCTCCGTGCTTTTTTCCGCTACGCTCTTACCCATCAAATACCATAAGAACCTCTTGGGCGGTACCCCGGAGGATTACGAAGTTTACGCAAAAAGCATCTTCGATCCCGACAAACGGGGGCTCTTCATCGCAAAGGACGTCACCAGCAAATATACGCGGCGCGGCGATGACGAGTACAGAAAGATCGCCCGCTACATCCATCTGGTTTCAGGCGCAAAGCCCGGAAACTACATGGTTTTTGCACCTTCATACAAGTTTATCGAGAATGTTTACAAGATCTACGAAGAAGAATATCTTCCCCTTTCGGGTGCAGAATGTCTGCTGCAGGATCCGTCCTTGGACGAAGCGGGAAGAGAATCGTTTTTAAGCAGGTTTACGGGAAATACGGGAGCCCCGGAATCTTCCGATATTTTCGGAGCCATAGACATGGACGTGGAGATCGAAGAAAGCACCACACTTATCGGGTTCTGCGTTCTTGGCGGTATTTTTTCGGAGGGTATAGATTTAAAGAAGGACAGCCTCATCGGCGTGATAATCGTCGGGACCGGAATTCCCCAGGTGTGCCTCGAACGGGAACTTATGAAGGATATCTTTGATAAGACCGATGACCGCGGGTACGATTTTTCCTACAAATATCCCGGCATGAACAAAGTCCTGCAGGCTGCGGGCAGAGTCATCCGCACCGAGGAAGACACGGGGGTTGTGGTGCTGCTTGATGAGCGATTCCTGCAACGCGGGTACCGGGAAATGTTCCCAAGAGAGTGGGAAAACTTTCGGACCGTGAACCTTGATACTGTGGGGGATGCGATAGAGGAATTCTGGAATACTATTACTTAAATACAGCACGCCGGACGGCGTGATTGAATCAAAGCCCAAACGTATTCGTTCATTCTTCGGCAAAAAAGTAATTGACTTTTGCCACATGTGAATGTACCATAAAAGCAAGTTAAAGGCTCGACCCACTGCTGCATAGCGGAGGGCCCAGAGCCTTTTTCTTATGTTTTGATCGCGGGTTGCGGGGCAGGGTTCATTTTTCTCTTGATTTCCGCCCGAATTTGTAATTAAATTAATTGATGAGAAATGGCGGTTTCGAAGCGAAATCCGCCCGGAGGAGCCAGATGGACAAGACTTATATCCCCAAAGACTATAAACCCGAGCTTAACCTGCATGATACGCAGGTGGCCATCAAGATCGCAAAGGACGCCTTTCAGTCGATCCTTGCGGAGAGACTTAATCTCCTGCGCGTGTCTGCACCGCTTTTTGTAGACCCTGCGGACGGTTTGAACGATAACTTAAACGGTGTGGAGCGACCTGTTGCATTCGGCATCAAGGAGCAGAACGAATACACCGCCGAGATCGTACACTCCCTTGCGAAGTGGAAGCGTTACGCTTTGAAGAAGTACGGCTTCGAAGTTGGCGAAGGATTGTACACCGACATGAACGCCATCCGCAGAGATGAGGATACGGACAACATCCACTCTATTTACGTGGATCAGTGGGACTGGGAAAAGATCATCACTGAAGAAGACCGTAATCTTGATACCCTGAAGGCTGTTGTCAAAGAAGTTTACACCGCAGTCAGAAAGACCGAGAAATATCTGGCCATCGAATATGACTATATCGAGGAGATCCTTCCTCATGACATTTTCTTTATAACATCGGACGAACTTCTGGAGATGTTCCCCGACAACACTCCCAAGGAGCGTGAATACTTCATTACCAAGGCCAAGGGCGCCGTTTGTATCATGAAGATCGGCGATACCCTTGAAAACGGCGAGCGTCACGACGGACGTGCTCCCGACTATGATGACTGGGCTTTGAATGCCGATATTTTCGTTTACTACCCCGTTCTCGACATCGCCCTGGAGCTTTCCTCCATGGGTATCAGAGTAGACGCGGCGTCCCTTAAGTATCAGCTTGAAAAATCCGGCTGCGAGGATCGGGCCAAGCTTCCCTTCCAGAAAGCGATCCTTAACGGTGAGCTTCCCTTCACCATCGGCGGAGGTATCGGACAGTCGAGACTTTGCATGTTCCTTCTTCGCAAAGCACATATCGGTGAGGTCCAGTGTTCGCTCTGGCCTCCGGAAACGGTCAAGACTCTTTCGGAGCACGAGATCCCGTTACTGTAAAATAAAAGAGGGTGAATGACAATTGTCATTCACCCTTTGTTTTGTTGATCTTATTGATTTCCGTACATGATGCTTTATTTCAGGATTCCTGTCGTCACAAGCTTGATGGGCATAACGTGGAGCTGCCACATTTTGTAGGTGGTGCCGTGGTTAAACATGTAACCGAAGCTTGTGAAGAAATCAATCGCAAGCATGACCGTAAGCGCTATCACTATACAGGTCTTTGCATTGTTCATGCTTCCGTGGATCCACTCCATAACCGCGATAAAGATCTTATCCATGAAAAAGAAAATGATCACGGTAAAACCGATGCTTGTAAAAAGACTGGTATATCTGGTCACGTGGAAGGGAAGCGATTCGTAGTTCCAGTAAATAATTCCGGTGGTACGCTCCACCGCTTTTCCGAGTATAATCTCTCCGACTGACACCGCAATGAAACAGAGTCCGATGTAAAGACCCCAGTTATCGCTGTTGGGCACTCCCAGTACGAAGTACAGGCCAACAACGGCAATTCCGTAACCAAGAAGGAACGGAAGGCTCATGTTCCGGTTGTCAACGTAGCCTCTGCTGAAAAGAAGAAACAGATTCTCAAGGCAGAAGCCCAAAAATGAAATAAAGCAAATCATCGCAAGGTAATCAATGCAATTATAATCACGGGGATTTCTTCTCATAGCAATCATTCCTTTCGTAAAAAACCCATGTATAATGTCACGATGACGTTATTCTTTTTGCGACTAACAGTTTATCACCAGTTTTTGATTTCGTCAATATTCGGGCAAATGTCCGATAAATCCCGCAAACTTGGCTGTTGTCAGCAGTTTATATAGGCACCGGCCTGAACCTTCCACATTTGCGCGTATTTGCCGCCGAGGGAAAGCAGTTCTTCGTGAGTGCCCTTCTCGACCACCCGTCCGTTTTCAAGCATCACGATCCTGTCCGCAATCCTGGTGGTTGACAGACGGTGGGAAATAAAGATGACCGTTTTGTCCTTTGTGGCCGTGAGCATGGCGTGGTTAAGCTGATATTCCGCTATGGGGTCCAAAGCACTGGAAGGTTCGTCCAGTATCATGAAACCCGAATTCTGGTAAAATACCCTGGAAATGGCCAGTTTCTGCGCTTCGCCCCCGGAAAGGTTCACTCCATCCTCGTAGATCTCCGTCGTAAGATTGGTGGAAAGACCCTTTTCCTCCGCATCTATCCGCTTCTTTAAACCGCTGTCGGAAAGAGCGGTGTTGACCCGCTCCGTATCCTCAGCGACAAAATTGTCCATGACCACATTCTCCGCAACAGTTCCCGCAAAGATCTTAAAGTCCTGGAACACGACTCCGATGGACTTCCGGTATTCCTTAACATCGTATTTCCGGATGTCTTCGGCATCCATCCTGATAACACCGCCGTCCGGGTCGTAAAGCCGCATGAGGAGTTTGACAAGGGTGGTTTTTCCGGCTCCGTTGTAGCCTACCAGCGCTATTTTCTCACCGGGCTTTATATCCAGATTAATATCATTGAGCAGCGGCTCTTTTTCTTTGTTATATCCAAAGGAAAGTGCTTCCGTTTTGACGGCATGGGCCTTTGACTCGGGAACCAGGTCTCCTTCGGACTTTATCTTTGTTTCGTACTCAAGGAAGTTTCTTATCTTCTGCACGTAAAGACTCGTTTCACAGGCGAAGGGATAGGTATCCGTGAACACTCTCAGTCCCCGCTTCAAACGGTTGAAGGAATTGTAGAGGATCGCCACGCTGCTGAAGGACAGCACCTTTAAGACTGCTGCCTTGAAAACCAGATACCCTATGTAAAGCACATCGCAGAAAAAGTCGTTGCCCACGTAATTTCCCATATATCTTTGGAAAAAGTGCATGTTTGCGTACTTTTTCTCCGTATCGTAAACTTTCGCATTTGCCTCCGCAAAGGTCTCTCCGAGGCATTTTTTCACTTCGGGATTAAGGCGGATCTCCTTGGCGTAATCCGAAAGATAGAACACGCGCTTGACATACTCTCTCTTTCTTTCGTGAGGGTTTCTTTCCACCCTGATCCTGTAGGAGAGCCTGTTGTAGGCCCGGTTGAAAAAGAAAGTCACAAGAAAAGCCGCCACTGCAAAGGTAATGGAGAGATAATCCTTTTGAACAAAGTAAATTCCCGTGGTTATAAAGGTCGCCAGTCCCGCAAAGGTGTTGCAAAGGAAGGTTATGCAGCGCTCTATCTGGTTGTCGACCTCAGATATGGCCAGCACCATCTCGTTGTAATACTCGGGATTGTCGTAGCACTCAAGATCCAGCTCCCTGGCCCTTTCATAGAGCATGAGTTTAATCTTGCGGCTGACTTTGGGCCCTTCCTTGGCCCTGACATAGTCACCCACCCATACGGTAAAGGCCATGCCCACAGATATCAGTATAAAAAGCAGGATTATGACAAAGGCAACCTTTTTAAAGGGATAGCCGAATTCCGCCGCTTCCAGCACGTACCCGATCAGAAAGGTGTGCTCAAAGAAAATGGACACCTGATTCCTGACGGCATCCAGCACCGGAAAGATCACCAGTGCGGGACTTGCCATAAAGCAAAGCTTAATAAGGAACATGTTATTGGATATAACCTTCTTGAGAGGCTGTTTGGTTTCTTTTTTCTTATCCGTCATATGGCAGCCTCCGTTTCATCAATGGCAAGATAGTTATTGGCCTGACGCTTGTACATCTTTGCGTACTTTCCGTCCAGAGCCATGAGTTCCTCATGGGAACCTTCCTCCACCAGACGCCCCTGCTCCAGCATAAATACCCTGTCGCAGTGCTTGACCGAGGAAAGTCTGTGTGAAATGAACAAAAGGGTGTGATCGCTGCCCTCTTTTGCTATATTGTTGAAAAGATCGTATTCCGCGATGGGGTCCAGAGCACTGGAGGGCTCGTCGAAGATCTTTACGGGAGAGGGCTTGGCAAAGGTTCTGGAAACCGCCAGTTTCTGGGATTCTCCTCCCGAAAATACGGCGCCATTCTCGTCAAATTCTTTGGTCATCACCGTATCAATGCCCTTTTCAAGGGACATGATCTTGTCATAGATTCCCGCTTTCTTAAGAGCTTCCTCTACCACACGGTCGTCATCCCCATATCTTCTGCCCATAAGGACATTCTCCTTCACGCTCATGCCCATGATTGCAAAATCCTGGAAGGTGGTGGCAAAAATATCCCTGTAGGCCCGGAGATTATACTCTTTTATGTTTCTGCCGTTTAGAAGTATCTCCCCGCTTGTGGGGTCATAGAGACGAAGCAAAAGTTTGATGATGGTGGTCTTTCCCGCTCCGTTATGCCCTACCAATGCTATGTTCTGGCCTTTCTTAAGCGTAAAGGAAAGATCCTTCACCGTTTCTTCATCAACATAGGAAAAAGAAACGTGTCTGAACTCAAGGGATTCAAAGTCTTCCCCGGGCATGATACCGTCGGTGTCCTCGGGAATCTTTTCTTCGTACTCAAGAAAGCCCCTTATATTGTTTATGAACACGCCGTCCCTCATAAAGCCCACAATATCGTCAAAAAGTCCTATGAGGATCCAGGTCATGGAAACCATCATGCTGGTCATGACCGTAAGCTCCGCCAGAGAAACGGTCCCTGACACCCTGTTTCTGTAGATCCCGTAAAGAAGCATGCCTTCAAAAATGGTGGTGAAGGTAAAGGTAAGCTTCCAGAAGTTGGTCATGGCGTTGGGAAAAGCGTATTTTGCTGCGGCTTTGACATTTTTGTCGGTGGCGTCGGAATATTGTTTTCTGAGAAGGCTGAATACATTGAAAAGCCGCATCTCTTTGGCATAGTCCGGAAGATACATGGCACGGCTTACGTAGTTCATGACCTTGTTGTTTTCCACCTGCTCCCGGTAACGCTTGTATTCATACCTGCTCTTGATGGTGCCGAACAGGAAATTTCCCAGAAGCGGGCACACTATAAAGAGCACCGCCAGCTTGTCTATACGGTACATCAAAAAGAACACAAAGCCCGTGGCCACGCTTCCGAAGATGACTCCGAAAAAGCGTCTCACCACATCGATGATGTTATCGTCCGCCTTGTCCATGGCCATGGTGTATTTGTTGTAGAAATCCGCGTTCTCGTAGCAGGAAAGTTCCACGTTTCCCGCCTTTTTAAAAAGAAGCTCGTACAGCTTCTTAAAAAACTTCTGGGCCTCCAGTTTCTGGGTGACCTCATAGAAATGCGCCATATAGAGATTAAGAGCGGCTATTACCGCTCCGCATATCCCTATATAGGTGATGATCTTGCCAAATTCCGCATTTTCGGAAAGATAGTTGACGATGTTCTTCATGAAAACGGATGAGAAAAACACCCATTCGAAGTATCCGAGAACGCCCATAAACATGAGGTTGTAAAACAGTTTCCTGCTGCAACCGTAACCAAGCTTAAGTGCGTAGAAATCATTTTTCAGGGTCTCCCCCAAAGATAATCTGTCTTTTTTCTTTTTCATACCCTCACAGCCCTGTATATATCAACTCAGGAGAAGGTTTTTAAGCTCCTCCACCGAGTCGCAGATAATGTCTGCGCCCGCATTAACAAGTTCTTCGCGACTTCCGTATCCGTAGGTTACGCCGATGCCCTTAAGTCCCACTTTGGCGGCGGCTTCCACGTCATACTTTCTGTCTCCCACCATTACGCACTTCTCAAGATCGGGTGTTTCCCCTTCAAAAAGAAGCCGTAAGGATTCCTCTATTATCTCAACTTTGTTTTCTCTTGTTCCGTCAAGCTCCGAACCCATGACCACGTCAAAGTACCCGGTGATCCCGAAATAATCAAGGATCTTTACCACAAATACTCTGGGTTTGCTGGAAGCAAGAGCAAGTTTTTTCCCGTTCTTCTTAAGCGTGGACAAAAGCTCTTCAATCCCGGGATAAAGCTCGTTTTCAAAAAGTCCCACGGTGGAAAACCTTTCTCTGTAGAAGGCCACCACCTTCTCAATATCTTCATCCTTTATGTGATAAAAATCCCTGAAGGAGTCCCTCAAAGGAGGTCCTATAAAGGGAGTGAGCACATTTATGTCGGGAACATCGATGCCCATTTTTGAAAGTCCGTACTGAACACTGGTACAAATCCCCACCTTCGGATCGCTTACGGTTCCGTCAAGATCGAATAAAATATAATCAAACATATCCTGTTTATCTCCGTTTTTTTAACGCTTATATCGAAAGTATATTGAGACGTATTATATCATACAAGTTTCCGCACCACAATGCAGATTTTGCGCCGTTCATACCGATTCTTGTTGACAACCGGGAAACTTGACCGTATATTTTAAACTGTCAACAAGCTAGGGGAGCAACTGCTGAGATTGAAGTTTTATACTTCTTGACCCTCATCACTTGAACCGGATAATACCGGCGTAAGGAAGCTTAAGCGGTTGCCTCTTTAAGTTTGCAAAAACTTCAGGAGGTTTTTTTATGTCTCAAACAAAAAAAGTTTCAATTACAAAAAGGCTGGCGGAGGCGGCATTGCTCATAGCCATGGGCACCGTTCTTTCGGTCTTTAAACTGATCGATCTGCCCTACGGCGGATCCGTCACCGTGGGTTCCATGCTGCCCGTACTTATTATAGCCTACCGCTACGGCACAGGCTTCGGCATGGCTTCGAGCCTGGCCTTTGGTATCATCCAGCAGCTGCTGGGGCTTAAGACCCTTTCCTATGTGACCACCTGGCAGTCGATCCTGGCAGTCATCCTTCTTGATTACATCGTGGCCTTTATGGTCATCGGCCTCGGCGGACTCTTCAGAAAGCTTTCCTCTGAAAGACTTGCCCTGGTACTCGGAGCTTTGCTTGCATGTATCTTAAGATTTGCCTGCCACTTTACCAGCGGGATTACTGTCTGGAAAGGAATATCCATCCCCATGAAGGCTGCGGTGATCTACTCATTGGGCTACAATGCGACTTACATGATCCCCGAAACCGTCATCTTCGTTGCCCTTGCCTGGTACATAGGCTCTGTGCTTGATTTTCGCGGTGATACCGTCACCACCTTCCAAACGGTTACCGGAAAGTCTCTTCCGGTACTTAAATGGATCGGCGGACTTCTCCTTGCCGTTGCAGTAATAATCGATGTCCGCTTTGTTTTCTCCAATCTTCAGAACGGTGAGACCGGGGACTTTGACATCACCGGGCTTTCCCGCACTGACTGGAAAACGGTGATCATCATAAGCGCCGTAGCCGTTGTGGCGGCTTTGACCCTTTTCATTGTCGATCTTATTAAGAACAAAAAGAACAAACAGTCCGCATAGTACCTTTCGGAGTAAACCCATGAAAACCTGCCTTATCATATCGGGAGGCGACTTTAACGGGCTTCCCGAAGCAATCGAATACGATTACACCATCGCCTGCGACAGAGGGTACGAACATGCCATCAAACTGGGACTCGCTCCCGATATGATAATCGGCGACTACGATTCTTTAAGTCTTGATAAGATAAAGAAAGACCTTCGAAACAAAGGTCTTTCCGATACCGGCGTTCTAAAATTTCCGGTCAAAAAGGATGACAGCGACACCATGCTTGCCATAAAGCATGCCCTTGAAAAGGGTTATGATAACATCATCGTGACCTGCGCTCTCGGAGGCCGCTTCGACCACACCTTTGCAAACATCCAGTCCATGGTCTATGCGAAGGAGCACGGTGCGGACTGCCGGATCATCAGCGAAAATGAGCGGATGTATATCCTGAAAAACGGCTCTCTCGTTCTCAAAAAGAGGCCCGGTCATTCGCTCTCCGTTTTCTCGCTTTCAAATGAGAGCAGGGGCGTTACCATAAAGGGTGCTTTATATGAGACCGAAGATATCACTCTTACAAACACCTTCCCTTTGGGTCTAAGCAACGTGATCACCGCCCCCGAAACAAGCATCAGCGTCAAAGAGGGTACGCTTTTGCTGGTTGAGTCCTTTATGGGCGATGACAATCACCCGTAATAAAAAATAAATCGTCGGAGCCTTAATCGGTTCCGACGATTTTGTTTAATGCAAAGGAATATATGAGTTTCCCGTTTACGGGCTTTCCCGTGAGTCTTCCTATGGCTGCTCCGTAATAATCAAGCTGGGTCTTGTATCTTCTCACAAGTTCGGAATCTTCCTCCACCCTGTCAGTCTTATAATCAAGAATAGTGACACATCCGTCTTTTATGTAATAAACGTCGATGACACCCTGAACGAGGATGGTCTCGGTCTCGGGGAATTCCGCATCGATCTCCGATGCCTTCATGCCGATGACAAAGGGCTGTTCCCTGTATAAAAGTCCCGTTTCTTCCGCAATTCCCATATCTTTTGCGATGTCGGTCTTAAGAAACGCCACGATCTTTCCCGTATTGACCTTTTCTATAGCCTCGGCGGGCATCTTACCGGATTCCTCTATACGCAAAATCTGCTTCTTGAGTTCTTCCCTGTAACCCGCATCGTCACCGATTTTAACAAAGTCCCCAAAGTTTAAGAGCTGCAGCAGATTATGATACGCGGTTCCCCGGTCGGTACCCTTAACTTCCTCCGCTTCCTTTGCAAACTTCGGAATGTACTCTGCAGATTCCGTCTCTTCAAAGGGCATCAGTGACTCGTAATCCTCTTCCATGGCGGCAATCTTCAGTTTCGACACTGTTGTCTTCATGTAGAGTCTGCTTAAGTACTTCTTGGGATATTCGTAGGAAAACCGCTCTCTTATCTTCTTTTCGGTCTCCGCATCTGAACCGAGGCCCGTTTCCAGTTCGCTCTTAAGCACTGCTTTTTCAACTTCTTTGGAAATCACGGCGCTTTCAAGGGTAGACTCGTCAAAGGCGGTACACTTAAAGAAAATGTTCCTGCTGCCCACCACACTTTCTTCAATAAGATCGGCGTAGCATGATTCTTTTCCTGAAAAGCCCGAATCAAACCATTCTTCGGGTTCTGATACGCTTCCCGTTAAGATAAGCTTTTCCTTGGGTCTTGTAAGCGCCACATAAAGCACGCGGATCTCTTCGCCGATGGCTTCTTTTCTGATGTGGGCACCTACGACACTCTGCTTTAAGGTACGTTTCTTTATGCGGTTAACGGGGTCTATGAAGTAAGCCCCCAGCCCCGCATCGATATTGCTGATAAAGGCCGAACGACTGTCGGAATCGTTGAAGCGCTCACCGATCCCGCCGATTATACAAACCGGGAATTCAAGACCTTTACTCTTGTGAATACTCATTACACGAAGCACGTCGGCGTTTTCGTCGGAAACGGTTGCTTCGCCCTCTTCCTGCTCGGTCTTCCGGATAAGCTCCACATAACGAAGAAAATGAAACAGACCGTAAAAACTGGTCGCGGCATAGCCCCGGGCCTTCGAAATCAGGAGGTTAATGTTGGCAAGCCGCTGCTTTCCCGAAGGAAGAGCCGCCACCACATGTCTGTAGCCGGTTTCGTCAAAAAGTTCCGTAAGAAGTTCGTCGATGGGCATGTAGGTCACATATTCCCTGTATCTGTCGATAAGAGAAAGAAACTCGCCTACTTTGGCATCCCCGGGATTCTTCGAAGCATAATCATTTACTCTGTCCCAGAAATAATAACCTTCGGAACCGGCTTTTATCTTCGCGCACTCTTCGTCCTTAAAGCCTCCGAAGAAAGAAGTCATGGCGGCGTATAGCGAAATGTCCGAAAGAGGATTGTCCAGTACCTCCAGGAAGCTTAAAACATCCCTGACTTCCGTTGCTTCGTAAAAGTCACCCACACCCTCCATGTGGAAGGGAATGCCGGCCTCTTCGAAAGCTTCGCTTATAAACTTGGTCCACTTGGTGGGGGACCTGAATAAAACTGCGATGTCTTTGTAACTTGCGGGGCGCAGTTCTCCCGTTTTTCCGTTGGTTACCTTTAGGTTACCGACGATTTCCTTAACCTTTAACGCTATGGCCTTTGCCTCAAGTTCCCTGCTTTTGGCAGCCTTGGCGTCGGCCTTCGTAAGGATAACTTCAGTGATGTTTTCGTTTGTATCGGGCGTAAAGGAGCCACCTGCGTAAAGGCGGGCATCGTCGCCATAATCCACGCCGCCGTGGTCCTTTGTCATGATATTTTCAAATATCGCGTTAACGCTGTTTAAAACGGCGCCGCGGCTTCTGTAGTTGTTTTTTAGAGTGATGAGACGGTTCTTTGCGCCCGGATCTTTGGAATAGTTCTTAACTTTCTCAGAAAAAATCTGGGGTCGGGCCATTCTGAAACTGTAAATGCTCTGCTTGACGTCTCCCACCATAAAACGGTTGCCGGCAGTGCCGCAGGTTTCCTTTGAAACGCTCTGTATTATGATTTCCTGCACCAGGTTTGAATCCTGATATTCGTCCACCATAACCTCGTCGAAGTAATCGCGGTAATCCCTTGCCACATCGGAAATCTCGTAACTGCCGTCTTCGCTGTGGCTCTTAATGAGGATGTCCACCGCCATATGCTCCATGTCGGCAAAATCTATGACGCCCTTGTCTTTTTTGACAGCCGCAAAAGATTCGGCATAATCGATGGTAAGGTCGATGAGCTTGTTGACGGTCCTTGCGGTTTTCTTCATCTCCGAATGCAGGTTTTCCAAAGTATCAAAAAGAAACTTCTTCGGGATATCGCCAAATATTTCCTTGTACCTGTCCCTAAGCTTCTTTGCCCTGTTTCTTAACGTTTCGTCGGAACTCTTCTTGCCGCCCCTTAAAGTCGCAAACCCGGTTGAAAGAAAGAGTTCCCGCAATTCGTCAAACCCGATGTTTTCGTCGATTTTCTTTATGAAGCCCTCAAACATCTCCCGCTCGGATAAAATGTTGTCTTTATATTCAACGGGCCCCATTTCCATGTCGCAGACGGAAAGAGCCTTGTCCGCCAGGCGCACCGCCTCCCTAAGGCCTTCCTTTATGTTTTCGTATACGTCCTTTAAAAGGCGTGACGAAGCAAATTCCTCAAGAGTTCCGGTTTCGTAGTCCTTCTTTCTCTCTTTAAGCCATTCGCCCGGCCAGGGATAGCTCATGGCATAGGCAAACAGGGAATTTATGCTCTTTTCCAGAGAGTCGTCCTTGTCTTTCTTTGAGTAACAGTCCACGATATGATGGAAATCCTCATCCCCCGAGGCATAGGCGCGGCTCAGCACATCATCCATGACCTCCTGCATGATAAGGGCTTTCTCCCCCTCGTCGATGATCCTGAAGGAAGGGTCCGCGTCTATCTTGTGGAAATTGTTTCTGACAACATAAAGGCAGAAGCTGTCAATGGTGGTGATAAGGGCATTGTGAATGAGAGTCGCCTGCTTCTCAAGATGGCTGTTTCCCGGATTCTCGGCAAGTTTCGCCGAAAGGGCGGATGATATCCTGTCCTTCATCTCTCTTGCGGCGCTGGTGGTAAAGGTCACCACCAGGATCCTGTCTATATCTATGGGATTTTTTGCATCGCAAATACGCCCGACGATACGCTCGGTAAGGACTCTGGTCTTTCCCGAGCCCGCCGCCGCGGACACAAGGATATTCTGATCTCTTGAATCAACCACGCTCTGCTGATCGGGCGTCAATAGAAATTTAGACGGCATCTTCGCCTCCCATGATCTTTTTCCGTATCTCTTCGGGGTCTTCCCCTGAAACGTCCCGTGACTTAAAGCCCGGGAATTTATCGTCAAATCTGCAGATCCCGTGGAAGCTGCAGAAATCGCAGGCGCTCCTGTCACCGTGAACATAGGGTGAAGCCTCGATGTTCCCGCTCTTGATCTCCGCAGCCATTTTCTTTATCAAATTCTCGACAAAGCCTGTCATATGGGCAATCTCTTCGGAGCTTGCAAGGTTTCTGAGCGAAGTCTTGGCGATCGCCCCGGAGTTTGTTTTTGTAACAGGGATCGCCAGACTGGTGCCCTCAAAGCCCGTGTCCAGATTATCGCAGTTTTCCGCGGATTTTTCGATGATTCCGTTGGGTCGGAGGTCCTTTAATATCTTTTCATCCGGCGTCTCCGACTTATTAAGATCCGCCACGTTTACCATGGGATTATCGATGGTGTAATAAAGCATGGCCGAAGGAAGCACCTCTTTGCCGGGATGGAGTTCCTTCTCGCGTTTTAAAGCCTCCGCCATATAGACCACCAGCTGCTCATTTAAGCCATAGTAAATGTCGGTGACATCCAGGTCGTGTTTTCCCGACTTATAATCCACCACCTTTACATAGAGCCTTCCGCCCTCCTCATAAAGGTCGATCCTGTCTATCTTTCCGCGAAGCAGCAGGCTTCCGCCCTCAAAATCAAGCTTTCGTTCAAAGGGCTTTTCGTGCTCGGAAACCAGGAATTTTCCCCGCTTTAACTGAAACTGCAGGGTCTCTATCGTCCGCTGCATCATTTTTGTAATCTTTGAAACCGTGTAGGCGCTTCGATCGTCTTCTTTCAGCATGCCCTGCTCGTAATTTTCGCAGTATTCCCTCACGGCACGCTCAACCAGGCTCTTTCCCTCCTTCGGATCGAAATCCGCCCAGGAAGTCCCTTCTTTTTCAAGGATTCCCGAAAAGGTGTCCAGAACCCCGTGATAGATATTTCCGAGGTCAGAGCTCTTAAAGTCAAAATCGTCGTTTTCCTTTAACTGCATTCCGTACTGCAAAAAGAAAGAGTAAGCGCAGCCCGCGTACATTTCCATCCGGCTCACACTGGCCTTTAAGACCGAGGAATACAGAAGCTCCGTGATCTCTTTTGAAAGCGGCACGGCCATATATTCGGAAAAAGCAGCCTCCGTGATGTCCTTTGAAAGCTTTTCTTCACGGCCTTCGTATATCTTAAGCAAGGCTCTCGCTATGCTCTTTTCAGCCTCGGTAAGGCTGTTTTTCGCGTATTCTCTTACAAGACCCGCAAAATACCTCAAACTGTCCCCTGCGTTTATAAACCGCCCGGTTTCGATGCGGTCCGAAACCGTTACGGGCGAAAGCCCGGGGAATATCTTTAAGAGCACATCGATAAGGTACGAAGCATACATGCTCTTTCCCGCGGTATCCGTGCCCGAATAGCTTAAATATATGCAGTCCGAGGGCTTTAAAAGGTTCATGTAAAGATAGAGCCTCTGAGTGTACATTTCTTCCCTGGGCGTGGGGGCAAGCTCGATCCCGCGGCTTAAAAGCAGATCCTTTTCCGTATTCGAAAGAAAGCCTCCCTTGTCGCCTGATTTCGGAATGTTGCCGTCATTCACTCCCACAAAGAACAGGGCCTTAACCTTGTTCAGTCTGGTTCTTTCGATATCACCCACCACGACTCTGTCGATGTTTCCGGGTATGTTACCGACCTTTATCTCATTGATACCTGCCTCAAATATCCTGTAAAACTCGGTGATATCCATCGTTTCTTCACCGATAAGGTCGTAGATCGTTTCAAGAAGTTTGCAGACAAGCTTATAGATCTGGCGAAACTCGCTTGCTTTAAGCAGATTTCCGTCCCGTTCAAAGCCTTCGGCATACTTTAAAAGTTTTCCGCAGGAATCGTTGTTCGTGATAAATTCATAAAGATTCTTTACGAAATCTCCCGCGGTATCTGCAGGGCGCGCCAGCACAGAAAGTTCGCTCATGAGCTTAACTCTCAGGGCTTCGATCTCCGGAAGTCTGCCTGCTGCCAGTTCTTTGTCCGCCATGCCCTTCTGAAGGCGGGTAAATTCCTTGGAATAAGCTTTTCCGCGGATATTGAGGCTCCGAACGTATTTATCAAACCTGTCGGTCTCATCCCGCGTAAAATCGGTAAAACCTGACTTAAGGTAGTGGAAAACGCTGTTGTAGGAAAAATCGTTTATAAAGATCAAAAGAGCGCTCTTTAAATACTCGATAAAGGGATTCAGCACGATCCCGCTGGTCTTATCGATAAAGAAAGGGATATCCACCTCTTTCATCCGTGTGGCAAAGCCCGAAGCATAAGTATCGAGATTACCGACGATCACGGCGATATCGCGGTATTCAAAGCCCCTTTCCCTTACCAGTTCCGAAATCTTCAAAACCGTGCTCTCGATCTCGGCCTCGGGAGTCTCGCAGGCGTAAATACCGATATTTACAGGTTCTTTGTCATATGTTTTGTAAGGGTATCTGAAGAGATTCCTTTCAAGATGCAAAAGCTCGGGATTGCCGGAAAATCTGCCGGTACCGGCTCCGGTGACCTCGATATCGGACTTAACCTCGACTTTTAAGTCCTTTGCAAAGGCTTTAAGTCTGGCAGCGGTCTTACGGGACAGATAAAAGAGCTTTTCGGGCATTCCGGTCTCGTTTAAGGCTTCGGGAGCCGAAACCGTAAGAGTGATCAGGACTTCACAGCCGATGGAAAGAAGTTTCAGTATGACTCTTTCCTGAATGGGGGTGAAACCCGTAAAGCCGTCGAAAACCACAAAAGCCCCCTTCAAAAAGGCGGCTTTTGGCATTTTTTCACACAGTATATCCAGTTTTTCTTCACCGGTAATAAACCTGCCTTCGTTGAATTCCGAAAAGGCGCGATAAATCTTCGCAAGGTCCGAAAGTTTGGTGGAAAGAAGGGCGTTCCCCGCCGTATTTTCCGCCAGTTTTTCAACATCCTTTACGCTTATGCCGTACTGCATAAACTCGGATATCTGTGATTTGACCTCGTGAATGTAACCGGTCTTGTTAAGATTTCTGCCTATGTAAGGCATGTCTTTTGCCACGGAAGAAGCAACCCTTCTCAATACAAGGCTCTTACCCGTATCGTCAAGAATGGGTTCCGCAGGCTCTCCTGCTTCCGAAAACACTCTGTAGCAGAGTCTTTCGAAGCTTAAAACGTCAATATTCAAAATTCCCTTTTCGGGATGTGCTTTGACAATGTCAGCCTGAGTCTCGATGGTAAACTGGTCGGGAACCGTCAGAATAAAACTCCTGCGGGGTTCTTTCCCGGACTTTTCCACGATCAGGTTCTGTACGTATGTGCTTTTTCCACACCCTGCCGGGCCGTATACAAACTGCAGACTCAAGACTTAACCCCCTGTGCTTTTGGCCCGGGGCAATCATCAGTCGAAATTTATGCTTACCGAACCTAAATTACAGTTTACTCTAAATTCACCCCGAGCGCCACTGTTTTCGTCGGTTTTTCCGCGCTTTCCGTCAACCTTGACTATGCCGAGGCCCGAAGTGATCTCATAAGAGAAATCCTTCTTTTTGCCTGCCGAAGTAATGTCTGCGGAGCCCGTAGAAACGTTGATTTCTGCGTTCTTTAACTTATCCGTCACACCTGCCACAAAGCTTCCGGCATTTACATTTACAGTTGCTTTTTCCGTGTCCGCAACATAAACGAACATGCTGCCGATGGAAACGGATATATTAAGATTGTCGGCAAATATGCCCTTATTTATTTCAAAATTGCCCGCATTTAAGTTTAATTCAATCTTGTCGGCAGAAAGTTCGTCTACCTTCAAATCGCCCGCGTTGAGGCTCACAGTGGCATCCTCGGCCCTGAACCCTTCGGGAATCGTTACCTTAATCTTCGAATAGTTGTCTGCAAGGCCGATATTGAAAACCGAATCCCCCGCGGGTCTGATAAAGAGCATTCCCCCGGAAGAAAGGCCGAAATAGTACTTAACATATCCATCCACGGAAACCGTGATCTTGTCTGTTTTTGCCGTAACAATCTCAAATTTCCCGGCGCTGAAGTCAAAGTCTAAAGATGAAACCTCGGAAGCGTCATAAACTCCGCCGTTCTCACTGTAGGATATTTCGTTCTTATCTCCCGTAAAGATCACACCGTTTCGCGTAAACGTAACCTTTCCGAGCTTATCGGAAAACTTTCTGAATCCCGCATCCATATCTTTTATCACGGCGCTCATTCCTTCGCTGTTATTTCCGTATGCAACACCACCGACGAAGAGCCCCGCGAATCCGAAAAAACCGCCTACCGCAAGAAGAATCACTGCAACAAGAAGTGTAACTATCGCAAATTTCTTCATGTCCTTACACCTCCTCCGCTGTTTTGTTTTTCTTTGTCCAAAGGAACAAAAGTTTAAAGAATCCCGGAAGGAATCTGCCGCACGCAAGCACCGTAAGGATCAGCGCAAGTGCGGAAAGTGCCAGGCAGACAAAGCCCGAGCCTACGGAAAGGAGCCCCGCCGCCGGGAAACTTACTATCATGGATACGCCCGTAACAAGTGCCACGATGCCCGCAATGAGAAGCGCCGTAAACAGCACCACCGACAAAAGACATAGGGTGATCACCAGAACGATCAGTACAAACAACAATACAAGCGCCACAATGCCCAAAGCCAGCATCACGGGCGAAAGCACGGTGATCAATACGATGGCCCAGGCGGGCATGCGCTTCTTGGAAGGGTTTCCCGCTTCCGCACCGGGAACCGAGTCGCTCTGAGCATATGCATTTGCGTCAACAGGCGGGTTTTCAAGAGGCTTAGGTTCAATGGCGTCCCCGGATTCGCTTCTGATGGTCGCCGCCACCGATTCGGGACTTCCCAGCTCCGAAATGGAGCTTTCTTCGTCGAGTCCCGCGTCATCTATGTAGTCCGCGTAGTATTTCAAAGCATCTTCCCTGTCCTTTTCCGGCATGTCGGAAAGCTGGGCTTCCAGCTTTGACAAAAATTCTTCTTTAGTCATAGGTTTTTTCTTCCTCCCCCTTAAAAGTATAAACAAGGCTGTCGCCGGTAAATATCCGGTTCAGCTTCTTTGAATATGTGAACCATTCTCCCACATACATATTTAGTTGCGCCCTGCCCTTTTCCGTAATCTTGTAGTAGCGCCTGTTTCTGCCCGAAAATTCCCGGTCATAGACCACCAGACATTCGTCCTTCATAAGCCGCCGTAACACCGGATACAGGGTGGATTCGGACAATTCTATGATGGCGCGCACATCCTGGGTTATCCGGTAGCCGTAGGTCCCCTCAGGGTCCTTGTTCACCACCGCCAGCACTATGGCATCCAGAAGCGCCGCTCCCGTATTGAAGATCATAATGCTATCCTTTCATAAAATCAGAATTATATAATATTATACGATGTATAATATAGTTTCATAAACACTATACTCCCAACGTCTTTCCCTGTCAACAACGCTTTCTTTATCCCCGGCAAACGCCGCATCGCATCTTCTATCCTGCGCCTCCCTGTGGTATAATGCATAAGGATTGGGCCGGACCCGAACCCGAAAGGCAGAGAACCATGAAAGAAAAGCTTTATACCATTCCTTTGAATGATGCGGTAAACGCCAACGACGAATGCCCCTTTTGCTACATCGAGCGAAATGTGGAACAGAATCTTCTGGATTACGTGCTTGGAAGCGCTGCTTCCTACATGGAATCCGACACCAGAGACATGACGGACAAATACGGCTTTTGCAGAGAACACATCCGCAAGATGTACGACTACGGAAATACACTCGGCAACGCCTGGATCTTAAAGACCCATTATAAAAAGACCATTGCGGAGATGCAGGAACAATTTAAGAAATACTCCCCCCGGAAGCTGTCCCTGAAAGAAAAGCTTGCAGGAGTCGAAGGTCCCTCCAACAACATTTTCGAGTGGACAAAGAAAAAGGATTGCTCCTGTTACATCTGTAACCGCTTTGCCGAAGACTACAAGCGCTACATGGACACCTTCTTTTATCTCTACGCCGAGGATCCCGAATTTGCACGCAAGATCGACGAAGGAAAGGGCTTCTGCCTTCACCACTTCGGAGAGCTTTGCGATTATGCCGAAGTTCATCTTTCGGAAAAAGAAAAGAAGGATTTCTTCCCCAAAATGTTTGAGCTTATGAACAGAAACATGGAAAGACTTTTTGAGGATATCAGCTGGCTCATCGAAAAATTCGATTACAGAAACAAGGATGCGGACTGGAAAAATTCAAGGGACGCCGTGGGACGCGGCATGCAGAAGCTCCGCGGAAGCTATCCCGCAGATCCGCCCTATACACAGAAGAAATAAAAAGAAAAAAGACCCGGTACAAACGTACCGGGTCTTTTGATGCTGTGATTATTGCTTTTTCTTTGTAAAGATCGAACCTGCCAACAGAATAACCGCTCCGGCGATCATCAAATAAAAACCGACGTCAAAAGTTATAAAGGCGTAAGGTGAAAGGTCGTCCTTTGCATATGATATAAAGTAAACGATAAATCCTGTATAAAGCAGATTTATGGCTGCCACAATGATGGCACCGATCTTTTTACGTATAAAGATAAACACCATAGCGGCTGCTATGAGCACGATGGGTATTATTCCGAGAAACATCTGGTCGGGAGCCATCAAAGGCTCTGCAAGTCCGAGACCGTAGGGTCCTTTGACCGGCGGCATAAACACCGATACGATTCCGAGGATCGCGCCCACTGCGCCGATAATGAATGCCAAGGAAAATGAACCTTTCAATTTCCCGGTGTTATTTGAACCTTCCATAACCCCCCCTTAAATTATCTTTTTGCTCGTTTCTTAAGAAGAACGGATCCGACAAGCAAAATAACGGCGCCTGCGATAACGCAGTAGAAACCCGCACCGTATTTAACAAGTCCGTAAGTATCTTTCATGCCATGTATTGTAGCAAAGCATATGAAACCTGCAAAAGCCACATTGATTACAGAAAAAATAATGGCAACAACCTTAAGTCTCAAAAGGACAAAAAGAAGCGTGATTGCAGAAATCACAATCGCTATTATCCCAAGAATCCGTAAATCGCCGGACATTCCGCTGGTTCCCATAAGTGACTCGCCAAGACCGATTCCCAATGAATCCTGCACCAAAGGAAGGAAAGTACCGATGATTCCGACTATGGCACCTACAGCTCCCACGATTATACCTATGAAAGCCGCAATTCCGTCCGAGGCAGGAGCTCCGCTTGCAACCGGCGTTGCTGCCTGAGTAGCGGTTGCCGCACTCTTCAGTGTAGCTCCGCATTCGGGACAAACAAGTGAATTATCAGGTATTTCTTTACCGCAATTTGAACAGAACATAAAAAATCCTCCGTTAGTATAATAAATTTTACTTTTTCTTTTTAAGGAGAAAGGCGCCCACAAGCAAGGCAACCGATCCTGCAAAATATCCGAGTAACCCTATGCTCGGAATAAATCCGCCCGTAAGCGACAGGCTATAAAGAATCAAAACAGCGAAAGCCACCGCATATATCAGATTCACTATTGCAAAAATGACGGAAAGAAATCTGATTCTCGTAACATGAACCAAAGTAGCAACGGCCACGCAAATCAGAGAAATAACGGAAAGGAAACCGAAATCCTCTGCAAACAGAACAGTTAAATTGTATAGCTCTCCTCCGGAAGTCATGGTGAGAGTGGGGAGAAAGCAGGAAACAAACGCTGCGGCTCCGCCGATAAGGCCGATCAGAAAACCTTTGTCCTGTACACTCTTTGAAACCTTTCCACCTGCGGGGACATCTTTAAGACGCGTTCCGCAGTTCGGACAGAGATTGAAATCTTCTTCAACTTCTTTTCCGCAATTCGGGCAAAACATAAATAACCTCCCACAATCCCTTAAAAAACATTACTGCTCGTTCTTTTCTTCGGATTCTCCGTTGTTTTCGGGAGCTTCGGTCTCTTCTGCGGCGTGTTCTCCCGCTGCGTTCTTTGCTTCTCTTCTGTCATCAAAGAACTCTTCAACCTTACCCTCTGCCTGCTTATAAAGATTTCCGAGTGATGTGGCTGCCTTGCTTGCGGTATCCGCAAATTTGGCTGCCACGTCCTGAACCTTCTGTTCTACGGTATTGAAATCAAGGGAAACATAGGAACGCTTTCCGGCCTTGGGGGCTTTGGGTTCCTCTTCGGTGTCGTCTTCAAATTCCTCGTCATCCTCATCCTCCGACATGTCTGCGGGGATCTCGGAATTTTTCTTGTTCAAAAAGTAATATGCACCTGCAACAGCTGCTCCGATAACAAGAAGTGCAGTTAATTTTTTACGCTTTTTAGCCATGATAAACTCTCCTCTCAACTTGGAAAAATCGGGTAAAAAACGCACCCGTTTACCGTGAATTCTTCGCGTCACGTAAGATGATTATAGTATTTTTCAGCCCTTTTTGCAAGAAAACTGTGCGTTCTTTTCGATGATTTACAGACACTAAAAAATTACGGGTGATATGATGCGAAAAATTCTTGAACACGGAAATAAAGTATGCTATTATCTTTTTCGACTCACAAAGTCAATATAAGGTTTGAGGGGATTTCATGAACGCGAAGTTTTTCGATTTAAAGCAGGAAAAACAGGACAGAATGATCAATGCTGCTTTAAAGATTTTTGCAATAAACGGTTACAAACACGCCAGTACTGACGATATCGTTAAAGAGGCCGGAATCAGCAAGGGCCTTCTTTTCCACTACTTTGACAGCAAGATCGGGGTATACACATTTCTCTACGACTACAGCGCCCGCTACATGGCTCTGGAGCTCTCAAGTGCCATCGACCCTTCGGAAACCTCCTACATGGAGATCCGTCGACAGATGGAAGCTGCCAAGATGCAGACTCTCAAGACTTACCCCTACATGGAACTTTTCCTGGAGACAGGCAAGAACGAAACCATAACCGAGGCTCTGGCCGCCACCGAAAATGCCAAGACGGTTCTTGAAGAATCCGTCTCGACGGTGCTTTCCAAGGCTGATATGTCTGCTCTTTCCACAAAGAAAGACTTCTCACAGTACATAAAGATGCTGGATTATTCCATCAACGGGATCATGCGCGAAAGCTTCAACGGCGACCTCTTCGATGCGGAAAACTACTACCGCAGCGTGGTGTCCTGCATAAACCTGGTGGAGAAGACGCTCAAATAAAACTTGAATATTATGAGGCACGCGATTGCGTGCCTTTTTTGTTTCTCACTGTGAAAGACAGACAGCCGCGATATAACTTCGTTTTCTCGGACACGCTCGCGCTTAGGTCCTCGCAGTAACGGACCGCAGGCAATAATACTGCCTGCTCGCTTTAGCTCGAAACTACCTCGCCAAGCGCCGACTGCTGTGGAAAGTCCTCGAAAATCGAATTATACTCGCGGCTGTCACTTTCTACTTCCCCCGGTGAATGTACTGAACAGTCTTTGACGCCTGTATAGGCAACTGAATATTTTTACAATCTTGCGGTAACGTAAGAGCAAATAAAAACATTGTTCGAAGACTTTCCACAGCAGTCGGCGCTTACTCGGCGTATTATGCCGAGTTATGCGAGCGAGTGCTTTTCAACTCGCGGTCCGCTACTGCGAGGACCTAAGCGCGAGCGTGTCTTCGAACAATGTGTTTTATTTGCTCGTATTCTTATGAAATGTAAAAATATCAGTGGTGGAACAGGCGGATTCCTGTGAAGGACATCACCATATCATATTTATCGCAGCACTCGATGACCGCATCGTCGCGCACCGATCCGCCGGGCTCGGCAATGTACTTTACACCGCTCTTGTATGCTCTTTCGAT
>DBVS01000019.1:30426-30581 GCA_002308235.1 Lachnospiraceae bacterium UBA1258
ACGTCCTCATACTCATCCCCGATGTAGACATCGATGGTATTGTCACGGTCTGCGCGTCCCAAGGTATCAAGAAAATCAAGTTCGAGAACCTTCGGGCACTGGCGAAGATACCAGTTATCGGCCTTCTGACCCGCAAGTCTGGTGCAGTGGATTCT
>DBVS01000130.1:0-1719 GCA_002308235.1 Lachnospiraceae bacterium UBA1258
CCGGTAATGGGTCCGATACCGCCGATCTTAAAGGTACCGGTTGATTTCGCCGCACAACCTGCAAGGGTCGAAAGAGCCATTGCAGCTGCCAGCATGAGTCCTGCAAACTTCTTTATTTTCATCATAATTACCTCCCGAAGGACGTATTGCGGCCGATCCGCCCTTGTCCTTCTTATTTTATGGAAACAAATTTAAAACAAAAAAAACACTTTGTCAATGTACCACGTTAAATTATTGACGTCTTTTTGCAATATTTGTGAAACAATAACAAAAGATTTGCAAAATTCAAGGTTTTTTTATTGATTTTCTTTTAAACTTTCAGTCGCAGGGTTTGACTAATCGGCCTGTTCTCCTTATAATGTTTATATGAATGGATAGGGTAGACGGGGCATTTTGGCTGTCCGGTTCCGGACAGCGGTAGGAGTGCTTCCATGAATTTAATCAAACGATGGCGCTATCTCGATATGTCCCGGGAAACCGTGGAAAACCTGTCCTACAGGGTTTCGTACGACAACCTGCGGGTTTTGAGAACCATAGGCTACGCTTTTTCGATTATCGCGGTTATTTCCTCCGCCTGCTATTTTCTGATCGGCCGTGACTGGGTCAGAGGTCTTGAACTTATCGGATTTTCGATGCTTTCCTTTATAATCTTTATAGAAGCCAAACGGCTTCTGGGAATGCAGTCCACCGATGTTGTTCGTCATGCAAACAGGATCATTACGGTCTTCCAGCTTCTGACGCTTGCGGAGGCTTCGTTTCTGGGCCTTTACGATCATATACATCCCGCAGGGATAATAATTGCGGCCCTCATTGCCATGCCGGTTTCTTTTGACCTGTTTCCCAAGCGGAATTTAATTGCGGTTTTGACGGGACTTGTCTGTTTCAATGTGGGTTCGTTCATATTAAAATCGAGAGAGATCTTTGTTTATGACGTGGTAAATACCACCATCGTGGCGGCTGTGGGCCTCATCCTTGCCTGGAAGAAGGCCAAGGACAAATGGGAACATGAGGATGCCACGGAGCTGATCGAGAAGCAAAATTCCACTCTTTATAAGTCCAGTACCACGGATCCTTTGACGGGACTTACCAACAGAAGGACCGCCTTTGCCAAACTTGAAGTCATGACCGCCGAAGCTCACGTCAGCAACAAAGAAATCGTGTGCCTCATTATGGACGTGGATAACTTTAAGAAATATAACGACACCTACGGACACCCCGAGGGAGACAAGCTGCTTGCTTCTCTCGGAGAGATTCTTTGTGATATGGCCAAGGTATACGACGTAAATATAAGCCGTATCGGAGGTGAGGAGTTTATGGCATTCTGGCGCCCCGTAAGTTCCATGGATTCAAAGAAGTTTGCAAGAGAGGTCATCTTCAGAGTCCATGAAATAAGACATCCCGACGCCGGAAAGGGCATCCATTCCACCGTAAGCATCGGCATATATGACGCTGTGCCCGGGGACACCGTATCCGCCAACGAAGTTTACGTTATGGCGGACAAGGCCCTGTATCTTGCCAAGAGCAACGGCCGCGACAGATATGAGTACTACGATAAAAGCAATGAAGATTAGGAGTTTTTATGAATAACGAAACAACATCCGTCACAGGATCCGAGATGGACAGAAATTTTGCCCTTCTCATTGACGGAGACAATGTATCACCCAAGTACATTTCCGGAATCATCGAGGAAATGACCACAAAATACGGAAATCTTTCCTA
>DBVS01000130.1:1869-3268 GCA_002308235.1 Lachnospiraceae bacterium UBA1258
TTCTGCATAGTTTCCAGCGATTCGGACTTTACCAGACTTGCTTCGAGACTGAGAGAATCCAGAATGTACGTGGTGGTCATGGGAGAAAACAAGACCCCCAGATCCATCAGGATGGCCTGCGACAAGTTCGTAACCCTTGAAAACCTCATCGATCAGGATGATAACGGCGGTAACAGCCGGAAAAAGAAAGACTCCAGAAAGAATCCCGAAGCTCTTACCAGAGTATTTGTCAACAAGGTTATCAGCGACATCATCGCGGATAACGCCAACAACGGAAGACAGACACATCTTGGGGAACTCGGCAGCAAACTGGTTGCCATATATCCCGACTTTGATACCCGTAACTACGGATACAGCTCCCTTTCCAGAATGATCGAGGAAACGGGAGAGTTCAAACTTTACAAGAACGCCAACGCATATTACGTTACAATGCGCGAAAGCGGAGAGGATGTATATTCCTTCGCAATCCGCACCATAAAGGGCGAAGGTCCCGAAGGGCTTGACATCGGGGAACTTTCGAACCGGATTCATGCCGAGTATCCTTCTTTTTCACCCAAGGCATACGGCTATTCCCAGTTCCAGAAATTCGTAAGCTCCGTGCCGGGAGCCAGAATCTTTGCCGAGGGAAACACCAAGAAAGTGGTGTTGGAGGAGCAGTAATTGTTTAGATCGGTTTTTCTGATTATATCGCTTTTATACATAATAGACATGCTTTTGCTGGTGCCAAAGTACGTGCGCTGCAAGTATGACCACACTCCACGTAAAAGAAAGCTTTTTTGGAAGGGAGCCTGCATCGGACTTCCCTTTCTGATCCTTGCTTTCGGAACACTGGTGATCTCGGTTTTCGGGTATGCAAAGGGCAATTACTCCTACCTGCTTGTTACGGCGGGAATGCTTTTTTGCGCCGTGGGCGATATAACTCTTGATGTGAGATTTTCCGTAGGGGGCATTTTTTTCGGCATCGGCCATCTTTTTTACATAGCGGCCATGTTTTTTTTAAACACGCATCTTTTTTTTGCACCGATAATCTGTTATGTTATTCTTGTGGTACTGGGGACGGCACTTACGATCAAATATCTGGGTCGTAAGTACAGGGTTAAGCTGATAGTCTACAACATCATCATCAGCGCATCCTTCGCGCTGGGCATAGGNNCTTATTCTTTCGGGAGACCCGGGACAGATCCTCTTGGGATACGGCTGTGTGGCGCTTGTCATCTCGGACTGGCTCCTGGCCCGGAACAAAATTTTCGGCAGTTCCTATGCTTGGTCCATGATTTCCCTCAGTTGCTACTTCGGAGGGCAGATAATGATATCTGCGTTCCCGTACTTGATTTAACAGCTTCGAAAACTGCAAGCCTGAGTGTGCTTGCACAAACGAAGGCTTGAGCTTGAGAAGCGC
>DBVS01000130.1:3273-3540 GCA_002308235.1 Lachnospiraceae bacterium UBA1258
CGAGACATGAGCAAGCAGCGATTTTCGAAGAAAATCAGCGGATTGCGAATGGCTCAGAATTGCGAGAGCAGCGGGGCTGCGGAGCAATTCGTGTTAAATATTTGGCATTAAATAATTTGTGTTAATAAATATATTTAAGTTTTGCGAAAGGACGGAAATAACTTTGGAAAAGCAGGTAATGCTGGGCAATGCGGCCATAGCGAGAGGAGCATATGAAGCGGGAGTGAAGGTAAGCGCTGCTTACCCCGGAACACCCAGCACCGAAAT
>DBVS01000130.1:3581-3705 GCA_002308235.1 Lachnospiraceae bacterium UBA1258
CGCCCAATGAGAAGGTGGCCTGCGAAGTAGCCATCGGTGCGTCCATGAGCGGCGTACGCTCAATGTGCAGCATGAAACACGTAGGTCTCAACGTGGCTTCTGACCCCTTGTTTACGGTTTCCTA
>DBVS01000130.1:3856-5180 GCA_002308235.1 Lachnospiraceae bacterium UBA1258
ATCATGCGTACCACCACCAGACTGGGACATTCCCAGGGTGTTGTCACTCTTGAAGAAAGACAGGATATTCCCGACAAGCCTTACGAAAAGAACGCCATGAAGAACGTAATGATGCCGGGCATGGCCAAGAAACGCCACATTTACGTGGAAGAGCGTCTCAACAAAATGGCAAAGGACGCAGGCTCCTTCCCCATCAACAGGATCGAATGGGGCGATAAGAAGATCGGATTTATCGCAAGCGGTATCGCTTATCAGTACGTTAAAGAGGTTTGTCCCGAGGCAAGCGTACTTAAGCTGGGCCTCGTCAATCCCCTTCCCAAGGATATGATCCGTGAATTTGCAAAAGAGATCGACAAACTCTATATATTCGAAGAACTTGAACCCGTCATTGAAGAGCAGGTAAAAGCAATGGGCATTTCCTGCATCGGAAAGGAAATCTTCACGGTTCAGGGCGAATACAGTGCGAACATGTTAAGAAAGGCACTGGGCATGGAAACGGGTGCGGAACCCGCTGCGGAAGTTCCCGCAAGACCTCCCATTCTTTGTCCGGGATGCCCTCACAGAAGCGTTTATACCGCATTAAAGAAATTAAAGATCCATGCGGCGGGCGATATCGGATGCTACACCCTCGGAGCGGTTGCGCCTTTGAACGTGGTTGAAACCGCAGTCTGCATGGGTTCCAGCATTTCCACCCTTCACGGCATGGAAAAAGCAAAGGGAAGTGCCTACGTTAAGGACTGGGTTGCCGTTATCGGCGATTCCACCTTCCTTCATACCGGCGTGAATTCCCTGATGAACATGGTCTATAATCAGGCCACCGGTACCGTGCTGATCCTTGATAACTCCACCACCGGAATGACCGGACATCAGGATCATGCCGCAACCGGCAAGACTCTTAAGGGAGAGACCGTTCCCGCGATCGACCTGTACAAGCTCTGCCATGACGGTATCGGGATCGAAAATACATATATCGTTGACGCATTTGATACGAAGACACTTGCGGATACCATAAGACGCGAGGTGGCTAAGGACGCGGTTTCCGTGATCATTGTCCAGGCACCGTGCGCCCTTCTTAAGAGCAACAAGCCCAAGCCCGCATTCCATATCAATACGGAAGTCTGCATCAGATGCGGAGCCTGCATGAAGCCCGCATGTCCCGCTATCACAAGGAATGAGGAAGGCGCGGTCGTTATCAATGAAACAATGTGCAACGGCTGCGGTCTGTGTGAGGGACTGTGTCCTAAGGGAGCTATTGTGAGGTAGAGGAGGAGATAATAAATGGAGACCAAAAATATAATGATCGTCGGTGTCGGCGGACAGGGAA
>DBVS01000130.1:5249-5434 GCA_002308235.1 Lachnospiraceae bacterium UBA1258
CACGGAATGGCCCAGCGCGGCGGAAGTGTCGTAACATTTGTACGCTACGGGGAAAAGGTTCATGAACCGATAGTTGAAGAGGGCTGCGCGGATGTACTTATCGCATTTGAGAAGCTTGAAGCGCTGCGTTATGCTCATTTCCTGAAAAAAGACGGTGTCCTGATCGTCAATGACCAGCGCATCGA
>DBVS01000120.1 GCA_002308235.1 Lachnospiraceae bacterium UBA1258
CTTTCTTTTTCCTTCGGAGACGGGTTACAGGCCACTGCGGTGGCCCTTATCGGGCGGAGTCTCGGGCAGCGGGACAAGGATCTTGCCAGAGAATACGGGCGGACCTGCCGTATGCTCGGAGGTATAATCGCCGTATGTCTGGCGTTTGCTTATTTCTTCGGCGGAAGGACTTTGATGGGGGCTTTCTTTGACGACGCGGAGACCGTGAACATCGGAACGGACCTGACGAGGGTCATCATGTTCATCGTGATAATCCAGATAGGCCAGGTTATTTACAACGGCTGTCTGAGAGGTGCCGGAGATACGCTTTATACTGCGATGGTTTCAATCGTCAGCGTAACTCTTGTAAGAACCCTGGGTTCATATCTCGGAGGCTATGTTTTCCACCTGGGCATCGTGGGAATCTGGCTCGGAATCCTGGCGGATCAGATTGCCCGTTATGTGCTTGGAACTGTCAGGTTCAGACAGGGTAAATGGACGGAAATCAAGATATAGGAGAATTTGAATGAAGCTCATTCACTGTGCGGATTTACATCTGGATTCAAGACTTAATACGCATCTTACAAAAGAAAAGGCCGCAGAGAGAAGACGGGAACTGACCGGAAATTTCTGCGACATGGTTGATTATGCTGCAAAGAACGATATTTCCGCGATCCTTATCTGCGGAGATATGTTTGATAATTCACACGTAACGGCTTTTACGAAAAATGCGGTGCTTCGTTCAATTGAAGAAAATCCGGGTATATCTTTCTTTATTCTCAGGGGAAATCATGATTCCGAGAATTTCCTCGGCGAAACCGAGAATCCCCCGAAGAATGTCTTTTTGTTTAACGACGGCTGGACCATGTATGATTTTAACGGAGTTAAGATCTACGGCGCAGAGCTTTTGTCCGGCAATGCCGCAAGCCTTCAGCAAAACTTTTCACCCGATCCCTCGGATATAAACATAGTTATGCTTCATGGGCAGGAAACTGCTTCCAACCCCAGGGATAAAACTGAAATTATCAATTTGCGTCTCTTTAAAAACAAGGGCATCAACTACCTGGCTCTCGGTCACATTCACGAATACAAGGTCGAAAGCCTTGATGCACTGGGGAAATACTGTTATTGCGGATGCCTTGAAGGTCGCGGCTTTGATGAAAAGGGAGAGCACGGTTTTGTAATCCTTGATGTGGACGTTGAAGCCAAAACCGTGACGGATACCTTTGTTCCCTTTGCAAAACGCAGGATTTTCATTGAGAATGTTGACGTTACGGGATTAAACAATACCTTTGACATGGCGTCAAGAATCACAGAACATCTTAAAACCTGTTCCGCCACTGATTCCGATATGGTAAAGATTGTTTTAACCGGAGAGGTTGACGTGGAATGCGAGAAGAATATTGATTTTCTCGAGAAGAATCTTGAGAAGGAATACTACTTTGTTAAGGTTTCGGACGAAACGAGCCTTAAGGTGAACATCGAAAGCTTTCTTTATGATGAGACACTTAAGGGCGAATTCGTACGAACGGTCATGAACGATCCGAGCCTGACGCCCGAACGAAAGGCCGAAATAGTGCGAGAGGGCTTAAGCCTCTTTTCGGAGGTGAAATAGATGAATATACTTGCCTGCCATGTTATTAACTTCGGAAAACTTCATGACCTTAATATGTCCTTTACAGAGGGCTTAAACATTTTAAATGAGCGTAACGGCTGGGGTAAGAGTACTCTTGCCGCCTTTATTAAGGTCATGCTTTACGGCCTTGAGAACGACGGCAAGAAGGATGCCCTTGTTTCCGAGAGAAAGCGTTATGCTCCCTGGAAGGGCGGAAGCTTCGGCGGTTCTCTTTCTTTTGAAACGGAGGGTAAAAGCTACACCGTCTACAGAACTTTCGGAACCAAGTCTTCCGAAGATACCTTCGAACTCCGTGATTTGAAGACCAACCTGGTAAGCGCGGATTTTTCCGAGAAAATCGGCGAAGAACTCTTTAAGATCAATGCAGAGTCCTTTGAACGTACCGTATTTATCAGACAGAACGAGAGCGAATTTGTAAAGACCACCGATGATATCAACGCAAAACTCGGGAATATCACGGATGCCATGGATTTAAACCGCTTTGAATCCATCGACGAAAAGATAAAGAACGAATTAAACGCTTTAAGCGCCACCAGAAAGACAGGAGAGATATATAAGTTAAAGGATGAGGCAACTCACCTTAAGGCCCTTCTTTTGGAGGATGAAGGACTCGAAAGTACCAAGCGTGACATCCACACCCGCCTTTCTCAGACCAAGGCTTCCCTTAAAGAATGCGAAACACAAATCCGTGAATTAAACGAATTGAGAGAACAGGTTTCCGCAGCAGAAAAGAAACGCACGGAAAAGAAAACATATGAGGGAATCCTGGCGGAATTTAAAGAAAAAGAAAAACTGGCTTCCGAGGCCGCCGCGCTCCTTAACTATAAAGGAGTGGGAGACGTATCGGAAGAAATCGGCCTCATCATGAACAAATCCGGAAGGCTGGCGGACCTTCAAAGGTCACAGGCTTCTTATGATCTTTCCGCAGAAGACAGGGAAAAACTGGCCGATTACGAAAGCAGATTCAAGAACCAGGCTGAAACTGTGGAAAGAATTGAGACAGCGCAGAAATATATCATAGCAACAGCTTCCAAGAGATCCGAACTTGCCGCTAAAGAGCAGCAACAAAGAGACCTTGAGGAAGAATGCTTTGAGGCGAGGAAACATAAAAAACTCACCGGTGTGTACCTGCTTTTGGCATTTTTGCTTGTACTTGCCGGAGGGGCACTTGCCACCTTCTTTTTCCTTAAACTCGGAGGCAATGCGCTTCTCTTCGGAGCCATAGGTGCAGGAGCGTTGGGGCTTTGCCTGTTGATCGTTTTCTTTGTGAGGAACACCAAAGCTTCCAAAGATTTGCTCGTTAAAGAAAGCTATGCATCGAAGGTTTCCGGCGAGATTTCCGACCTTGAAGCCGAAATCTCCGGCATGGAAAGATTTACGAAGTCGCTGCTTGAAGATCACGGTATGCTTTATGACGAAAATACCGTCGGAAACGACTTAAAGGAACTTTACCGGCAGTGTTACGACTACGGCAGACTGGTGGAAAAGCGTGACAGGTTCGCCGAAAATGATAAAACGGAAGAGTGCGGGAAACTTAATTCCGAGATAGCAAGCACCTTTCTTGATTTCGGCGTAAGCGTCGATACTTCTGATTATTCCGCCGCTCTTCAGGGGATAATCAGACGCCATGATAACTATAAGAGTGCAATGAATCTTTTAAAGGACGTTAAAGCCCGTAAGGAAGCCTTTGAAAGAGAGCACGATATCGGTATGCTTTCTTCACAGGATGCGGATACCACCGTAACGCTTGAAGATATCAGATACAGGCAGGAAGAGCTTGACAGGCGTACAACCGAGCTGAAAGAAGCCATTAATATAGACTTGCGGCAGCTTTCGACCCTGGATGAAAGAGATGAAATTCGCAGAGACAACAGGGATAAACTCTCTGAAACCGAGGCTTTGATTTCCGAAAAAACCAAGCATGCCGGCATTCTTGAAGACGTGAAGACTTACCTTTCAAAGGCGCGTGAAAACCTTACCGCAAGATATACGGGTCCCCTGCTTTCGGGCTTTTCCAAATACTATAAGATGATCACAGGCGATGAAGCCGACAGTTACCGGATGGATGCAAACACCGAACTTACCGTAAGCGAGGAGGGCATTCAGCATTCTGTCAAGTTCTTAAGCAGCGGTTATAAGGATCTTATAGGGGTCTGCATGAGACTTGCCATAGTGGACGCCATGTATCGGGACGAAAAGCCGACTCTCATTCTTGACGATCCCTTTGTGAATCTGGATGAGAATAATCTCGAAGGCAGTATGAGACTGCTTCGGGAAGTGTCGAAGGAGTACCGGATTATCATGTTTACCTGCAGAGACAATCATATACTTTGATGAGAAACAGGGCAAATTGACTAAAAAAATTGCCCTGTTTTTCTTTCACGGGATAATTGTATACAATTATCCAAAATTCCATTGACAGTGAATATTGCCTTCGTTAAAATGATAAAAGTTAGAAGATAATTATTTGGAGGCATGTTATGTCACTTACTTTATCGGAAAAAGCAAAAGCCGTTAAACCCTCATCAACACTGGCGATTACCGCAAAGGCAAAGGAACTTAAGGCAAGCGGAGTCGACGTAGTGGGCTTTGGAGCAGGAGAACCCGATTTCAACACACCCAAGAATATTTGCGATGCCGCAATCAAGGCTATTGAGACCGGATTTACCAAATATACACCCGCTTCGGGAACCAACGAGCTTAAGGCTGCGATTTGCAAGAAGTTCAGAGATTTCAACAATCTTTACTATGAGCCAAGCCAGATTGTTATTTCAAACGGAGGAAAGCACGGTCTTACCAACGTGTT
>DBVS01000096.1:0-125 GCA_002308235.1 Lachnospiraceae bacterium UBA1258
GGAAAGCACTACGCCGTTCCCTACGTTCGCTCCACAGAAGCCCTCTACATGAATCGGGATATGATCGAGGCTCTCGGATATGAAATCCCTGAGGATATCACCTGGGACTTTGTCTGGGAGGTTTC
>DBVS01000096.1:151-10875 GCA_002308235.1 Lachnospiraceae bacterium UBA1258
CAGAAGGTGCTCATCCCCTTCATCTATAAGTCTACGGACAACATGATGATCCAGATGCTTAGGCAGTTAAACGCAGGATATTGCACCGAAGACGGAAAGACCCTTCTTTTTAACGACGAGACAAAGAAGATTCTCCTGACCGTAGCTGAGCATGCGGGAACCAGAGCCTTTTCCACCTTTAAGATTTCAAGTTATCCCGGTAACTTTTTGAATGCGGGTCAGTGTATCTTCGCCATAGACTCCACCGCCGGTGCCACCTGGATGGGAACCCTTGCCACTCACAGTGATATTTCCAACGATCAGATCGTTGATTTTAACATACTGGTTACCAAGATCCCCCAGTACGACCCTTCGAATCCGCAGATGATCTCTCAGGGGCCCTCCCTTTGTATATTTAATAAAGAGGATCCCAATGAGGTGCTTGCTTCCTGGCTGTTTACGCAGTTTATGCTGACAAACGAAGTCCAGATGGCTTACGCGGAGACCGAAGGCTACATTCCCGTGACAAAGAAAGCTATCGAAAGCCCCGAGTACCTTGATTACCTTTCAAGGGCCGGCGAAGACAACGACGAACACTATCAGGTCAAGATTGATGCCACAAAGGTGCTTCTTGATAATATAGAAAACACCTTCACCGCTCCTCCCTATAACGGCTCCACTTCCTTAAGAAATGCCGCCGGGGAACTCATTGAAGGTGCGGCCAAGGGCGCCAGAAGAAACCAGACCGTGGATGATGCCTTTATAGAAAAGCTCTTTAAAGACACTTCCGCCCTTTACAGGCTTGACAGAAATATGGTGGATACCACGGCGGACCGAAGTGTCTATGAGCCCCTTCCCGCCACCTCGATACTGCTTCTTTCTTCCCTCGGAGCGGTTTGGGTATTGATCGGTGTGTTTTTTATAGCCCAAAAGATAAAGAAAAAAGACAGATAAGAAAACTGTTGATTTATCCAACGATTTAAGTATAATAAACATTGTTAAACTTTTTTCTGAGTAACAGGAGGAATTGATATGAAGAAGTTTTTATCAGTTATTCTCGCCGGAGCGCTCGTTCTTTCACTTGCAGGCTGCGGCGCAAATTCAGGCGACAAGAAGTCCGAAGGCGTTATGACTTATGCTGAGTACAACGCTGCCGCTCTTGAGAGCCAGGTTACCATCGAGACCTATGTACAGGCTAATCAGTCCTGGTGGGAGGAGGAAAACAAGATCACCCTTTACACCCAGGATAAGGACGGCGGATATTTCATCTACAACATGAACTGCAGCGAAGCAGACAGCAAGAAGCTTACCCCCGGTACCAAGATCAAAGTGACCGGTACCAAGGCTGAGTGGTCAGGCGAAGTTGAAGTTATTGACGTAGAAAAGTTCGAGATTGAAAAAGGTTCTTATGTAGCACCCGCTACCGACGTTACCGATAAGCTCGGTTCCGATAACCTCATTGATTTCCAGAACCGTTTCGTATCCTTCAAGGGTCTTAAGATCGAAGCTCGCGACGACGGAAGCGCATTCCAGTACAAGTACGACGGATCCGGTTCCCACGATGAGAACAGCGACCTTTACTTCAACGCATCCATCAATGGACAGACCTTTACTTTCACCGTTGAGTCTTTGCTTTGCGATAACACCACCGATGTTTATAAGGCTGTTGAAGGCTTAAAGGTAGGCGATGCCGTTGATATGGAAGGTTTCCTTTACTGGTACAACGGAGCTAACCCTCACATCACCAAGCTTGTTGTTAAATAAGTTCACTTAAACAGAAAAACCACGGACAGCCGTCCGTGGTTTTTTTATTATACTTTCTTGTAATAATGTCTTCCGAGCCACTTGGAAAGCCCGTCAAGGCCCGAATAAAGAATACGCTCGCTTATGTTCTGCTGATCCAGCATATCGCGGATCCTCCAACGAAGTTCTTTCTTTATCACATATTTAACGGTATTGCCCGTATTCTTTTCAAAGTAGCCTTCTATATCATCGATGGCATCGGGAATGACCGCAAAGAAGGAATACTGGTTAACGATTCTGGGATCGATGGAGGGAGGCTCGATGACCACCATGGATTTATCCTGCATGTCCTCATCGTATCGTTCGAGGGAATCCGCCACCTCCTTTAACATATTTACGGTAAATACCGAGGTCTGATTGTCGGCCAGGATCTTTTTATATCTTCCGGGGAGCAGGGAATGAAGCTCCTTGATATCGATCCTCCAGATCACGCAGTCGTGGTCTTCCATTTTGTCAAGGTCGTGCTCCGTGGTAGCAAAGTGCAGCGCGATAAGGGGTGACTGGGACCAGTCAAGGAGTCTTGTGGGAAGTCCGTGGTGCTGTCCCAAGATCATCTGTCTCCAGACGGATTTTTCGATGAGAGGATCTTCCAGTGCTCCGTATTTGGTAAAGTTATTTAAGATACAGGGTTCAAGAATCTTTTTGGCGTCCTTGCAGTTTCTTTTAAGGCTGGTACCTAAGGTAAAGGCTACGTCGGTCATTCCCCTGTAGAGATATAAGCTTCTGTTTCTGCCAAGATCCGGCCTGTATTCCTGCTCGGTAATAAGTGGCAGCACATCTTCTATTGTGTCAATTTCTACGGTTTTTATCATAAACCCCTCCGATTGTTTATTTCCACATGCCTGAGACAAAATACATCAAAGCGGCCCAGGTGTAGAGCGAATAAAATCTTCCGTTTTTATCTCGCCCATCTTTAATTATAGCCCTCGCCCCGTCCTCGTCAACAATTTCGAAGCCGTCAAAAAGTTCCGTTCCTTCTGCACCCTTCTGATTAAGCACAGAAAGATCGTCAATTTCCACCACGGCACACACCAAAGCATTGCATTCGTCCGTAAGGCCCGGAGTCGAAAACACCAGAGGATTTACTGTAAACACTCTGTCGGTAGGCTTTAATTTAAGGCCCGTTTCTTCGAAAATTTCGCGCTCTGCGGCTTTCCTTAAGGGATCTGCATTAAGAGCGTCTTCCCTGTCAATAAGGCCCGCAGGAGGGCTTAAAAGAAACTGTCCCGTGGGATATCTGTATTCGTAAGAAAGAAGGAGTCCCGCGGTGCCGTCCTTTTTCTTAAGGATAACAAAGCAGGAAACCGCATCGGGAAGCATATTCTTAAATTCTTCATCCGATTTGACGGCGATGATATTATCGGCGTCTCTTCTGGTGGCATCGAAATAGTGCTTGCCCTCCGCATACTGAAGGTCAAAAAGTCTTACGAATCTGCCGTCAAATTTAAGTACGGCGTTTTCTTTGTTTATGTCCGGTTTCATCATGAACTTCACTCTCTCTTTACTATTTCGCGTCCGGCGTTGGCGAGCATGTCCTCATCCTCCTGCCATTTAAAGCCTTCGGGGTAGGTTCGGTTAAAGGCCGGAACCGTAAGATTGTCGGAAATGGCCCCTTGTAAGGGCTTTAAGGCCTCAAATCCGCTTATGTTCTTAATACCCTCTGCCACCAGGGAAGCCATAAGACTTGCCCCATAGCGCTGGAAGTGGGCATTGTCGGTGGCCCCGTCCTTAAAATCGCTTTCGGGATATTCCCCGGGATAAAGCCAGAGATATACGTCCCTCGCCTTGGTAAATCCCAGCTTCGTAATAAGCTCCGTACTCTTAAGGGAAAGATCCACACAGGGAACTCCCAGGATATCCGCAGATTTAAGCATTTCATCCCTGTATTCGGAAAAGGCCATCCTGCACCTGTCACCGTCAAACACTCTCATGGTCACGGGAGTTACGAAAATACAGGTCATACCCCGTTCATCACAGGCGTCCTTGTATTTTTTCAGCCACTCTCCGAACTTTTCCACGGGAACATATCTCTCCTCCCGTTCTTTGTACGCATCGTTATGAGCAAACTGAAGAGCAAGAAAATCCCCCGGGCGGGCAACTTTCATGATCTCCTCAAGCCGTCCCTGCTCGATAAAGGAACGTGAACTTCTGGCAGCAAAGGCATGGTTTTCTATGGAAAAAGAAGGCATTTCGTAAGTCACACAGTGAGAACCCGGAGCATCGGGTCTTACATAGGACCTGCACCGGTCCTTTTCTTTAAAGAAAGTCCATAACATCTGTCCCCAGCCTGCCTGAGGCTCTTTTGCGGGGGCGTAGCTTTGAACCGTTGAATCTCCCGCAAGATAAAGGGTTGGTTTGTTATCCATAAAATCTCCTAAACGGCCGCTGCATGCAGGACTTCGGGAAGAAGCTGCTTCTTGCGGCTCATGACTCCGGGCATATCGTAGGTACCTTCCGAAACCTTCACATACTGAAGATTCTTTTCCGCCCTGTGCTCCGTGGAAAGAAGGACGCTGTGTTCCTTCAGCACGTCCGTGATCATAAGCACAGCCCAGTCAAGGCCGTCTCTCTTTCGTACGCTTTCAAGAGTCTTTAAATACAGTTCTTTATAGTCGTCAAGGTCTTCAAGGGTCGTAACTTCACACTGTCCAATGCCTATCTTTACGTTCTTTTCTTTGTAGGTCTTAAAGTCCGAAGAAACGGCTTCTATGGGATCCCTCTCCGAAAGACCTTCCATGCTTCCAAACATTGAAAGACCGAATTCGTTAAGATCCACGCCGCAGATCTTTGCAAGGCCCTTTGCGGCGGTCTCGTCAACGGGAGTGGTGGTGGGGCTTCGAAGGATCAAAGTATCCGCCACAATACCCGCAAGGAGCATTTTGGCGGTATCAAGGTCAGGAATGATACCTTCCTGCATGAACTTTCGATATACGATGGTACAGGTGCTTCCGAGGGGTTCCGCGTCAATGAAGATCGGCAGATCCGTTTTCACGGCGTCAAGCCTGTGGTGATCTCTGATCTCAACTATATTGGCGGTTTCGATGCCGCGGATACTCTGCTTGCTTTCATTGTGATCCACCAATATCACGTTATTCCTGGGTGTTTTCAAAAAGCACCGTCTGGTAACAAAACCTATATAACCCGTTTCGTCAAATACCGCAAGGCCTCTCTTTTTGGAGGCTGAAAGGCGTCTCTTTGCTTCTTCGAAAAGTTCCTCGGAAGAAACGGGTTCTTCCTCCGCACGCATGATATCCTTGACCTTCGGAATGGAGGAAACTCCGCCCCTTTCGGATATTTCGTTCATGACCCAGGTGGTGATGTCATCAACGCTCAAAAGTCCGTAAAACTCATTCCCCGAAAAAACGGGAATTACCGAAGGGTTCGAGGCTTTGTAGGAAGCTGCTATGGTCTGAAGGGAAGCTCCGGAATCGATCTTCTCCTCCGATGTTAAGAGCACATCCGAAACCTTGGGGTAAATATCCCGCATATACCCGGGCGGGGTGATATTAAGCATGGAAAACACCTTCTTGGCATTCTCGCTTAAATGGCCGCATCTTACGGGAATGTAGGTGTTCTCCGGGTCTGTGATACTCTTTAGTTTCCCATAGGCGTAGGCACTGCAGATACTGTCAAAATCGGGGTTTCTGTGCCCCGTTATATAAATGGTACTCATGTCTGTTCTCCGTTTTGATATTCCCTATTATCGTATATCAACTCCATCTTTCGGGCAATAAAAAAAGTGGTAAATATTTGAATATTTACCACTTTTTGTTAAATTCAAATCAATCGTGATTACTCAATTTTGAAGAATGCAGTAATCTCATCGAGTTTTCCTGCAATCTCCTTAAGTTCAATGCCCATGCCCTGAACATCCTTTGTAACCTGAGCCATCTGGGTGATGGAAGCACTGGTTTCCTCTGCGGATGCGGCGTTCTCTTCGGAGATTGCGGAAAGGCTGCTGATGCTGTCGTTAAGGTTAGCACAAAGCTTCTGAACTTCGTCGGAATTGTGCTTAACGTTTCCAACCATCTCCTGGGTCTTATCGATGGCTTCGATAAGATTCTGAAGGCTTGCCTGAGACTTCTTGCTGGTCTCATCCTGCTTGTTCATCATCTCGGACATTTCGGATACCATGGATACGGCACCGATGGTTTCGTCCTTAAGGTTGCTCATGATATCACGGATCTTTACTGCAGCCTGGTTGGACTGATCTGCGAGGGCTGAAATTTCGCCTGCAACAACCGCAAATCCTCTTCCTGCTTCACCGGCTCTTGCAGCCTCGATGGATGCGTTGAGGGAAAGAAGGTTGGTCTGGCTTGCAATGTTGTTGATGTCGTTCGCCGCCGTTGTAACGGTCTCAACGGCCTCCTGAACGAGACTCATCTTATCGGTAATGTCCGTAAGTTTTTCGATGGACTTAACGGTATCTTTTATGAGGGTTTCGAAGTCGCCCACAACCTGCTTGGAGTTAACGGACATTTCTTCGGTACAGGTGTTGGTTTCTTCTACGCTTGAGTTGATCTCTTCCATGGTGCGAAGAATGTCTGCGATACCCTGTGCGGAAGTTTCAACTTCCTGAGCCTGGGTGGTTGCTCCGTTTGCAATTTCTTCAACCGCATTTGAAAGGTCGTTCATGGATTCGGCGCTTTCATTTGCTGCTTTTTCAAGTCCGTCGGCGCTTTCAACGAGAATACCGATATTGGTCTTAACGCCGCCGATGGTGGAATCGAATCTTTCTTTAAGTTCGTTAACGTTTCTGATCATGGCTCCGAGTTCGTCGTCTCTTTCAAGACCTGCGGAAGCCTTATCTTTTGTGAAATCACCTTCTGCAAGGTCGGTACATACGCCCGATGCTCCGATGATCGCTTTGTTCATCTTTGAAGATACAAATATCGCAATCGCGCTGATAACGGCCAGGAGCACTACTGCTATGAGTATAATAAATGAGAGAGTGGAACTCATGGTCTTATTGAAGTTGGCCTTGGAGATACCGGTAAATACCATACCGCAAACGGTCCTGCCATCCTTCTGATAAAGGGGAACATAAGCCACTACGCATTCGGTTCCCGCAACCTTGGTGCTGAGGGAAGTATATTCTTTTCCGCCCTTTAATACCTGATCGATAACTGCCTGAACCGCCTGGGTTCCGATAGCTCTCTTTCCGTCTGTCTTAACCGAAGTGATCCTTCTGGTGTCTCCGAAGAAAATGGTCTCAAACATTCCGGAATCGGATGTGAATTTGTCGGCTACGGTGTTAAGATACGTAAGATCTACATTGCCGGCATACATGGTTCCGTTTTCGTCTACCGAATAGTCCTGATCGGAGATTGTATCGATCATGCTCCTTAAGGCATAAGCGGATGCTTTCAGTTCGGCGATGGTCTCGCTTTCCATGTTGGATTTCATCTTAAGGCCCGCCACTGTTGCAAGTGCGATTCCAACGAGAAGAACCGGCAGCAATACCAGGGTCATCAGCCTTACTTTGAAACTTGATTTGAATTTGTTAATCATAACATACTCCTTTCCGCAATATACCTACCACCTCAATAATTTGTGGCAGGGAAGTTCATATCCCCTTTTTCTTGTATACACTTTACATGGACACATATTATCCCGCATTCATTAATAAAAAATTAGCACGTGGAAATATTATTCAAAAAAATAAAAATATAGCAATAATTACCGCATTTATTAAGAAAAATTACATTTATCGGCAATTATTTGTGTGATATAATGACAATGTTAAAAACTATTCGGGGGACACTATGGATAAAACCGCAGTTCTTATTCCTTGCTACAATGAAAGCAAAACCATTGAAAAAGTAGTCACGGACTGGAAAAAAACATTGCCGGACGCCGTGATCTATGTATATGACAACAATTCCACCGACAATACGGCAGAGATCGCAAGAAAAGCCGGTGCCGTGGTCCGTTACGAACATATGCAGGGTAAAGGAAATGTCATGCGCCGCATGTTTCAGGAAATCGATGCCGAAAGCTATATAATGGTGGACGGCGATGATACTTACCCCGCCGAAGACGGGCCCGCCATGATAGCAAAGGTCCTTGAAGAAAATGCGGATATGGTGGTGGGTGACAGACTCTCCTCCACCTATTTTAAGGAAAACAAACGCCCCTTCCACAACTTCGGTAATACGTTGGTAAGAGGCGCCGTAAATCTTATTTTCAAAAACGATATCAAGGATATAATGACAGGCTACAGAGCCTTCAGTTACAGATTCGTCAAGTCTTTCCCCGTGGTTTCCAGGGGCTTTGAAATCGAGACCGAGATGACGATCCACGCCATTGATAAGAACATGTATATCACCAATCACGTGGTGACCTACAGAGACCGTCCCGAAGGGAGCGAAAGCAAGTTAAACACCGTTTCCGACGGTATAAAGGTGCTTCGCACGATCTTACGCCTCTACAGAGACTACAGGCCCCTTCGTTTCTTCGGCCTTATCTCTCTCGTACTTACACTTGTGGCTCTCGGGTTCTTTATCCCGGTATTTATTGAATATTTAAAGACCCATCTGGTACTCAGATTCCCCACTCTCATCACCTGCGGATTCTGTGTTCTGGCTGCGATCCAGTCTTTCTTTTCCGGTCTGATACTTCAGTCCATCAAGCACAAAGAACAGCGGGATTTTGAATTCAGACTTCAGGAGATTGCCGCAAGGTTCAAGCACACTGTCTAAGCCCGCAGATCTTTTTTAAGGTATTTCCCGTAGGATACCACCAAACCCAATACTGTCAGCGCCGCCGCAATGATAAATGCTGCGGCGTTTGTTTTTGTTCCCGAAAAGATCTCGGAAGCGTTGCAGTAAGAAAAAGGTCCTATCACCAGCGCTTTTTTAAGATCCGGCACCACTCTTCCCATCAGGTCAAACACATAGAATAAAAGTGCGATCCCAAGGCCGAGGCCAATCTTGTTCTTGTCAGAAAAAGCAGATATTACGAGACATATCGCACCGATCTCCGCATTCATCAAGAGCATTCCGCCAAGGAAAATGACCATTTCTTTGTAAGGGATGTCTTCCTTTAAGCAGGCAAAACCCGCACAGTACATAAGTCCGCAGATTACTGTAAATGCCGTAAGATAGGCAAGTACCGTAAGCACCTTTGCGGTAACGGCCTTGAATCTTGAAACGGGAAGGGAATACAAAAACTCTCCGGTATGGGAATCTTCTTCCTTTGAAAGGATCGTAACCGCAAGGATCGCCGCAAACATGGCGCTTCCGAGCCCGTGAACGGTTCCGACTTCCGTGGCAAAAAAGCCTTCAATGGAAGCGATACTCAAAGTGCTCATTCCGAAGGCATCGGAGAAAGCTCCCATGTTTGAAAAGCTGTCGGCCATGCCCTTCATGCTGTCCCCCATGGTGGAATAGAGACATGTACAGACAAATCCCATGCCGCCCACCGTCAGGCACCATATAAGGAACGACTTAAAATTCAGTTTCATTTCCTGTTTGAATATCGAAAACATACCTACTCCCTCCCCTCGTAAAAGTGCATGAACATTTCATCCAGCGAGGGTTCCTCGATCAAAAGATCCGAAACGTTCTTTCCCGAAAGCTCCGCGATCAGCTCATTGGCGCTTCCCTTATAAAGGTATTCCCGGTGCACGCCGTCTACGGTGACCTTTACGCGCCTTGCGGCGCTCTTTGTAAGATTCTCAACCGTATCGTACTTTATGAGACGCCCTTCTCGCATTACCGCTGCGTGCCTGCAATACCTGCTCACCTCAGAAAGCACATGGGTCGAAAGCATGCAGGTGGCACCTGCCTTTACATACTCTTCTATCAGTTCAAAGAAAGTGTTCTGCATCAAGGGATCCAGGCCCCCTGTGGGTTCGTCAAAAACAAAGAGCTTGGGCTTATGCTGCATGGCGCAGACAATGCTCACTTTCTTTCTGTTTCCCAGGGAAAGATCCTTTATTTTCTTTTTGGTGTCTACCTTTAAACTCTCGCAGAGCTTCCCCGCTTCCTCGGAACAGTCAAGACCCCTTACGTCCGCCGCATATCTTATTACATCGATTACGGGCATTGAGGGGTAAAACAGAGCCTCCGAGGGCATGTAGCCGATGTCTTTGAGTATTTCTTCGTGGTCTTTGACGCTGTCTTTCCCAAAGATCTTAATGCTTCCTTCGTTAAACTTCAAAAATCCCAGCATGGAGCGAATGGTGGTGGATTTTCCTGCGCCGTTTGGCCCCAAGAATCCAAAGATGTCGCCTTCCGTTACCGTAAAGGAAACATCCGTCACGCCCCTGTTTTTTCCGTAGGTCTTGGTAAGATTCCTGATCTCAATGATATCTGTCACGGTTTATCCTCCTTTGCTTTACACCCACATTATAAAGGGACAAAAAAACGGGGACAATATCTGTCCCCGTAAGTTGCACTTATTTGCCTTCATCAGACACTTTTTTGTGTGAAGCCTGAAACAGTTTCAGGTCTTCGTTAAGCTTTCTGTCGTCGATCCGCCGTTTCGACCGGTAGATTAAGAACACACAGAAATACGTAAGCAAAAGGTAGGCGGCGAAACCCAGCAACACATACATATTACCGTCAAACCACTTTCCGAAGAAAGCAACCGTAAGATATATGCAGGTGCAAACGAGTATTCCCACCCATTCACGAAGCCCTAAACTCTCTGCTTCGTCGAAGTTGTTAAAGAGATAAACCTGTATGTAACCTATGATATAAGCCGTAAAGATCATTTCAGCCATATGGAGGATCGAAGCCGAAGCAGAACCGGTACAGAGCTTAAACATACAGTAATAGAACAGTATCGCAAAGAAATAGAGGCATGCCTTAAACTCAATGCCGATCTCTTTTGTCAAATACAATTCCCAAAGAGAAAGCTTCTTGTTGTTCTTCACGGTCTCACCCTCCTTTCAACAGTTTCCTGAACTCGGACGCGTAGGTCCTTGAGATTATGAT
>DBVS01000096.1:10942-12875 GCA_002308235.1 Lachnospiraceae bacterium UBA1258
TTGATTATCATGGACTTGCCGCACCTGAAAAAGCGGATATCGTTAAGGGTTTCTATCGCCCCTGCAAGAGTCAGGTCAAGGCGAAGCACCTCTTCCTTGGTGTAGGCAAAAACCCGGTCATCCACAGACTCGATATAAAGAATGGATTCCTTTTCAATGGAAACGGTCTCGCCGTCTTTCTTTCCGAGGATCTTCGCTCCGTCATTCTCAAGGATGTCAATTATTCTGTTTATAACGGGTGTTTTCTCAACGTACCTGACGGTTACGCTTGCTTCCCCGCTTTCGATTTTCTTAATATCGATCTTCATGGGCTTTTTCTTTATGACAGGTTATTTAAGCGCTTTTTTGAGCACATCCAGGTTGCCTTCCATAATGGAAAGGTAGTTTGCGCCTTTCTTTATGTCATCGGAAGTGGTGCTCTGCATGGAGTCCATAACAAGGATTTCCTGATTCTTGGAAGTCGTGTTATCGCGTACGGTTTCGGCGATCTTGTGGTTGTTGCCTTCGATCTTTAAAACAGTGGAAAGTCCCAGCTCGTCAAGCTTGTTTGCCAGGAAGATAACGGTTTCAAAGCTTGCTTCGGATTCTGCGGAGCAACCGGAGAATGCTGCGAAATACTCAAGATCGTAATCATCCACAAGGTATCTGAAGGGGAATCTGTCGGCAAAGACTACGGTCTTCTTGCTTGCGGAATTAACGGCTTCTTTGTACTTGGCATCAAGGTCTGTGAGCTTGGCTGTGTAGGCCTTGGTGTTTGCCTTATAGGTTTCTGCGTATGCGGAATCGATCTTTACAAGGGCATCGCAGATAACTTCGCAGATATCTTTTGCGTTGTTGAGGGAGAGCCATACGTGCTCGTCCTTCTCCTCTTCATGCTCGTGATCGTGGTCGTGATCCTCGTCATGTTCATGATCATGGTCTTCGTCATGGTCATGATCCTCATCGTGGTCATGATCATGGTCTTCGTCGTGGTCGTGATCGTGTTCCATACCTTCGGTTATCTCCTCGTTCTTAACCTTGTCGCCGAGGGACTCAAGAAGGTTGATAACCACCATGTTCTTGTTCACTGCCTGATTAAGAACGTCATCTACCCAAAAATCGGATTCACCGCCCACATAGATGAAAAGGTCGCAGGAAGAGATCTTTAAGATGTCATCTGCGGTGGGCTGATAGCTGTGAAGGTCCACGCCGTTGTTTAAAAGCATGGTAACTTCCGTTTCGCTTACCCTATCGCCCAATACACTCTTAACCCAATCATACTCGGGAAAGATGGTGGTTACAATGCTTAATTTTCCGCTCTTTGCAAAGGCACTTCCGTTACCCTTGCCGCAGCCTGCCACGTGAAAAAGGGCAAGCGCCATAATGATGATAGTTGCAAATATTCTTTTAAGTTTCATGTTCGTAAATGTCTCCTTTTCTTTGCTTTTGATCCTAAGTAAAATGAAGGATCAAATGTTCAGGCGCACCTTCTTGGTAACAAGAGTTCCGCCCGAAAGGGAGATACCGTATATATTTGTGAGTTCCGATATTAACGCAAAAAGAACCCGTACGGAAAAAGCCAAAACTACCCCGCCGCCGATCTTCACAAGGGTCTCAAAGCAGGTTTTGATGCTTACACAAATCGGGCAGTCTTCACCTTCGCATTCGTGAGCGGCCTCCTCAATGATAAAGAAAGAAGCCGCAAGCACAAAGGAAAGCATCAGTACAGCCATGATCCGGGCTATTATTCTTTTTTGTCCGTTTATCTTTAAAAAGTTCATTTTTCTCGACCGATCATTCTTCGGATTTAAGGCAGTCCTCACAGATTCCGTAAAAAACGGTGCGCATGGGGTTCAGTTTAAAGCCGTCGTGGGTAAGCAGATGCTCTCCCACCGCCTTTAATTCGTCGCAGTGCATGTGAATGAGTTTGCCGCATTTTTCACACTTGCAATGA
>DBVS01000096.1:12893-17587 GCA_002308235.1 Lachnospiraceae bacterium UBA1258
CTTTCATGCCCCGTATACTCAAAACAGGCGGGACTTCCGGCATCGATGTTGTACTTGTTGATAACGCCCTCATCAACGAGCTTCTCAAGCTGCCTGTAGACCGTGGCCTGTCCCACGGATTCACCGTGAGCCTTGAAATACTCGCAGGCATCACTCACCGTTACATGTACCCCCGGAACGGTTTTCAGATATTCAAGTATTATGCGTCGCTGCTTTGTGTTGTATTTTGACTGCGAATTCATAAAACCCCCTAATAATATGAGAACCGTTCTCAAATATAAAGGACAAAGAATCTTTTGTCAAGTAATTTGAGAACGGTTTTCAAATTTTATTATATTCTTTTAAATTCTTACTTCAAAAGTCCCGCCAGGACAAATACAAAGGGGGAATTCCAGTAAATGGTGATCTCATTGAGGGAATAACAATCAACGTGATCGAGGTAACACTTCATGGGAGCGGAATTCTTGGGAACTTCCTTGGCGCGTTCATCCTGAAGTCCCGTGTTGGGGCCGCCTGACACCAGTCCCGGCCAGGGCTCTTCTATGTCATCCACCGCAGTGGGGCGAAGATGAGGATTCTTAAAGGCCTTTTCGCCGTTTCCCGTGACATAGCTTGTATCCATGGAGTTACAGCCGAGAATATAATCGACACCCGCGCCGAGAACCCTGCCGTAGGCTTCATTTTTCGTAAGATCCCGGGCTACGCTTAAAATCATCATGTACTTTAAAAGTTCCATGTTGCTGCCCCAGATAAAGTCTTTCCGGGCCATGGGAAGACCGAAGCCGTTCTCTTTTGAAACTTTGCAAAGTCTGTCGGCTTCACCGATCACATGGGCCTTCATCTCTTTCGTAAGGCCGTTGTCATCATTCTTAAGTAACAAAGAAAGTGCTCCGAGGCCCGCAACTTCAGCCCAGCCCAGGCACGTGAACACATCTCCCTGATAACCTTTGAACTTAGCCTTTTTGTCAAACTTCGAAAGTCTTTCTTTTTGCTCGGTTATATCTTTAACGTAAGAAGCGTCTCCCGTTGCCTCAAAAAGTGCCGAAGCGGCCCAGAATCTGTTGGAAATATCCTCAGCCTCACCGTATTCGCCGGTGTTTGAACCCTTGGCATTCTTAAAAAGCAGGGGCTCGGGATTCTTTAAAAGCCAATCATAGGCCTTCTTTGAAAGCGATAAAAGCCTTTCGGCGTATTTTCTGTCATAGTCCCTGTAAATGGTGTAAGCAAGGGCAAAAACCGCAGCAATGTCGGCAGTTGCCATGGATGAAACACTGAAAAGAAATAGTTCCTCCCTGTCGTCCTCAGGCATTACAAAGGGAGCGTGGTTGAAGGTGGTGACCTTGTGCCAGACGGAGCCGTTTTCGCGCTGCATCTTCATGAGAAAATCAAGCTCCACCTTTACTTCCGCAAGAATATCCGGAAGATTGCCCCTGTCGCAGGGAACCTTGGGAATATCGAATTCCACATTCAAAAGGGACTTATAAAACCTTACGGCATAAAGCAAATGTGCCACCGCCACCGCTCCTGCCGTTGAATATCTGCCAAAATCCCCTGCATCGTGCCAACCGCCCGTAACATCCACGGGAGGCACGTCTTCACCGTAAACCGTAGCCTTTGAAAGATGGCAGGGTTTGTGATAATAAACCCCTGCGTACTTTTTATCAAGGGCGTCTCCGCAGCGAAGATAATAAAAGCACTTGCAGACATCCTTCATAAGACGATCGTAAATATTTTCGCCGATGCCGAACTTAACGGAAGTTACTCCGTCTGCTTCGATGCGATAGGAACCTTTCTTTGTAAGGCCCGAAAAATCGGCCACATAGGTATCTTCACCGGAAATATCATCTGTTCCGAAGTGTTTTACGGCGCCGCTAAAGACCGTCTCGCCCTTTTCATTCTTAACGGAAAAATCAGAAGCCTTAAAGTTTAAGACCGCTTTCTTTTCCGCATTTTCCAAAAATCCCACCTGATTTACATATACGTTTTTCATTTTTATTTTCCTTCCCGTAACCCTTTGATTCCGCCAAAACTCTATCTGCTCCGTCTGTCTCTGCCGGTTTCGCTGTAGTACTGTTTCTTACTTTCGTACATCATCTGTTCCGCGGCTTCAACGATCTTTTTGATCTCAAAAACGCTGCCGCTTGCATATCCGAAGGACGCGATCCTGCCGTTTTCTTTCATGACCCGTTCAAATTCTGCCATCTTTTCTTTAAACCCGAGGCCGATGTTTTCCAGTATCACCACGAATTCATCGCCGCCTATCCTGCATATGTCAGCATTCGCAAAGAAAGACTTAAGGATGTCCGCAAACCTTCTTATCAGGCGGTCGCCTGCTTCATGCCCCTCCGTATCGTTAACGTATTTCAAAGAATTCACGTCGCAGAAAACGATACCCGCGTCTCCGTCGCTTGAAAGATTTAACAGTGCTTTTTCGTAAGCACGGCGGTTCTTAAGCTGCGTCAAAACGTCCCTTTCGGAAAGGTCGCTGTAAATATTGGCTCTGACCTTCGTTTCCGCAATGACCTTCGACTGGAGCATGACAAAAATTATCGCCATGGCAAGGGCGGAACTTACATATCCCGGTGCGAAATCGGGGATGATGAAGTTAAGAACGGCAGCTATGAAGGGAATGAAAAGATAACTGCTGAGGATGAGCACCGTCCGGCCCCCGAGGACCTTTATCTTTGCCAAAAGATATATGAGCATCGAAATAAGGCACAAAGCGGGGCTTACGAGGATAAAATGATTAAGTTCACCCGAAACCGCGCGATTGTCAACGATCTTTACAATGTCACCGGTTATGAAACCCGCAAATATAAAAATGCTGTCTGCCGCACACAAAAGAGCGACAAAGCAGGAAATCTTCATGGTGGCATCTTTTTCTTTTTCCCTGATAAGCACGTATATATAAAAACCGAAACATGCTATGAGCCAGTCCAAAATTGCGTAGGCAAAGTAATTTATAACAACAAGAATAAAGGTGGATATGTTGCTTCCGTCAAGAAAATATGCGGCGGAATCCGTAAGAAGGCCCAGTAAAGTGAGCCAAAGACAATAACGATAATATTTTGTTTTTTCCGAAACTTCCTCGGGAACCCTGTGGATCGCCAAGAGGAAGATCATAAGAAAGAGCGCTGATACAAGGCTTGCCGCTGTTGTAGCTGTCTTCATCCTATTTCCCCGAATAAGTTTTGCACATCAATATTATTTTACTCAAAAACTATTAAAAAAAACAACCTTCTTTCTCAATTTTAGAAAAACCGAGGCGAATCGTTATCGATCCGCCTCGTAAATTAATCTTTCGGTCTACTGTGCGTTACCGTTAAGCTTTTTCGTTTCCCTTGAGGTTCTTGTTGTTGTCGTAAGTTCTGAAGCCCCAGTAGATTGCATAGCCGAGGATCAGGATGAGCAACAGCCACAATGCGTAGTACTCGTTGGGAAGACTCGCCAGAGGTGTCTCTTCCTCAGGGATCATCTCATCACCTGCGGGACCTGCAGCTTTAGCGGTTTCGGGTTCCGTAATGTTTGCTTCGGGAGCTACGGTCTCTTGAGGCTCGGTATTCTGCGTTTCTGCCGGAGGATTCTCTGCCGGAGGATTCTCTGCCGGAGGATTTTGTACCGGAGGGTTCTCCTGAGGAGGATTCTGAGGAGGATTGTCCTGAGGAGAATTTCCTCCGCCTACAGCAAGGATTGTAAAGGTTCCGTTAATCTGACGTATATCATAGTTAGGATATGTTCCGTGTACCGAAATAAAGATTTCCTTATCACCGGGAATGTTATCGGCAGCGTTCCATCTGTAGTAGTATACTTCGATGGGTGCAGCTTCTACTGCGTTATCGACTCTTCCTCTGAAGGTGGGATCGGGCTCGTTCTGGTACTTGGTAGCATCCTCTGCGGTTATGGTTACGACACGTTTGCTGATTGTAAGTGTGTTGTTTACCTTGGTTATATTGTAGTTAGCGGTTACGTCTTCATCGCCGTGCATGATTGTTACGGTATCGATCTCATTTGTAACTTCACCTGCATCTGTGATGGTTCCGAGCGTCGTTGCTGTGATGGTCTCTCCTTCTGCAAGGGAGGTTTCATCAATGAGTGTTACGCCGTTTTCGGTAAGAGGCGTTCCGTCGTAAACCTTTTCTGCATGGTCAACCTGAACTGTGATGTTTCTCTTGGTCACTTCAAGTTTTCCGTTTGCGGTGCCGATACCGGTGTAGTTACGGGTTACATCCACATCACCGCGCATTACCTTGAAGGAAGAGATCACATTATCTGCAGTTCCCACATTGGTAACGGAACCTTTGGTAGTGGCTACCAGCACATCACCTTCCATGAGAGTTCCCGTGTAAGTATAGTCTTCACTTACAAGAGGTTTTCCGTCGTAAGTCTTGTTTGCGCTGCCTGCCGTGATCAGGACGCTGCTTGCATCGATGGGCTTGATCACATAATCGGCGGTTCCGAAGGTAACTCTATAGTTGCCCTGGATCTCGTTACCGCTTGCGGTGATCTTGTAGGTACCTGCGTTTGTATTGTCCGCATCCTCACGGGTTAAGGTGTAAGTAATAAGGTCCTTGCTCTCACCGTCTACAAGACCGGATACACCGGCGGTAAGTGCGACCGCTGCATCACCGTAGGTAATCTCAACTCTTCCGGGTGTTACGGTTACGCTCTTTCTGTTGATGGTAAGAGTTGCCTCT
>DBVS01000143.1:0-7186 GCA_002308235.1 Lachnospiraceae bacterium UBA1258
AGCCCCCCTCAAGATGAGATATCCAGCGCAAGCTAAGACCCCTTGAAGACGACGAGGTAGATAGGGCCAAGGTGTAAGTGCAGTAATGCATTCAGCTGATGGTTACTAATAGGTCGAGAGCTTAATCAAAAAGGATGGAAAGATAATTCTATTGTTCTGTATTAAGAGTTCAAGGCGTATAAAGCGTAGCATTTTGCTACGCTTTTTCTTTTTGCCTGTTATGTGTTATGCTAAGAAAAAGTTTTTCATGAAATGAGTTAATTATTTGCTAATTTTATCTAAATTTTCGGAATATAATTTGATTTTAATATTCGTTATGTTATAATCGGAACATAGGTGGTTCAGAAAAAAGTGCGGGGCACAGATAGGAGCGTATTTATTTAATGGATACAAAAATTCTTTTGGAAAACGGTACAAACGAACTTGAGGTACTTGAGTTCATTCTGGCCGACCATTCATACGGTATTAATGTAGCAAAAATCAGAGAAATAATTCCCTATGCGGACGTTACGCCGGTACCCAATGCGCACCCCAGTATTGAAGGTATTTTTATGCCGCGTGATGTTATGATTACGGCAATCGATCTTAAAAACTGCTTACAGAGAGGTAAATCAGAACCCGGTGGTTTATTTATAGTTACAAACTTTAATAAACTTGATATTGCTTTCCATGTTGATTCCGTTGTGGGAATTCATCGAGTTTCCTGGAAAGATATCATTAAACCCGGTTCTACCATTTCGACTACAGAAGACGGTATTTCAACCGGTATCGTTAAGATGAACGATAAACTCATCATTATCCTCGACTTCGAGAAGATCGTATCCGATATCAATCCCGATACGGGACTTAAGATTCAGGAAATTGATGCGCTCGGAACCAGAGAACGTAACAATGTTCCGATTCTTATTGCTGAGGACTCAATGCTTCTTAACAAACTTATTGTTGACTCCCTTAAGAAAGCGGGTTATGAGAACATAATCCATACCGAAAACGGTCAGGAAGCTTATGATATCATTACCGATTGCAAGAAAAAGGGCACACTTAAGGATCATGTTCAGTGCATTATCACCGATATTGAGATGCCCCTTATGGACGGACACAGGTTGACCAAACTTGTTAAGAGCGATGATGAAACAAAGGATATTCCCATCGTTATTTTCTCATCTTTGGTAAATGACGAAATGAGAAAGAAGGGTGAGGCACTCGGAGCAGATGCCCAGCTTTCGAAGCCCGAGATCGGACGCCTTGTTCAGGAAGTTGATAAGCTGGTATTTAAATAAGTCATTTGCTTTGTGATTGAATTATCAGATAATTTTGAAATCAGGACGTGAAATAATTCATGTCCTGATTTTTTATTCGTCGAAGATTCGAATATTGTTAAACAATCGGCGCTATGTTAAAATAATTCTGAATATAAAATTCGTGAGGTGCCTATGGGCAATGAAGATTATCTGGATAGTCTTTTAAAAGCGGCAAGAGAAGCTGATGCGCTGGCTGAGGACAATCCCAATTCTGCTATAAATAAGGTACGCGAAATTAACAACATGAAGGAAGCGGAACGCGCAATGCAAGCCGAAGAAGAAGCTGCAGCGAGCGAAACGTCCGATTCCGATGCGGTTACTGAGAACGATGATATTGCCGATTTGCTTAAATCCCTGGAGGATTTGCCTGCGGCAGATGAGACGTCCGCAGATACCGATATAAATCTTGATGAATTATTGAAGGGCCTTGATGAGGCTCTTGTTGATGCGCCTTCGAACGAAGAAATCGAATCTACGGAGGACCCGGTTGAAGAACCTTTGGTTGAAGAAACCGTGATTGAAGAGCCTGTTATCGAGGAGCCCGTGATTGAGGAGCCTTCTGTTGAAGAGCCTGTTATCGAAGAGTCTTTGGTTGAGGAACCTGTAATTGAGGAACCTTTGATCGACGAGCCTGTTATTGACGATTCGTTGGCTGAAGAACCCGCAGAAGAGCCTGTAGTTGAGGATAATATCGAGGATATTCTTAAGAATCTTTCCGAGACTACCGAAGAACCGGCAGGGGATGCAGATATCGACAGCCTCTTAAAAGACCTGGCGGAAGCCGAGACGGAATCTTCCGAAGAAATTCCGAGCGATTCCGGTGAAACCGAAAACATCGACGATATCTTGAAAACTTTGGCAGAGGCTGAAGTGGCAACCGAAAAGCCTGCGACCGATGCTTCCGAAGAGTTACTTATAGATGATTCATTGATTGAGGAACCCGTTGCTGAGGAACCTGTTGTTGAGGAGCCTCTTATTGAGGAGCCTTTGGCTGAAGAACCTGTAATCGAAGAAGCCCCTGTTGAAGAAGCTTTAATTGAAGAACCTGCGACAGAAGAATCGGTTATCGAAGACAATATAGATGACATTTTAAAGAATTTGAGCGATCTCGAAAGCGTACCTGCAGGAGAAGAGCCTGCAAGCGAAGAGAATATCGACGATTTGCTTAAATCTCTTTCTGAGATTTCCGACCAACCCGCAGAGCCTGTTGAAGAAGCACCTGCTGAAGAGGTTCTTATCGATGAGCCTCTTATTGAGGAACCGGTTCTTGAAGAAGCTGTAATCGAGGAACCTGTAATCGAAGAAGCACCTGTCGAAGAAACTGTAATCGAGGAAGCTCCCGTTGAAGAAGCTTTAATTGATGAACCTGTAATCGAAGAAGCACCTGTCGAAGAAACTGTAATCGAGGAAGCTCCCGTTGAAGAAGCTTCCGTTGAAGAAGCTTTAATTGATGAACCTATAATCGAAGAAGCTCCTGTTGAAGAAACTTTAATTGATGAACCTGTAATCGAAGAAACTCCTGCTGAAGAAACTGTAATCGAAGAGCAGATCATTGAAGAAGCACCCGTTGAAGAAAACGTAATCGAAGAGTCTTCTGCAGAAGAGCCTGCAACAGACGAAAATATCGATGATTTGCTGAAATCTCTTTCTGATATCGGAGAAACACCCGCTGAGGGCTCCGGGGAAGAAGTTTCCATAGACGATGACGCTCTTGCGGCACTTGCCTCACTTGATACAACTTCAGAAGAACCCGCATCCGAAGAACCTGCTTCGGAAGAAGCTTTGCTTGATTCCGAAGGTGGTTCAAACCTTGATCAGGATGCCATCAGCAGTCTTCTTTCGGAACTTTCTGAGCCCTCAAAGGCTGAAGAACTTGCTGATGCCGCGGCAGAGGATGCCCATGCCATGAGTCAGGAGGAGATTGAAGCCCTTCTTAATCAGGCTTCAGATATCGAAGGCCATGCCAACAGCAACGGTGAAGTTGAGATCGATCTAAGCGACCTTGAATCTCTTGAAAGCGAGTTTGGAATTGAAGACAGAACTCCGGAGCAAATGGAAGTTGTTTTGCCGGAGGAAGAAATAAACGTAGATTCCATCGGAGACGACCTTGAGAACATCAAGGATGCTGAAGATGCGGAACTTGAGGAAATATCAAGCCTTTTAAAGAGTATCGACAGCAATGAAGTTGCGGCGGATGATGATACCGATATGCTTTCTCTTCTTAATGATGCGGTTGCCAAGCAGGAAGAAGAAGATAAAGCCATCGCGAAAGAGCGCGACAGAAAAGCGGCCGAACTGGATTATCTTAACGCCAAGGAAGAAAAATTCAAGGAAGATAAGAAGGCCGAGAAAAAGAAGAAAAAAGAAAAGAAAGAAAAAGAGAAGAAGAAGGGTAAACTTGCCAATCTTCTTGATTTCCTTACAAAAGAAGACGAGTCCGAGCTTGAAGCCGAAGCGGAGAGCCTCTTAAAGGTTTCCGATGCGCCGGGTGAAGGTGGAGGAAAGGACGAAAACTTCGAGGATGTCCCGGGCGAAAACAAGGAAATCCTTGAGCAGATGGATAAAGAGGAAGAAGAAGGCGGCAAGAAAGGCAAGAAAAAGAAAAAGGACAAGAAAGGTAAGAAAGGCAAAAAGGGTAAGGCCGAAGGAGCTGAAGGTGAAGGCGAAGAATCAGGCGGCGAAGAAGTTGCAGGAAAGCCCAAGAAACCTAAGAAAGAGCGTAAGCCCCTTGTTCTTGATATTGATACGGGAAAGCCTCTTTCCAAAAAGAATGTGCGCCTGATCTTTATCATGTGCGCAAGTTTCATGGTTGCAATCCTTTTGCTTGTTTATGTCGTTCCCGGAATGATCATTCATTCGAATGCAAGAACCGCATTCAACAAGGGCGATTACGAGACAACATACAAGAGTTTCTTTGGCGAGAAACTTAAGGGCAAGGATCTGGTTCTTTATCAGAAGTCGGAACTTTTACTGAAGGTTCAGCATAAATACAGGTCCTTTGCGGCTTATCAGAACATGGGCAAGAACGAAGAGGCTCTTGACCAGCTGCTGCAGGCAGTTTCGAATTACGAAGCATGGCTGTACGAAGCGGAGACCCTGGGTATTCAGTCAAAATTCAATGAGGAATACGCAGATATCGTTACGGCGCTTATGCTTAATTACAATATTACAGAGCAAAAAGCAAAAGAAATAATCGCACTTCCGACCGATCTGGAGTATTCACTTATGGTAAGGAGCGTTGCTTTGGGCGTAGATTATATCGATCCCAATGAGCCCCTGCCCGGTGAATTTGTGCCTCCTTCGAAGGAAGAGCCGATTGTTTACGAGGACTATTTGCCCGAAGAAGGAATGTAGTATGATTGCGGTTATAGATTATGATGCCGGGAATATCATGAGTGTTTGCAAAGCTCTTGATTTTCTCGGCGAAGAGTATGTTTTTACAAGAGACAGGGATGTCATTTTGTCCGCTGACAAAGCAATTCTTCCCGGCGTCGGGGCATTTGGCGACGCCGTGAGCAATCTGAAAAATTATGGTCTTGTGGGTGTAATCAGGGATTTTGTAAAAAGTGGGAAACCTTTTCTTGGTATCTGCCTTGGTATGCAGCTTATTTTTGAAGAAAGCGAAGAGTCTCCGGGAGTTAAGGGACTATCGCTCCTTAAGGGTAAGTGCTTTAAAATTCCTGCAGACAAGGGTCTTAAGGTTCCGCAGATCGGATGGAATTCTCTTTCTTTTCCCAAGGAAACGAAACTTTTTAAAGGCGTGTCCGACGGCGCTTTTGTTTACTTTGTCCATTCCTACTACATAAAGGCCGACGATCTTGAAGACGTTGCGGCCTGCTGCGAATACGGCGTAAACGTTCATGCGGCCGTTGAAAGGGACAACATTTTCGGCTGTCAGTTCCATCCCGAGAAAAGTTCGGAAACCGGACTCAAAATTCTTAAAAACTTCGCTGAATTATAGGATTTTATCATGTATACCAAAAGAATCATTCCATGTCTTGATATTAATAACGGTCGTGTGGTCAAGGGCGTAAATTTTGTGAATTTGATTGACGCCGGAGATCCCGTGGAGCAGGCTGTCCTCTATGACAAAGAAGGTGCAGATGAGCTTGTTTTCCTTGATATCACGGCTTCAAGCGACAACAGAAATACCGTAACCGATATGGTAAGGCGTGTTGCGGAGAAGCTTTTCATTCCATTTACCGTGGGCGGGGGAATCAGAACCGTCGATGATTTCAGAGCCATTCTTCGTGAAGGCGCAGATAAGGTTGCCGTAAATTCTGCCGCCATCATGAATCCGGAACTGATAGCCAGAGCTGCCGACAAATTCGGAAGCCAGTGCGTAGTTGTGGCCATTGACGCCAAGAAACGTGCCGACGGAAGCGGATGGAACATCTATAAAAACGGCGGAAGAGTCGATATGGGCATTGACGCCATTGAATGGGCAAAGAAGGCTTATTCCCTGGGAGCGGGCGAAATCCTGCTTACCAGCATGGACAAAGACGGCACAAAATCGGGCTTTGATCTTGAGCTTACCAGACTTGTTTCCGAGTCCGTGGATATTCCTGTCATTGCATCGGGCGGCGCCGGAAAAATGTCGGATTTTTCCGATGTTTTCAATGACGGCAAAGCAGATGCCGCACTTGCGGCCAGCCTTTTCCACTTTAAAGAAATCGGCATAGGCGAACTTAAGGATTATCTTTTCGAAAACGGAATTCCTGTAAGGAGACTTTAAAATTGATAGACAACGAGTGGCTTCCTTATCTGAAAGCCGAATTTTCAAAACCATACTATAAATCGCTTTATGAGTTCATAAAGAAAGAGTATTCCGAGCGGGTCATTTATCCGCCTTCGGATGAGATCTTCAGTGCTCTTATGCATACTCCCATTGATAAGATCAAGGTGGTTTTGCTCGGGCAGGATCCTTATCATGAGCCGGGTCAGGCGCACGGCATGAGCTTTTCCGTTAAGCCGGGAGTCAAGACTCCGCCTTCTTTACAGAATATGTATAAGGAACTTAAGGATGAACTGGGGCTGTATATCCCGAATAACGGTTATCTTATGAAGTGGGCCGATCAAGGCGTGCTTCTTTTGAATACGGTGCTTACGGTTCGCCGAGGTGAAGCAAATTCTCACAAAGGAAAGGGCTGGGAGCAGTTCACGGATGCGGCTTTGGCTGCATTAAATGAAAAGGAGACTCCGGTGGTCTTCCTTTTGTGGGGAAGCCCCGCTCAGAAAAAAGCTCCCATAATCACCAACCCCAAGCATGTGATACTTACCGCACCTCATCCCAGTCCGCTGTCTGCATACAGGGGCTTTTTCGGATGCAGACATTTCTCGAAGACAAACGAGATACTCAAAGCAAACGGGCTGGAGCCCATAGATTGGCAGATAGAGGACATATAGAATACTTTGGATAACGGTATTTAATATGCTACTGTTCAGGCCGCAGACGAAGAATGCTTTGTCTGCGGTTATTCTTCATCACAGAAAACTATGGCAATTACGTACATTACATGATATAATGTGCCATATTAAATAGAAAGAACCATGAGGGTATTGTAATGACAGAAAATCATCCACTTTATTATTTGGGGATAGATATAGGTTCCACAACTGTTAAAGCGGCTATTACCGATAACAAAGGGGAACTCCTCTTTGCGGATTACCGGAGGCACTTTGCGGATATACAGGGCACTTTGGCTAATATATTGAAAAAAGCGAAGGAAGTTACGGGCGAATGCATTCTTCAGCCTGCGATCACGGGTTCCGGCGGTCTGACTCTTGCCAAGCATCTCAACGTATCCTTTGTACAGGAAGTGGTTGCTGTGGCAAACGCACTTCAGGAATATGCGCCCAAGACGGACGTGGCCATCGAGCTGGGC
>DBVS01000143.1:7198-8181 GCA_002308235.1 Lachnospiraceae bacterium UBA1258
CTGGGCGGAGAGGATGCCAAGATCATATATTTTACCGGCGGTGTGGAGCAGAGAATGAACGGCATCTGCGCAGGAGGAACCGGCTCCTTCATCGATCAGATGGCTTCCCTTCTTAAAACCGACGCGGCGGGGCTTAACGAATATGCCAAGGATTACAAGGCTATTTATCCCATCGCCGCAAGATGCGGTGTATTCGCAAAAACGGATATCCAGCCTCTTATTAACGAAGGTGCTTCAAAAGAAGACCTGGCGGCTTCCATCTTCCAGGCTGTTGTAAACCAGACCATCAGCGGACTCGCCTGCGGTAAGCCCATCCGTGGGAATGTGGCTTTTCTGGGAGGCCCCCTTCATTTCCTTACGGAGCTTAAAGAAGCATTCATAAGAACACTGAACCTCGCACCCGAGGCGGTCATTGCCCCCAACAATTCCCATCTGTTTGCGGCCATCGGTTCGGGTATGAGCGCAAAAGAGAATAACAAGACAGAGGAAAGAGCCCTTCTTTCCGAAATGATCACACGCCTTGAAAAAGGCATTAAGATGGAATTTGAGGTTGCCAGAATGGAGCCTCTGTTTTCTGATGAAAAAGCCTATGAAGAGTTTAGGAAAAGGCATGAGAAAGCAACCATCAGAAAGGGTGATCTGAGCACCTATTCCGGAAACTGCTACTTAGGAATAGATGCGGGTTCCACCACCACAAAGGTAGCTCTTGTGGGGGAGGACGGTTCACTCCTTTATTCCTTCTATCAGAACAATAACGGAAGTCCGTTAAAGACAGCGATCAAAGCCATTAAGGAAATCGCTGACAGGATACCCGCAGATGCAAGGGTAGTGCGCGCATGCTCCACGGGTTACGGCGAGGCGCTCTTAAAGGCGGCTCTCATGCTTGATGAGGGAGAAGTCGAGACGGTTGCGCATTATTATGCCGCTTCATTCTTTGATCCCGAGGTTGACTGCGTTCTCGATATCGGCGGTCAGGACATGAA
>DBVS01000142.1:0-3400 GCA_002308235.1 Lachnospiraceae bacterium UBA1258
CGCAAAGAAAGAGAAGAGCGCATCGCGAAGTACGCGGACCTCTTCGGACTTACTTCCGAGCTTGCAAATACAATTTCAAACTATTCCCACGGAATGAAGCAGAAGCTTGCCATCATCTCCGCTTTGATCCATGCTCCGAAGCTTATCATCCTTGACGAGCCCTTCGTAGGTCTCGATCCCAAGGCTGCCTTCGAAGTCAAGGAACTTATGAAGCAGCTTTGTAAGGAAGGGACCGCTTTCTTCTTCTCGACACACGTACTGGAAGTTGCCGAGAAACTTTGCGACCATATTGCCATCATCAAGAACGGTAAACTGGTCATTGACGGAACCGTTGAAGAGGTCAGGGGAAACAACTCCCTCGAAGACGTGTTCATGGAACTGGAGGACAAAGATGCTGTTTAAACTCGTCAGAATCCGAATGGCCTCCGTCTTTGGGACTCAGGGAAAGACCAAAAACGGTAAGAAACGCAACATGGGTCTTGTTTATGCGTTCCTTATCATCTATATGGTGGTTGTGTTCGGTTTTCTTTTTTATAACATGTACGGGAACCTGTTTGATGCGTACTGCAGGGGTCTCGGCCTTGACAATATTTATTTCGGCCTGGCAACACTTACCGCAGTGATGCTGGGTGTTATCGGAAGCGTGCTGGTTACCCAGAGCCAGCTTTTTGAAGCAAAGGACAATGAACTTCTCATGTCCATGCCGGTGAAACCTTCTCTGATACTGGTTTCGCGCATCCTTACCCTTTATATCTGGGCGTTTTTCTTTGCGGCGGTAAGCTCGGCGCCGGCCCTGTACATTTATGCAACTTACGCCGAAATGTCGGATTTAAGCCTTGTCATTGCCATAGGCGAACTTTTCTTTGTGCCGCTTTTGTCGCTTACCATCAGTATTTTGATAGCGTGGCTTTTACAGTTCTTTTCACGTTTTATCAAAAACAAGAGTATTTTCATCATCATCGGTACCTTTGCTTTGCTGGGCGTTTACATGGTTGCCATGCAGAAACTGCAGGATTTCACCAATTATCTTGCAAGCCACGGCGAAACAGTGGAGAAGGCCTTTAAGTCAGGTCTTTACCCCTTCTTTATCATGGGTGAAGCCATCGTGAATCCCGGCCTTTCGGTACTTTTGATGCTTTTGTTTACCGTAGTACCCTTCGGCATCCTTTTTGCGGTTCTTTCGGCAACCTTTATCAATCTCGTTACAACGAAGCGCGGTTTTGTTCATGTGGAATACAAGGCCGGCAGGCTTACGGTTTCCTCTGAAAAAGCAGCCATCGAAAAGAAAGAGATGCTTCATTTCATCAAGAGCGCGACCTATGCCGTAAACGGCGGCACGGGGCTTATCTGTCAGGTGGGCCTCGCAGTTTTCCTTATCATCAAGGGAAATTCGCTCAGAGATATGATCATGAGTATCATGGGGCCTCGCGGTGCGGAATGTACCTCTGTACTTCTTATCGTTATCATCGCGAGTGTGGGACTTCTTACGGAAATCTCCATTTCGAGCATTTCCATGGAAGGAAAATCCCTTTGGGTGCTTCGCACCGCACCGGTAAATTCGGCAGATATTTTGAAGGCAAAGATCAGCGCACATCTTAAGATGTCCCTTCCTTTTGCCCTCGTCTCGGGAATTCTGCTTAACTTTACCGTTCCCATGAACATATATGAAAGGATCGGAGCTGTTGTTCTGCCCGTTCTCTTTCAGACTTTTAACGCTTATTTCGGACTTATTGTTAACTTAAGATACCCCAAGCTTGACTGGATCAACGAGGCGTATGCGGTTAAACAGAGTTCGGCGGCCATGATTGGTGCACTCGGAAGTATGGGTGTTACCACCATGCTTGTCATAGGCACGTTCTTCTCGGGTAAGTTCATGCCTTTTGACTGCTACATGGCTGTACTTTCCGGCCTTTCGCTTATAGGCCTCATTTTGTGCATCATATATATTCCGAAGACAGGCGTTAAAAGATTCGAGGAATTGTAGGAATTCAGATGCTTAAAAGGAGAAAAAAATGAAATATTTTAAGAGAATGTTCGCCGGGGTGGCGGTAATGGTGCTTGCTTTTGCACTTTCCGCCTGCGGCGGTAAAAAAGCGGAGGAAGACGTTTATGAATACAAGGCTTCCTTCGAAAAGATCCCGATCGAAATCGGAAAGAGTTATGTACAGTCATCCTGTATCGACGGAGACACACTGGCCATGCTTGTTTCAACGGTCAGTGACAGTTACGAAGTTTTGGGCAACGAGATCCGCGAGATAGATCTTTCGACCAAGGAAGAAAAGATCATCAAGATTGAAAACATTTCAACAGGAGACGGTGCGTATGTCAGCGGCTTCAGTAAAGCTCCTTCCGGTAAATATCTGCTCATATATACGACCTTTAACGGAGATGATTTTTCAAACCGCAAATTTCAGATGATCGTCCTTTCTTCCGACGGAAAGACGGAAAAGACCGTGGATCTGGAGAAGCCGGGTGATCAGGATATGTATCTGAGATCCGAGAATTTTATCGCGCTTGAGGACGGAACGGTTCTTTTTATCGGAGATACGAGCATTATTGTTTATAACGAGAACGGCAAGTATCTGGGAGATCTTTCTGCGGGCTACTACATCAGAGATATGCTGAAGCTTGAGGACGGAACCGTTTATGCGGCTTATTATTCCGAAGAGGGAATGAACCTTTCAAAGGTTGATGTTGCTTCAAAGAGCTTTACAGATACGATATCGCTGCCTGACGGCAACGTGGAGTTTCTTGGCGGTGCCGGAGGAAAGATCTTTATAAAAGGCTCTGTAAGCGTCAGAGAATTAGATGTTGCCACAAAGGAGATAAAGACTCTTTGGGCCTGGATCGACGTAGATATAGACGAAGATTTTGTGAACAAAGTCAGACTCAATTCCGACGGTAGCCACGAGGTCATTTCCCTTGTAAGGGATGAAAACAAAACAGAGGTTGAAAAAGCAACCGTAACATACGGAAAGCGCGATGAAAACGCAAAGAAGAGACTTGTATATGTCTGCACAAATCTCGATTGGGAGATCAAACAGCTTATAAAGGATTTTAACAAGACCAACGAGAACTATCGCATTTCCGTAAAGGCCTACGATGAAGAATACGGCTGGGATGAGGCTTATGACAAGCTTATGACGGATCTGGCCAGCGGAAAGAACATGGATATCGTTCAGCTTGAATCCAGCATGCAGGCCAAAGGCGGCAAGGCTTTAAAAGATCTGACCAAGTACTTTGAAAAAGATTTCAACAAGGATGACTTCATTAATGGCGTTATTGACTGCTTTAACGAGGATGGAAAGATGTATTATATCGTTCCTTCCGTCGGCTTGAGCACACTTCTTGTCAGCGAAGATGTGGCCAAGGGTCGCACCGGCTGGACCATGAACGACAT
>DBVS01000142.1:3449-9924 GCA_002308235.1 Lachnospiraceae bacterium UBA1258
ATGATGCTTTATTACACCATCGGCGATTTTGTGGATTACAAGAAGGCGGACTGCTCCTTTGATTCTCCCGAATTTAAGAGACTGCTGGAATTCGCCATGACCTTCCCGAAAGAATTTGATTATTCGGATTATGATTCCTGGGATGCAATCTCCAAGGGCGATGTGCTTATCGCAATGACCAGTGTTTATGATATGGATCTTTCGGAGCTGCAGTTATATGAGCAGCTCTTCCAGGGTAAGACCTGTCTTATAGGCTTTCCCACAAGCGACGGCTCAAGCGGAAACCGCATCAATGCCCAGAGTATTTTCGGAATCTCTTCAAAAAGCAAGAATGCGGACGGAGCCTGGGAATTCTTAAAGCAGTTATATTCCGAGGATTATCAGAATTCTTCCTGGGGAATTCCGGTAGTAAAAAAGATTTTTGATAAGAAGATTGAAGAACTGAGGAAGAGCCCGGATGAGATCCGTGGTGGCTACGGAAACGGCCATACCCAGATAGAGATAAGAAAGCCCTCCGATAAAATGATCGATGCTTTTGTTTCTGCTCTTGAAACTGCCGGCGGCCAGGCTTATTTTGACGAGAAGATATTTGAGATAATAGAAGAAGAGCTTAAACCTTTCTTTGAAGAACAGAAGAGTGCCGACGATGTATGCAACATCATTCAGAACAGAGTACGCACCTACCTTCAGGAAAACAGCTGATAAACCGATGATTATAATACAAAAGACCTGCAGTGATGCAGGTCTTTTTATGTATACATTTTATTTCTTGGGAATCGTAAAGGTAACGCAGGTTCCGAGGTCAATGGTGCTGTCGATGGAAAGGCCCTCGTTATACTGGTTTTTAAGGCGCTTATCGATGTTGTAGATACCGATGCTCTTGTTTTCTTTGGGCTCATTGAAGAGCCCCCTGATGGTTTCTTCGTTCATTCCCACACCGTTATCGCTGACAAAGAAAGTAACCTTGTCGGGGGCATCCACGATTCTTAAAGTAACGGCTCCGGGACGATTGGATTTTCTTACACCGTGCTTGATGGCATTCTCGATAAGCGGCTGTATCGTAAGAGCCGGAAGGGAAATATCCGGCATCTTGATGGGATAATCCCTGTAAAAGTTGATGGAGGGGAAGCGTTCTTTTTCGATGGCGGTGTAGGCATTTGCAAGCTCCAGCTCACGCTTTAAGCTCACCTGTTCCTCCATGTTGTCAAGCTCCAGAATAAGTTTTAAGTATTCCGTCAGGGAATCGATAAGTCCCTTTGCTTTTTCAGGGTCCGTAACGCAGAGATCTGCGATGGTGTTAAGGGTGTTATAAAGGAAGTGAGGCTTTATCTGGGCGTTTAAGAAGGCATTTTCGGAAGCCTGCAGCGCCCCTAAATACTTGTTAAGTTCATCCTTGTAATAGCTTTCGGTCACATTCTGGGTCTTGTATTTGTCTGCCATCATCAGTACGTTTAAAACCATGAAAGCGCCGATGGGCGGGAAGTAGTCAAACATAAGCGGAACCGCCAGGTTGTAGGTGGTGTGCCGCATCAGTATATCCGCTTCCACAAAGAAAATGCAGATTCCGAATCGAAGGGAATAAGGCTTTGAAGCTTCGAAGGAAAGCAAAAATACATACAGGCACGGAACCAGCGGCAATATGAGTACCAGGTCCGAAATGTAGGTAAGTATGTCAAAACTTCGGAAGCTTAACTCGCTTATTATCGGGAAGATCTGTAAAAATACGATGGTGTGCACCAGTTTCTTCGGGAATACCTCAGGGAAGAGAGCATAGCATATAAACAGTATGGATGATGTGTATATCGGCGTTGCGACGCTCTTTAAGAGTAACATCAGCGGAAGGGGAACCGAAAGCCCTGTGGTTATCAGGGAGAATTCGTCTTTGGTAAACACGTAAAGGAAGGCCGCCAGGAAATAGAGGCAGAAGGCCGTAAGTTTTTTACCACCCTTAAAAGCCACAAACTGCATAGCAATGAAAACCAGGGTGACGACGATAAAGCAAAGGGTCAGCAGGTTTAAGTCGCGGTAAAGATTGTAGGCGGACGCAATCTTCTCGTCGGTTCCGATAAGTATGGTGTCAAAGCCCGAAACCCCGTATCCCTTAGGGGAATTGACGGTGACGATGATCTCGTATCTTCCGAAGGAGTTGTAGGGAAGTTTGATCAGTCTCGGAGCGGGATTTAAGTAGGTTCCGTCCGAAAGCTTGTCATATTCATAGATTTTTCTTCCGTTTACGTAGATGATGTACGCGCTGAAGTCCCCGGGGAAGATCATGGAATACTCAACCGAAGCGGGAAGTTTTAAAAGCATGCAGGCGGTTGCGATATAGTCTTTGTTCCAGAGGCATTCCGGAGAATACACGTCCGAAAGGGTATCTGCGGAAAAATGGGGGTACTTTTCGTAGATCTTCGTAAGGGCATCCTGAGGGCGCATGTCACCGGTGAAATTGTGCATGTCAGCATAGTCCACGTGCTCTCCGGGGACGATCTCGATGCCGCCCTTTGCTATATAGAACTTATCGGGGTTTATGTATGAAGTCTCCGGATTCGCCGTATTGCCTGCAAAGGAAACGACTCCGGGCTCCATTATCCTGGCAAGGAGCAGTAAAAGTCCGATGATGGCAGCGGGTATGCTTATGAGAATGACCAGTGATTTTTTGGTGCGGGCGCTCATAGTGTCACCTCCTTTTTAAGAGAAGATGAATCCGGGGGAACCATAAAGGAAACGCTGGTTCCGATCCCCTTTGCGCTCTGAATGACGAGCCCTTTGCCGAAAAGCCCCACGAGACGGGCGTGAATGTTGAAAAGTCCGACTTTTCCTTCTTCGCCGGCAAACTCGGTGACCTTTGCCAGGGTTTCTTCGTCCATTCCCTCTCCCGTATCTGAAACATCGATGTGGAAATAGTCCTGATAGTTAAGGATGGTCACCGTGATACGTCCGGGCCTGTCTGTGTCGAGAAAACCGTGTTCGATGGCATTCTCCACCAGAGGCTGGATGGAAAGGGGCGGAATATGAAACTCGGGCATTTCGTCCGGAAGGCGAAGCTCGAAGGTTATATGCGGGTTCCTGGCCCTTTCGATGGCGATAAAGGCCTTGGTAAGTTCGATCTCGTTACTGATGGGGACGATACCCTGAAGCTGCTGGAAATTAAGGGTATGTCTTAAATATTTGGACAAAGAAACCGTCAGTTCCTCGGCCATGAATGTATCTTCATCGCATTTTCTGCGGATTAAAGACAGGGACTTATAAAGGAAGTCCGGGTTCATTCGGGTGCACATAAGGGCGTTGTCCGAGTGCTTTATCTTTTCAAGGGTATTGGTAAGGGACGAAGAAAGACTGTCCGTGTTGACGATGGATTCGGTGTATTTCTTTGCAAGGATTATTCCGCCCGCAATACAGAAAAGGCCGATGGAAATGCAGCGAAGCCCGGGCACCGAAAACCCTGCCACAGCAAAGCAAAGGTCCAGGATCGAAGCTATGACAATCAGGATATGGCAATAGGAGGTAAGAAGAAAGACCTTCGAATCCATGGCAGCAATCTTAAAGGACAGTATGCAGGCAAGGATCGTCGGAGGCAAAGAAAGAACCGTGGAAATGACAAAGGCCCAGGGCACAAAAACGGCGGGGGTCGCGGCAAAAACAGCCGAGGCTACCATACAAAAGTACCCGAAGGCTCTTATGTATTTATAGATATGGGAATTTGAAAGCCGGAGATTGACAGAGCAGAAAAAGGACATAAACATGCTCACCAGGGCATAACTTGCCAGATAAAGATTGGCAGAGATTCCCGGGTTCTCCGTGCGAAAAAGCATATAGGGGCTGATGGCGTAATCGCTCAAAAGATGAAGCGTGAAAAAGACATATGAGCCCGTATACAAAAGGAACTTTCGCGTATTACTGAAGACATTGAATACGACGAAACAGTATATTACGGATATGACGCTGCACATTACGCATAACGTATGTAAGACTGCGGTCATGGTGCTCCCCTTAAGAGATTATTGGGACAGTATGGATCGCATCAATTCCTTTACGTCGTGAGAGGGATCTAAGCCGTATTCCCTGTTGAGCGATTCACTGTACTTTTGATAGTAATCGCGGATGGCGGCAGGCGGAAGCTTCTGCTGTTTTAAGCGCACTATACGACGGAATGCCTCCTCTTCATACAGATCGACTCTGAGAATAGCCTCATAGGAATCGATGGCGGAGTCGATACGTCCGCCTTCGGTGTATAATTCACCGGCGCGGTAGAGAAGCTGGATATAGCGGCTTTCAAGCCAGCCCTTGGTTTCCTCGGCCCAGTCGTAGAAGCGATTCTCAAGATAAGGTCCCTTGTAAAGGCCTATCAGATATTCGATATCGCTCAAAGAAAGAGTATCGGGATTCGCAAATTTATTGCGGAAATCAATATAGTCACAGCTGATACGAGCCGTATTGATGCTGTAATCGTCATGATCGCGCACCAAAACGTCGGTATAACCGAAGTCTACCAGGGTGCTTCTGATATATGTGCAGGTTACACGGAAATTGTTTGCCGCTTTATCAAGATCCGCATCGGGCCAGAGAGTATCGAGAATCGAATCCTTGACTCTGGCACGTCCCTCGTTCTGAATGAGGTACGCAAGCAGTTCTTCGGCTTTGGATGTACGGAACCTTAAGGGCTCCATGTCGCTTCCCTTCTTTATGGAGAAAGATCCGAAGCATGTGATAATAAGACGGTCGTCCGCAACAACGGGTGCTTTGCCCAGTTTCTTTTCCATGCTGTCTATCTGTTTTGAAAAATCTTCGCTGGACAGGGGTTTAAGAAGATAACCGGTGGCATGGGCGCGGAAAGCGTCGAGAGCGTACTGGTTGTAGGCGGTAACGAAAACAACTTCAAGATATGGATTGGAATCCATCAGGGTTTCCGCAAGTTCGAGACCCGTCATCTCGGGCATCTCAATGTCAAGGAAGGCGATGTCTACCTGATTTGTCTTGGCAAATTCAATGGCATCGCTTGCCTTTGTGAAGGTCTTAAGAAGTTCAAGCCTGTTGTCCTGTAAGATAAGCCGTTCAAAGCGGTTTAATGCGTTCTGCTCATCATCCACTGCAATAACTTTAAACATGATTCATTAACCCCCAATTATTCTCGAATGTTTGCGGTATATATATTTTATCCGAAAAGAGACAGTAATACAAGGGTTTTTCTTATTTTGCAGAACGCTTTTCTTCGTCATGGTAATGTGATAAAATATGATGCATGAAAGAGTTTGCATCCTGTAAGCAGGCGATGGAGAGCTGCATGCAGACCAAGACCTTCGCCGTTGCCCACTTGTATAAAGAAGAAAAAACCATGGATATGCACATCCATGATTGCTGCGAGATTTATTTTTCAATTTCCGGGGGGAAGCAGTTCCTTATCGACAACAAGTTTTACTCCATTTCTCCGGGAGATCTTTTTGCCATAAATCAGTATGAAAGTCATTATCTTACACAGATCGACAGGGCCGTTCACGAAAGGATCGTGATAAGTGTTCACCCCGATTATGTGAAAGCCCTTTCAAGAGGCAGTGTAAACTTAGGTGAATGCTTCGAAAAAAGAAGCGGTAATTTTTCCCACAGGATTTCCCTGTCAAAGGAGCAAAAGCAGCGGTTTCTTTATCTTGTGAACAAGATCTGCGACGTGCCGGAATACGGCGGAGAAGTGCTGGAGGAAGCGGCTTTTATGGAACTTATGGTCCTTATCAATTCCGCCTTCAGGGGCTCCGGGACCGGGGAAAGCCTCAAAAAGGACAACGACTCCGCAGGCTACAACAGGCAGGTGGACGAGATCCTTGCCTACATCAACAGAAACATTGCAAACGAGCTTTCCATCGGGTCCCTTGCGAGCCATTTCTTTATGAGCGAATCCTATATCTGCAGGATCTTTAAGGCTGCAACGGGAACCACCATAAACAAATACATTACCGCCAGACGCATCAGTATCGCAAAGGCGCTTTTAAACGAAGGGCTGAATGTCCAGGACGCCTACGAGCAGAGCGGTTTTTCCGACTATTCAACCTTTTTTAAGGCCTTCGGAAAGGCTGTGGGCCTTTCACCGAAGCGATATAGTCAGTGCAGTATCAGATAGGAAGTATCAAAGTGAGACAGATGGAATTTAAGATGGAAAGGCCCGGACTTCTGACGGAAGGACAGAAGATCACGGTAACCGAGGGCCTTTTGCCCAGTAACTATTACTACACCATTGACCCGTCCTTAGCCATGTCGGGAAATGTGCCCTTCAGAGAAAGAATGCTTGCCAGAGAGGGCATCGTTACGGAGATCAGAGAAACTTCCAGAGGCTTCTATGTAGTCGCGGAGTTTGATGATAAATAGAAAGAGAGGAATTTTATATGAAAACAATATCTACAGAGAAGGCTCCCGGAGCAATCGGACCTTATTCACAGGGAATCGTTGCGAACGGTTTTTTATTTGCATCGGGACAGATCGCCATCAT
>DBVS01000142.1:10034-11318 GCA_002308235.1 Lachnospiraceae bacterium UBA1258
AAGACCACCTGCTTTTTGGCAGACATGGCTGATTTTGCGGCCTTCAATGAGGTTTATGCCGGATATTTTACCTCAAAGCCCGCCAGAAGCTGTGTGGCGGTAAAGACTCTTCCCAAGAATGTTTTATGCGAAGTGGAGATCATCGCTCTCGCTGAGTAAGACAATTCTTGAAATCCGGGTCTTAAGCGGAAAACCGCCGGCCCGCGGAGGAATACAAATACATTGAAGACTTTTTTGAAAAGATACCGTCTGGTGATCGTAAGCGGTCTTGTGTCGATAAGCATTGTTGCGCTGAGTTTTTATCTTTTTATAATGCGGACGGAAGCGACCATAACCAATGTTTCGGAGTCCTTTGTGGAGGAAAAAGCAGAAGCCATGGCAACGGCCCTGAACGCGACCTTAAGCGGCCACGAGATCCTGCTTGAATCCTCGACGAGACTCTTTGAATCATGTAAACCCGACAGTCTTACTTCGGTCAAAAATATCGTAAAACTGACGAAGAACATCGGAAACTTCAAGGCGGTTGCAGTGGCCACCACCTACGGGGAAGCGGTGGATTGCTACGGAAATCTTCTGGGAAATGTGGAAGAGGAGCGTTTCTTTAGGGAATCGATGGAAGGCAAAGTCTTCGTTTCGGACCTGATGCGCTTTTCCGCATATTCGGAAGAGGTAATGATAATATCCATGCCCATCGTAAAGAACGAGACCTGTGTTGCCGTGCTTTTCGGTATCTTCGATCGCAACATGCTTTCGGACATAATAAAGGCAAGCGGTGAGATCGCCACAGGCGTAAGCTTTCTTATGACAAAGGAAGGAAGCGTTCTTGCAAGTTCCGATCCTGCCGTATTTTCCAAGGTTCCGGATAAAGAATACTTTTCTCTTCGAGGTTCATGGAAAACCAGAGGCGGAGCGGTACATTACGCCGATGACAATATCTTTAACAGAGACGAGACCGTTTCCTACAGATACGATATCGACGGAGATGCGAAATACGCCATTATCACTCCCGTAGGTGATTACAACTGGGTACTGGCCGTAGTGCTTCCCAATGAAGCTTTAAACTCAAGCCTCAGAAAAATCGCGGGATTTATGGCAATCCTGATGGCGGGAATAGCCATCGCCGCAACCATAGTGCTCATTTCGGTTATCCTTCTTATGAGAAGCGATTCCGCAGTGGTAAAAAGCAACGAAAAATACCGCCTTGCGTCCCAGCATAACAAGGCCATCATTTTTGAATATGACGCCTCAAAGGCCCGCCTTGAACTATCGGGAGATACGGGCCTG
>DBVS01000142.1:11418-12387 GCA_002308235.1 Lachnospiraceae bacterium UBA1258
TCCCTTGACGCACACTCGGAATCCGGCATGAATACCGAAGCAAGGCTTCTTTGTTCCGATAATGTGCACAGGTGGTTTAAGATCAGGAGTGTGGTGAATTTCGGAACCGACGGAAAGATCAGGGGAATCGTGGGAAGCATTACCAATGCGGAAGCCGAGTCCGGAAACGAAGATGTGCTTAAGTTCAAGGATTCAAACGACCAGCTTACCGGCGTATTCAACAGAGAATCCTTTGAAGCAAGGGCGGAGAGAGAACTTTCCGAAGCATCCGGCGGAAGCCTGTATGCGCTGTACCTTATAGACATTGATAACTTTAAGAATATAAACGATACTTTCGGACACGTTATAGGCGATAAGATCATAGGTGAAGTCGCCAAAAAGATCGGCCTTATCTTCTCGGAGAAGGACTGTATCGGACGTGTGGGAGGGGACGGATTTGCGGTACTTTTGCTTCTTTCTCCCGACAGTATCAAAACCGGCCTTCGTATCGTTGCGGACAAGGCTTCAAGGCTCTGCAAAGAGGCCGACGGCATCTATTCCGACGGCATGAAGAGCGTAAGAGTTACTTTGAGTGTGGGTGTTTCCTGCTTCCCGCAGGACGGGATCAATTACGGCGAGCTTAGAAGAAGAGCGGATGCCGCCCTTTACGCCGCCAAGCACTCGGGTAAAAACCAAAGCTGCATTTATCATGAAGAAGGTGCGGGTGATTCCCTGGTACTTTGATCAGAGGATGGAGATCTTAATCCCGGGGTTGAAAACGAGAGCCAGCGCCAGAGCAAGCTCCAAAAGAAAGATTAACGGAAGACCGACAGTGAATTTCTTGTGTTTGGTCTTATGATGAAATACACGCATGCCGATTATCGAGCCAAGGCTTCCTCCGATTATTGCAATCGAAAAAAGCGTGGCTTCGGGAATCCGCCATGCGTGTTTTTTTGCTTTAAGTTTATCTATACCCATGGCGGCGAATCC
>DBVS01000142.1:12495-13666 GCA_002308235.1 Lachnospiraceae bacterium UBA1258
TCATGGTGGTCGTAAAGGTCACCGGTGGTGAAGGAAGCAATCTTTTCATTGTAGAGAGAGTACTTGGAAGTGGTTCCGGCCTTGATGATGTTACCCTTATAAAGCTTAAACTTAACTTCGCCGGTAACATACTGCTGTGTTACGTCGATGAAAGCCTGTGCAGCCTCGCGAAGAGGGGTAAACCACTTTCCTTCGTATACGATCTGAGCAAGTTTGTTGCCCATTTCCTGCTTTTCACGATAAGTGTCGCGGTCCAAGATAAGCTCTTCAAGCTGCTGATGTGCTTCATAAAGAATGGTTCCGCCGGGTGTTTCATATACGCCGCGGGACTTCATGCCAACCACGCGGTTTTCAACGATATCGACGATACCGATGCCGTGCTTTCCGCCGAGTTTGTTAAGATCCTTTATGATGTCCGAAACCTTCTTCTTAACGCCGTTGATGGCGGTGGGAACACCCGCTTCAAAGGAGATTGTAACGTATTCGCCTTCTTCGGGAGCCTTTTCGGGAGTCGTTCCGAGAACAAGAAGGTGATCGAAATTGGGCTCGTTTGCGGGATCCTCAAGTTCAAGACCTTCGTGGCTGATGTGCCAGATGTTACGGTCACGGCTGTAGGAGTTGTCTGCGGAGAAAGGAAGCTCGATGCCGTGCTGCTTGCAGTATTCGATCTCGGATTCTCTCGAATCTAGAGTCCACTTTTCGTTACGCCATGCAGCGATGATCTTAAGATCGGGAGCAAGGGCCTTGATGCCCAGCTCAAATCTGATCTGGTCGTTTCCTTTACCGGTAGCGCCGTGGCAGATAGCGGTAGCGCCTTCTTTTCTGGCAATCTCAACAAGTTTCTTTGCGATAAGGGGACGGGCCATGGAGGTTCCGAGAAGGTACTTGTTCTCATAAACCGCATGGGCCTTGATGCAGGGAACGATATAGTCGTCACAGAACTCATCCACAACGTTCTCTATATAAAGCTTTTCCGCTCCGCAGTATTTTGCTCTTTCTTCAAGTCCGTCCAGTTCTTCGCCCTGTCCGCAGTCAACGCAGACGCAGATAACTTCATAGTCGAAGTTTTCCTTAAGCCAGGGGATGATGGCGGTGGTATCAAGTCCGCCCGAGTAAGCGAGAATAACTTTTTCTTTCATGTCTTTTGCTCCTTAGAATTTTTATGCATAAT
>DBVS01000103.1 GCA_002308235.1 Lachnospiraceae bacterium UBA1258
TAGGAATCGTGGGACTTCCCAACGTCGGGAAGAGCACACTTTTTAATTCGCTTACAAAGGCAGGGGCTCTGGCCGCAAACTATCCCTTTGCGACGATAGATCCCAATATCGGCGTGGTTCCGGTGCCCGATGAGAGAGTGGAGGCCCTGGGTAAGCTTTACAATACAAAGAAAGTGACCCACGCAACCATCGAGTTCGTGGATATTGCGGGACTTGTCAAAGGCGCATCCAAAGGCGAAGGCCTGGGAAACCAGTTTCTTGCCAACATCAGGGAAGTGGATGCCATTGTCCATGTGGTACGCTGTTTTGACGATTCAAACATTATCCACGTGGACGGAAGCATCGATCCTGTCAGAGATATCGAAACAATCAATCTTGAACTTATTTTTTCTGACATGGAAATACTGGAGAGAAGAATCGCAAAGGTATCCCGTGCCGCAAACAACGACAAGAAATACGCCAAGGAACGCGATTTTGCCCAGGAGGTTTACAAGCATCTTGAGGCGGGAAAACTCGCAAAGACCTTTGAAGTTCCCGATGACGAGGATTTAAGGGAGTTCTTTGCTTCGTATAATCTGCTTACCGCAAAGCCCGTAATATACGCAGCAAACGTAGCTGAGAGCGACTGCGCCGATGACGGAAATTCCAATAAGTACGTTCAGGCTGTAAGAGAGTTTGCAAAGAAAGACGGAAGCGAAGTGTTCGTGATCAGCGCCCAGATCGAGCAGGAGATCGCCGAAATGGAAGATGACGAAAAGCAGATGTTCCTTGAAGAACTGGGCCTTAAGGAATCGGGCCTTGATAAACTTATAGCCGCATCCTACAGACTTCTGGGTCTTATGAGCTTTTTGACCGCCGGTGAAGACGAGTGCAGAGCCTGGACAATTAAAGTGGGTACCAAGGCACCTCAGGCGGCCGGAAAGATACACTCCGATTTTGAGAGAGGCTTTATCAAAGCCGAAGTCGTCAATTACAAGAACCTTCTTGAATGCGGTTCCCTTGCGGCTGCCAGAGAAAAAGCACTGGTAGGCATGGAAGGAAAGGACTACGTGGTCAAAGACGGAGATGTGATTCTGTTCAGATTCAATGTATAGTGTTAACGAATAATTATTTTTGTTGACATAACTATATATAGTGCTATTCGAAAGAGCCTTGCACAATATTGTGTGCAAGGCTCTTTTTTTGTCCCCAAACCGCATAAAATCGCGGTTTTTCGTGAAAAAAACCCTTGCATTTATCTTAAAACTTTATTAAAATGTGGGTATAAGTGGTAGAGAGTGGTAAAGATGTGGTGAAAAGTGGTAAATTCGTTCTGAAGTAGGTGATGAGTATGTTTATGGGTGAATACAATCACACAGTGGACGAAAAAGGCAGACTCATCATTCCTTCGAAGTTCCGAGAGGAACTGGGCGACGAATTCGTTGTTACGAAAGGACTGGACGGCTGCCTGTTTGTGTATGCTCCGAGCGAATGGACACTTCTGGAAGAGAAATTAAAGGCTTTGCCCCTTACCAACAAAGACGCCAGAGCATTCGTAAGATTCATGCTGGCGGGTGCAGCCCAGGTAGAACCCGACAAACAGGGAAGGATCCTTCTTCCTCAGGTTTTAAGAACTTTCGCGGGACTTGATAAGGACGTGGTGCTTATCGGAGTCGCAAGCCGCATAGAAATCTGGAACAAAGATAAATGGGACGACGCTTCAATGGCCGGTGACATGGACGAGATAGCGGAGAAGATGGCGGACCTGGGAATCTAAGATGGAATTCAAACATTATTCGGTAATGCTTAACGAGACCATAGAAGGCCTCAACATAAAACCCGACGGAGCTTATCTTGACGGGACCCTTGGAGGAGCGGGACATTCTTCCGTAATCGCTTCAAAACTTTCGGACAAAGGAAGACTTTACGGAGTGGATCAGGATGAAGATGCCATAAAGGCAGCATCCGAGAGACTAAAACCCTTTGAAGACCGCGTAACGATCATCAAATCCAATTACAGAGAAGCGATTGGAATCCTTAAAAACATGGGTGTAAAGGGACTGGACGGAATTCTTCTTGACCTTGGAGTTTCTTCCTTCCAGCTTGACAACGAGGAAAGAGGTTTTTCCTACAGATTCGACACTCCCCTTGATATGCGGATGGATAAGGATGCAAGCCTTACCGCGAGAGATATCGTAAACACCTACTCAAAAGAAGATCTTGCAAGGATAATCGAAAACTACGGCGAAGACAGATTCGCAAGAAACATAGCAAAGCACATCGTGGAAGCAAGGGCCGAAAAGCCCATAGAAACCACCTTTGAATTAAACGAGATAATCAAAGCTTCGATTCCCATGAAAATTCAGGCAACGGGAGGCCATCCTTCAAAGAGAACCTTTCAGGCCATCAGGATCGAGTGCAACCACGAGCTGGAAGTCCTTAAAGAATCTCTTGACGAGATGATAGATTTCTTAAATCCCGGAGGAAGGATAGCAATAATAACCTTCCATTCCCTGGAAGACAGGATAGTAAAGGATAAGTTCAAAGAAAAAGAAAACCCCTGCATATGCCCGCCGAACTTTCCGGTATGTGTATGCGGAAGAAAACCTCTGGGACACACGGTTACGAGAAAACCCATAGTTCCCTCGGAAGAAGAGTTAAACGAAAATTCAAGATCCAAAAGCGCCAAGCTTCGTATTTTTGAGAGGATATAAGCAATGAACGACACACGTCAGGGAAGACAATTCAATAACAGAACACCTTACATGTACGGAAACGCCGCAAGAAACATCGACGTTCGCAAGGCTATCGAAGAGGCACCCACCGGTGAACCTTTAAGAACCTTAAGGGGAGAAAGAAAGAAAGCTCACAAGATGCACATGGGCTTTGTTTACGTTCTCTTTCTTGCCGCTGCCGTTGTCGTTATGGGATATGCGCTTATTTCTTACTTAAAACTTCAATCGGAGATAACTTCCCTTTCCGACAGCATTTCCGTTCATCAGACAGCACTCAACAACTTAACACTTGCAAATGACGATGAGTATAGTAAAATGATAAATGCAGTTGACTTTGATGAGATCAAGCGGATTGCAATCGAAGAACTCGGCATGGTTTATGCGTCGGAAGACCAGATTATCGCTTATACTCGCGAGAACAGCGATTATGTGAGGCAGATAAACGACCTGTCGGACTGATGCAGGTGTTATTTTGGTAAAAAGCAGTAATAAAAAAGCAGCCAAGTCGGCGGAAAGAGGCCGCGCCAGAAGTGTTTCAAACAGACTGGGAGTATTCTTTTTAGCAGTACTCCTTGTTTTTGTTGCATTGTCTGTGCGCCTTTTTTTTATTACCAGAGACAACAGCGCGGTCTATCAGCAGAAGATCCTTTCACAGCAGATATACGATTCCCAGGTGATAAACGCCAAACGCGGTGAGATCGTCGATGCAAACGGTACCGTCCTTGCCGCCAGCAAAGAGGTGTATAACGTCATCCTTGATGTTAAACAGCTTCGCTTAAAGAATGAATCAAACGGAAATAATATAGCTCAAACGACTACTGTTGAGGCTCTTGTCAATATTTTCGGAGCAGACAGAGTTACCGTAAACAAGTATATCGAGGCAGTTCCCGATTCCCAGTATTATGTGGTGAAACGCGGCATAACCTACGAGGAAATGAGCCGTTTCCTTCCCCTTATCACCAAACCGGAAGAGGGAAATCTTGAGCAGAGCCTTTATAACAAGGATATAACGGGCGTCTGGTTCGAAAAATACTATGTCAGATACTATCCCCAGAATTCTCTTGCCTGCGATGTGATAGGTTTTTCCCTTTCCGACGGAAATGCTTCCTACGGACTGGAAGAATACTATAACGATGTGCTTACGGGTACCGCCGGCAGAAGATACGGCTACTTAAGCGATGAGGCCTTGATGGAGACCACCACCATTCCCGCCACCGACGGAAACACTCTGGTGACCACTATCGATGCCAATATCCAGATGATGGTCGAAAAACGCCTTAAGGCCTTCAGCGACCAGTACAAGGACAATGCCAGAAAGGGCCTTGGTGCCAACAACATCGGCTGTATCGTCATGCGTGCGAATACGGGCGAAGTTCTGGCCATGGCCAGTTATCCCAACTATAACTTAAACGATCCCATGGATCTTAGCAGCCTTTATACCGAAGAAGATCTTAAGAAAATGAGCGAAGAGGGTACCCTCAGGGATGCTTACGATGCTCTTTGGAAGAATTACTGTATTGCGGATACTTACGAGCCCGGTTCCGTAATGAAACCCTTCACCGTGGCCATGGGCCTTGAAACGGGCACCATTAAGGGAAATGAATCATATTTCTGCGGAGGCTCTCTGGTGGTTGCCAATCATGAGATTGCCTGCCACAACACAAACGGTGACGGCTGGCTTACGGTAAAGGGTGCTGTTGCCCAGTCCTGTAACGTGGCCCTCATGCAGATGGTTGAAAAGATCGGCGCAAAGAACTTTCTTGATTATCAGAGCGTATTCAATATAGGCCTTCGTACTAACATCGATCTGGCGGGTGAGAGCCGCACGGATGCCCTTGTTTTCAACGAAAAGACCCTTAATGCCTCCGAACTTGCCACCTCGAGCTTCGGACAGGGCTTTAACGTGACCATGATCCAGATGGCTGCAGGCTATGCGGCCCTTGTAAACGGCGGTTACTATTATGAACCCCACGTTGTTTCAAAAATATTGAGTTCAAGCGGTTCTGTGGTAAAGAACATTGAGCCCAGACTCATCAAACAGGTTATTTCCAACAACACCTCCGATATAATCAGAGATTACTGCAATGCCGTTGTTACCGACGGAACCGGCTGGAGAGCAAAGCCCGCGGGCTATGCCATCGGCGGTAAGACCGGTACGGCCGAAACCGTTCCGAGAGGAAACGGAGAGTACGTGGTTTCTTTTGCCTGTCACGTACCTGCGGATAATCCCGAGATCATCTGCTATGTTGTTATCGATCGTCCCAATGTTTCAAAGCAGGAGGACGCAAAATATTCGTCCATAGTTTCAAAACAGATACTTACGGACATACTCCCTTATTTGAATATTCCCATGACGGAAGAACTGACGGACGCACAGAAGCAGGAACTTGAGGAATTGGATCTTTCCGTTCTTACAAACCGCGGGGAAGAATCCGAAGATGAAGAAAAGAAGGAGGAAGGCGCAACAAACGGAAATTGACCCTGCGCCCCGAATTTATGGCTAAAACACTGATCTTTGCGGGTATAGCCGCATTTATCGTAAGCGTTATCGCAGGACGGCTTATTATTCCTGTTTTAAGAAGGATAAAAGCAGGCCAGACGGAAAGGGAAGACGGCCCCGAATCCCACCTTAAAAAAGCGGGAACTCCGGTGATGGGAGGCTTTATTTTCCTTATTTCTTCTACTCTTGTAGGCCTTTTCTTTATAAAAGACTGTAAAGAAATGATTCCCATGCTGATCCTTACCTGGGTCTTTGCGGGGATAGGTTTTATCGATGACTATATCAAGGTGGTATTGAAACGGTCTTTAGGCTTGAGAGCATGGCAGAAGCTTGTTTTGCAGACCATTGCGGCCACAGCCTTTTCTTTGTACCTGTATTTCATGGATGGATATGAGTTTTCAAGTCTCATTCCCTTTATGGCGGGTAAGAGCGTAAACTTCGGCGTATTCTCTGTTCCGATCTGTGTATTTATCATTGTGGGCACCGCCAACGGATCCAATTTCACCGACGGTGTGGACGGCCTTGAATCAAGCGTAACTACGGCGATTCTCGGTTTTCTTCTTGCCATCGGGCTCGTTTTAAAGAGCGACCTGCCGGTGGTCTGTGCCGTATTTATGGGAAGTCTTATGGGCTTTCTTGTATATAATGTTTACAAAGCAAAAGTATTTATGGGAGATACCGGTTCCCTGGCCCTGGGCGGACTTGTTTCCGGCATCGCGCTTTTGCTTCATCTTGAACTTTTCCTTCCCATTATTGCGGTCATTTATTTCGTGGAAGTATTGAGCGTGATTATTCAGGTGCTTTATTTTAAGGCAACTCACGGAAAACGCATATTCAGGATGACACCCATCCATCATCATTTTGAACTCGGAGGCTGGACGGAGACCAAGGTCGTTTACATGTTTACCCTTGTAACGATACTTCTCTGTGCGGTTTCATTTGCTTTGTTTGTATAGGTGAAAGCATGCAACCCAAGAAATTTCTTTTCGGAAACAAAAGGTATTTTGATTTTTCACTCCTTTTCATTGTGCTTTTCCTGCTGGCATTCGGACTAGTAATGGTATTTTCCACCAGTTCCTATGCTTCTTCCCTTGCCCATGACGGGGACGGGCTTTTCTTCCTTCGAAGACAGCTTATTTCCGTAGCGGTGGGTCTTTTTATGATGGTCGTCGTAAGCTTTATTCCCTTTGGAATTTACAAGAGGTTTGCCCTTCTTATTTACCTTGCTTCGATCCTTTGTATCCTTTTGGTTCTGCCTTTGGGACGTACCATTAACGGTGCGAGACGCTGGATTTATGTTTTCGGTATGTCAATACAGCCTGCGGAGATCGTAAAGATCGGAATAATCATCTTTACGGCGACGCTTCTTTCAAAAATGAGCAACAAAGAACGCACCTCCTGGAAGGGAGTGCTTCTTACGCTTATTCCCGCGGGAATCATAAGCGCAATGTTATATTTCATTACAACCAACTTAAGTTCTGCGATCATTGTGGCTTTGATTGCGGCATGCATGCTTATGATAGCGGCTCCCAAGTGCTATAAACTCTATATTCTTCTGGCTCTTGCGGGCATAGGTACGGTTGCCCTGATCATTCTGATCGTAAAGGGCGCAGGCAGCGGAAGCCTCGGATTCAGAGGAGAAAGAATTCTTGCATGGCTTAATCCCGAAGCCTACGCGGACGGCAAAGGTTTCCAGATACTTCAGTCCCTTTACGGCATCGGCTCCGGCGGGATCTGGGGTAAGGGTCTTGGCAAGAGTATGCAGAAACTGGGATTCCTTCCCGAAGCATCCAACGACATGATCTTTTCGATTATATGTGAAGAACTGGGACTTTTCGGCGGACTTGCGGTCATCCTTATGTTCATCCTTCTTTTATGGAGGATCCGTGATGCAAGCGTTTACTGTACCGATATGTTCGGAAACCTTCTTGTTACCGGCGTTTTTGCCCATATAGCCATTCAGGTAATAATCAATATAGCGGTTGCAAGCAACTCGATCCCCAACACCGGTATGCCCCTTCCTTTCATAAGCTACGGCGGTTCCAGCGTTATCTTTATCCTTATGGAGATCGGGCTTGTGATGAATGTGGCCCGTCATTCCGACTTTAAGGAAGCGCCTGCACCTGCACCCGCAGAGGATAAAGACGGAGAGGATAATGAAGCAGAAGAATAAAAGAAAACTGCCCCTTTTTGTGAAAATCCTCCTGGTTCTTGTTATCCTGGCGGGACTTATCACGGGCGGCATATTTTATATACTTAAGAACTATACAGTGGAAACCGTTACCATCGACGGCAATTTCCACTATACGGACGAAGAAATCAAAAATCTGGTAATGACCGGAAGATTCGGAAACAATTCCATATATCTTTCGTACAAATACAAGAACCGCGAGATCAAAGACATTCCCTTTGTGGAGACTATAAGCGTTAAGATCCTTTCGCCCAATTCCGTTCACATAAGCGTTTACGAAAAGGCCCTGGCGGGTTTTATCGAGTATCTGGGAAGATATATTTATTTTGACAGAGACGGAGTGGTGGTGGAAAGCTCCACGGTAAAGACCGAGGGTATTCCCGAGGTCGTGGGTGTGGATTTTGATTATGTCGTGCTTTATGAAAAACTGCCCGCATCGGATCCGAAACTTTTTGCAAAGGTTTTGAACATAACAAAACTGATGACAAAGTACAATGTGGACGCCGAAAAGATGTATTTCAAAGAAAACGGTGACATCGTGATCTACAGGGGAAAGATAACCGTCAACCTGGGAAACGAGAACAATCTCGACATTAAGATAATGAACCTTCCATCCATCCTGAAGAATCTTACCGGCATGAGCGGGACCCTTCGAATGGAAAATTACGACGAAAATACCAGGAAAGTATCCTTTGAACCCGATTAAGAGGAATTAAAAGTGAGAGATTTGATAAAGACCTTAATCGATAATAAAAAAGTCCTGATCTTAGGCTACGGCAGAGAAGGACGCTCTACCATGAAAGTGCTCCGCGAGTGCGGCGGTTACGCAGAACTTGCGGTTGCGGACATGAAGGATGTTTCAAACGACCTTCCGGAAGGCGTTACCGCCATAGTGGGAGAGGGGTATCTCGACAGCCCCGAAGCTTACGATGTTGTTTTTAAGAGCCCGGGAGTGGTCTTAAAGAAGCCTGTGAGCGAGTATCCGGGTCTCATTACATCCCAGACCGAAGTTTTCATGCAAAAGCACAGGGATTCAATTATAGGCATAACCGGCACCAAAGGTAAAAGCACCACGTCATCCCTGCTTTATCATACACTCAAGACCGCCGGCAAAGAAGCCTTACTTGCCGGAAATATCGGTATTCCCGTGTTTGACATCGAGGATGAAATAAAGCCCGATACGGTCATCGTTACAGAGCTTTCCTGTCACCAGCTTGAATATTTAAAGACATCTCCGGGACGTGCGATTCTTTTAAACATATACGAAGACCACTTAGACCATTACGGAACCAGAGAAAAGTATGCGGCGGCAAAGAAAAACATTTATCTTAACCAGAAGCCTTCGGACCTTCTTTTCACCACGGAGGAAACCGTTTTAAACGAGCATATCGACAGCGATTGCCGGTCGAAACTTGTGAAGGTCACCGCAAAGAACCTGCCCTTTAAGAGCTTTGACGAACTGCAGGGAGTCAAACTCATGGGAGATCACAATCTGTTAAACTGTGCATTTGTATGGGCGGCCTGTGAGGGACTCGGAGTTTCCGGGGAGGCTTTTAAGAGGGCTGTAGAGACCTTTGAACCGCTACCCCACAGGCTGGAAAGATTTCTAAGCGTAAACGGCATGGATTTTTACGACGATTCCATTTCGACTACGGTAAAATCCGCCATAAGTGCCGTAGAAACCGTGAAAAACGCAAGCATCCTGTTGCTGGGCGGAATGGAACGAAACCTTGAGTACGGGGAACTGGTGGATTATCTTCATACCTCCAAGCTTGATTACGTAGTCTGCATGTATGATGCGGGTGCCAGAATTTTCGAATTGTTTGGGAAAAAGCCCGGTGGTCCCGAGGTGGTTTGCGTCAAGGACCTTGAAGAGGCGGTTTCTTTTTCCGTAAGTAAGATGAAACCCGGAAATGCCTGTATTTTAAGCCCTGCGGCGGCCAGCTACGGGTATTTTAAAAATTTTGAGGAACGCGGAGATGCGTTCAAGGATCTTGTTTTAAAACTCACAAAAAAATAAAATAATTCTAATAATTCATGTTGCGATTTTGACAAATTAATTATATTATAGTTTGTGTGAGTTTTTGGATGTATAAGGAGGAAGTACCTTGCTTGAGATAATCAGTAATGATGCCGGAACAGCCGCGAAGATCATCGTTATCGGTGTCGGCGGTGCCGGAAATAATGCTATAAACAGAATGGTAGACGAGAATATATCAGGGGTGGAATTGATCGGTGTCAATACCGATAAGCAGGCACTTCAGCTTTGCAGAGCACCCAAACTCATCCAGATCGGTGAGAAGATCACCAAAGGTCTCGGTGCGGGAGCCAAGCCCGAGATCGGTGAAAAAGCAGCCGAGGAATCCAGCGAAGAGCTTCAGAACGCGATCCGCGGATGCGATATGATCTTCATTACCTGCGGTATGGGCGGCGGAACCGGAACCGGTGCTGCTCCCGTTATTGCGCGTCTTGCCAGAGAAATGGGAATCCTTACCGTCGGCGTGGTTACCAAGCCCTTCAGATTTGAAGCAAAGCAGCGCATGGTTAATGCCGTAAGCGGTATCGAAAAGATCAAGGAGCACGTGGATACTCTTACGGTTATCCCCAATGAAAAGCTTCTTGAGATTATAGATAAGAGGACATCCATTCAGGATGCCTTTAAGAAAGCAGACGAAGTATTGCAGCAGGCTGTTACGGGTATTACGGATCTTATCAATACTCCCGCACTCGTAAACCTGGATTTTGCCGATGTTCAGACAGTTATGAAGGGCATGGGCGTTGCTCATATCGGTATCGGTACCGGAAAGGGCGACAATAAGGCTATCGACGCTGTCAAGATGGCAGTGGAGAGCCCGCTTCTCGAGACCAATATCAGCGGTGCGAGAAACGTTATCATCAACGTATCCGGAGATATTTCCCTTCAGGATGTATCAGATCCCGTTGATTATGTCAGAGAGCTTACCGGCGACGATGTCAACATCATCTTCGGTGCCATGTATTCAAAGGAAGAGCAGGAGACCTGTACCATCACCGTTATTGCCACCGGTCTTACTCCCGTTAACGACAGGATTTCTTTCTCGGGTATCAGGACCAATACCGCAGCCGTAAAGCCTATGTTCAATACGGCCGCAGCCACCGAGACCATCACTCCCGATTCTCTTACGGAGCCTGCAAAGAACCTTAAGAGTAACGTGGATTTGCGTACACTTGATATTCCTTCTTTCCTTACAAAAAAATAAATCTAAAAGAGGTATGCCATGAAATGTCCTTTTTGCGGAAACGCAGACACCAGAGTTATCGATTCCAGGCCTGCAGAGGATAACAACACCATACGCAGACGCCGTATCTGTGACGAGTGCGGCAAGCGCTTCACGACATATGAAAAAGTAGAGACTATTCCTCTCATCGTTATCAAGAAAGACAAGAATCGCGAGACCTACGACAGGGTAAAGCTTGAAGGCGGTGTGCTTCGCGCCTGCCATAAGCGTCCCATCACGGCTGCGCAGATCACCAAACTTGTTGACGAGGTTGAGACCGAGATTTCCAGTCTTGAGGAAAGAGAAGTCGAGAGCCGTGTTATCGGTGAAAAGGTCATGAACAAACTTAAGGACATCGATGCCGTTGCATATGTAAGATTTGCCTCGGTTTATCGTGAATTTAAGGATGTCAACACATTTATGGATGAACTCAGAAGCGTTTTGGATAAATAAAATTTCCTGTTGACGTTTCGGATTAATTGTATTATTTTGTAACTTGTCAATTTAATAAATCTATAGAAGACAGGAGACATTGTGATGAAAACCATCAAAAAAATCATGGGGCTCATTCTGATGTCGGCCACTCTGACTGTTGCATTCTGCGGATGCGGAAGCGACAAGGCGGATTCTTCTTCCATCACCATCGGAATTCCCCAGGACCTTGAGGACAGTCTTGACCCCCACGTTGCAGTGGCGGCAGGAACGAAGGAAATTCTGTTTAATATCTTTGAGGGTCTTGTTAAACCCGATAAGAATGGTGATCTGAACCCCGCCGTGGCTGACAGCTACGAAATTTCAGAAGACGGGCTTACCTACACATTCCATTTGAGGAAGGGAGTTAAGTTCCATGACGGAAGCACTGTAACGGCGGACGACGTACTATTTTGTATTCAAAAGAATGCCGATGCAGACAGCTCAAGTGCTTATGCTTCGGCATTTTCCAATATTAAGGAATATCGTGCCGAAGGCGAGAACATTATAATAACTCTCAATCAGAAAGATACGGATTTTCTTCAGTATATGACAATGGCCATTATACCGAAGAGTAATGCAAATCCCGATACCAACCCCATCGGTACCGGCCCTTACAAATACGTATCCCGTTCTCCTCAGGAGAATATCGTTCTTACCCGTTTCGACGGATACTGGGGAGAGAAGGCCCACATCAAGGACGTAACCCTTAAGATCTGTGCAAGTGCCGATTCCATCGTTATGTATCTTCTCGGCGGCTCTGTCGATCTTTTCGCCAGAGTGACCACCACTCAGGTCGACCAGCTTAAGGACGGAAACTTCGATATCCTCGAAGGAACCATGAACCTGGTTCAGGCCATGTATTTAAACAACGCTTTCGAGCCCTTCAAGGACGAGAGAGTAAGACAGGCTCTTTGCTACGCAATTGACCGTCAGGAAATTTTGAACATTTCCTTTGCGGGAAAGGGTACCGTCATCGGTTCTTCCATGTTCCCCGCATTCGGAAAGTACTACATTGACGAAACCAAGGATGTATATAAGACAGACCTTGAAAAAGCAAAAGCTCTTCTTAAAGAAGCCGGATATGAGACGGGTCTTTCCTTCTCCATCACCGTTCCTTCAAACTATCAGCCTCATATCGATACCGCAACGGTTATCGTAGAGCAGCTTAAGAAGATCGGCGTTGATGCGAAGATCAAACTCGTTGAATGGGATTCATGGGTTGCGGATACCTATGTGGGACGTAACTTCGAAGCAACCGTTGTCGGTGTTGATGCTTCCCAGATGACCGCAAGAGCAATGCTTGAAAGATTCACTTCGGATTCCGGAAAGAACTTCATCAACTACTCAAACAGCGAGTATGATGCCAAGTTTGCCGAGGCCGTTGCTACGACGGATGATGCCAAAGCAACCGCTCTTTACAAGGATTGCGAATGGATCCTTACCAATACCGCAGCCAATGTTTATATCCAGGACCTGGCTGAGTTTGTTGCAATCAACAAAAAATATACGGGTTATGAATTCTACCCGATTTATGTAATGGATATCAGCAAGATAAGACTTAAATAATCTGCTTTTAGTTTCAAAAGAAAGGCGAGAGCATGAAATACGTAATAAAGAAGTTACTGACGACGTTGATAACTTTATTTGCGGTTTCGGCTCTCGTGTTTTTTTCTTTTTCCGTAATTCCCGGAAATCCCGCCGTTTCCAGACTCGGTACCGAAGCAACCCCCGAAAAGATAGAAAAGCTCACCCATGAGATGGGGTTAGACAGGCCATTGCCCGAAAGGTATGGAGAGTGGGTCTTAAACATCCTTCACGGTGATTTCGGGAAATCCTACAGCTACAATCAAAAAGTAACATCCCTTCTTTCCGAAAAGATCGGAACGACGCTGATACTGTCGGTTATCGCCATTATCCTTACCGTGGCGGTTGCTTTTCCTTTGGGCATTTATACCGCAAGGAAAAGCGATTCGAAGCTGGATGTGGTCTTAACGTCCTTAAATCAGCTGATCATGGCGATCCCTTCCTTCTTTTCGGGAATCCTTATAACCCTGCTTTTCGGGTTTGTATTTAAACTCTTCACACCGGGGGCTTATGTGTCTTATAAGGTCAATTTCCTTCGCTGTGTGGGTTATCTTTTCTTTCCGGCCCTGGCCATCGCACTTCCAAAGATTTCCATGGTCGTTAAGCTTTTAAAGGATACGGCCTTAAAGGAAGCAAACAAGGATTACGTGGTTACCGCTTATTCAAGGGGTAATGCCACCCGCGCGGTTTTCTATAAGCACGTTTTGAAAAATGCCATGATTCCGGTAATTACCTTCCTTGGAATGACCTTTGCGGACATTATTGCGGGAAGTATTATAGTAGAGCAGGTTTTCAGCGTTCCGGGACTCGGAAGGATCCTTCTTACGTCAATCTCGGGGCGCGATTATCCCATGGTGCAGGCAATAATCCTGCTCCTTTCGGTATTTGTTGTAATCAGCAATCTGGCGGTTGATTTTATGTACAGAGCATTTGATAAAAGAATCAGGGTATAGGTTTATATGACAGGTAACAACAAGGTTAAGTTAATAATCGGACTGGTTCTTACGGGAATTGTGTTCCTGATGCTTTTGTTCGGCATTTTTTACACTCCCTACGATCCCATGGCCATGGACGCAAGTGTTTCAAAGAGTATCAGTCTTAAACATATCATGGGATGCGACCAGTTCGGCAGAGACGTTTTTTCGCGTGTCCTGGTAGGGGTCAAAGAAACCATGATCGTTGCCGGAGCAGTTGTCCTGATAGGCGTATTTTTCGGAACCGTTGTAGGTACCCTTACGGGGTATTTCGGCGGATGGATCGATGAAATACTTATGAGACTTAATGATGCGGTTCTTGCTTTTCCTTCCGTGCTCCTTGCACTTTTGGTAATAGGTCTTTACGGAGGCGGAAGAAACACCCTTATTCTCGCCCTGGGAATTGCTTTTATCCCGAGCTTTGCAAGAATAATCCGTTCGGAAGTGCTTAAGATAAAGAATCTTGATTATATACAAAGTGTGAGGCTTTTCGGCGCAGGTCACCTGAGGATCATTGTGGTCCATATTCTGCCGAATTTAAAGACCGTAATGCTTTCAAGCATCCTTATCGGCTTTAATAATGCCGTTCTTGCGGAGGCGGGCATGAGTTATCTCGGAATGGGCGTGGCACCTCCCAACCCGAGCCTCGGGCGCATGCTTTCCGAAGCCCAGGCATATATCTTTACCAATCCCATGACAGCCGTATTTCCGGGAATCACCATCGTGATCATGATACTCGGATTTTCCCTGCTTTCCGCTGCCACGGAGAAAGGATGAGCCCATGAGCATGCTTAAAGTCGAAGATCTGTGCATAAAGGTCCATGACAGAAAGACCACCGATACTCTGGTGCAGGATGTGGACTTTGAAATGAACAAAGGCGATATCATGGGCATAGTCGGAGAATCCGGTTCCGGCAAGACCATGACCGCTTTGGCCATTGCGGGGTTATTAAGCCGCCATGACATGGAAAAGAGCGGACATATCATCTTTGAAGGCATCAATCTTCTTGATATAAAAAGAAACGTATTGAGGAAAATACAGGGTAACGAAATCTCCATGGTATTTCAGGAGCCGCTGAATTCCTTAAATCCCCTTAAAAAGGTGGGTTGGCAGGTGGAAGAGAGCTTAAGGATCCACACCTCCATGGATAAAAACGAGATGAGGGATCGGGCCATCGAGGCACTTAGGGATGTGGAGCTTCAAAACCCCGAGGCCGTGTACGAAAGTTATCCACATGAGCTTTCCGGCGGCATGAGACAGCGCGCCATGATAGCGGCTGCCATGATCATCCAGCCAAAGCTCTTGATCTGCGATGAACCCACAACAGCACTTGATGTAACTATCCAGGCCCAGATCGTTGAACTTCTAAAACGTATAAACAGGGAGAGACAGACCGCCATATTGTTTATTTCCCATGATTTAAGCCTGGTAAACACTCTTTGCGAAAGAGTAATAGTCATGCAGCACGGACTGGTTAAAGAAAGCGGTCTTTGTGATGACATCTTTAACAATCCGCAGGACGAATATACGAAGAAACTTATAGCGGCAATTCCCAAGAGCCCCTTTGGTATCTGATAAACAAACGGAGAATCTGCTTTGAACAAAATCCTTGAAGTAACCGACTTAAGCGTCGAATTCAAAAAAGACAAAAAACCGTTCTTTGCGGTCAAAAATGTTTCTTTTTCGGTTGAGGAAGGAGAGACCATAGGCTTGGCAGGTGAATCAGGGTGCGGGAAATCCACTCTTTCAAGAGCGATCCTTGGGATCCAGAAAAAGGGCGTGACCGGTAAGATAAATCATTTTTCAAAGCGTCCCATGATGGTCTTTCAGGACCCGGAAGGCTCCCTTAATCCCGCAAAGACCATTGGTTTTATACTGGAAGAACCCTTAAAGATCAAGGGCGGCATGACAAAGGAACAAAGAAAAGCAAAGGTCCTTGAAATGTTAAAGCTGGTGGATCTGTCGGAGGACCTTCTTGACAGGCTCCCATCAACCCTTTCCGGGGGCCAGTGCCAGCGTGTCTGCATAGCGGCTGCTTTGATGCAGGAACCGAAGCTTCTTATTGCGGACGAACCCGTATCAGCCCTTGATGTTACCGTTCAGAGCCAGATACTCAAACTCTTTGAAAAGATCAAAAAAGAACTTAAGCTTTCAGTCATCTTCATATCACACGACCTTCGTGTAATTTACAGTTTATGCGATCGCGTTATGATCATGAAAGACGGCGAAATCGTGGAGCAGGGGGACAAAGAAACCCTGTATTTTCACCCGCAGCATGAGTATACGAAACAGCTCATGGAAGCGGCCAAAACAAAATATGTCAAAAAAGACTAAACTTTCCGTGAAAATAGCCGATACTCTTATTGCAAGGGACAAAAGAATATTGTATAATTCAATATGTAAAGTGATTATGTAAACTCTTGCAAGCATTGGTTTAAAATTTTCCCACCAATGTTCCAAGGAAGGAGGCTAAGATGGCTATAAACGGAATTTCCGATTTTGGCGGACTTTATAACAGCTACAGCGTACGCGACATCCCCAAGGTTGACCTTGAAACCGTTAAGCAGCAGGATGCTGCGAAAGCCGCTGAGATAATCGCACCTGAACCCGCCCTCGTAAAAGAGCCCGAGATTCAGCCTGTACAGGATAACAGAAGCCGCACTGCGGACCTCGAAAATATATCTCTTAACTTCAATACCGGTGATGATTATTCTTATATCGGTTCCGATTTTGAGATCGGCGGACTCGATATGGAAAAGGCCATCTCCGACATGAAGAAAGATAAGATGCTTGCGGATTATCAGTATTTCGTAGGTTCTTCCTCGAACTTAAACGAAATGTTTGCAAGCAACGACGGTAAAGTTGTGGTTAAGTTCTAAGTTTGCACATGAAATCAAATATGATATAATGAGGCGTCCAATGGGACGCCTATTATTTTGCTTTTTGCGAGGAATACGATGTTTGAAACGTTTTTCCCTTCGGAGTGGTGCGAATCCGCATATACGGTGGATTATGAGGGCATGTATAAGAAGGGCTACAGAAATATAATATTTGATATCGACAATACCCTGGTTTTTCACGGGGCGCCTCAAAACGAGCGGTCCCTGGAGCTTCTTTTGAAGTTAAAGGAAATGGGGTATTCGATTCTTTTCCTTTCAAATAACAAGGAACCGAGGGTAAAATCCTTTGCGGATCCCGTTGGTGCCAAGTATATTTATAAAGCGGGAAAACCCGGCAGAAAGGGTTATCTTAAGGCTGTTGAGGTTTTGGGCGGGACACTGTCCGACACTTTCTTTGTGGGAGACCAGCTGTTTACGGACGTTTGGGGCGCCAAACGAACGGGAATGTACAACATTCTTGTTAAGCCTCTTGATAAAAAAGAGGAAATCCAGATCGTGTTAAAGCGCATTCTTGAAAAGATCGTGCTGCATTTCTACAAAAAAAGTCTCGGCCAATCAAGTTTTTGTTGAAAAATTCTTTGCCATAGAGTAATATAATACAGAATTATTTTGTGTTTTTAATTTTAGGAGGAAATAACATGATTTCTGCAGGTGATTTCAGAAACGGCGTCACCATCGATGTTGAGGGTACCGTTTTCCAGATTATCGAATTTCAGCACGTTAAGCCCGGTAAAGGTGCGGCTTTCGTCAGAACGAAGCTTAAAAACATCGTAAACGGCGGCGTGGTTGAACGTACTTTCAGACCTACCGAGAAGTTCCCTCAGGCGCGTATCGACAGAGCAGATATGCAGTATTTGTACAATGACGGCGATCTTTACCATTTCATGAATACCGAGAACTACGAGCAGATAGCTTTGAACACCGAGACTATCGGAGATGCTCTTAAGTTCGTTAAAGAGAATGAAATGGTTAAGGTTTGTTCCATTTCGGGTAATGTGTTCGCAGTTGAACCTCCGTTGTTCGTAGAACTTGAGATTACCGAGACCGAACCCGGATTCAAGGGTGATACGGCTACCGGCGCTTCCAAGCCCGCAACGGTTGAAACCGGCGCACAGGTTTCTGTTCCTCTCTTTGTAAACCAGGGAGATGTGATCAAGATCGATACCCGTACAGGCGAATACTTATCCAGAGTTTGATTTTGCATATCATGTCAGGAGACAACAAAAGTTGTCTCCTTATTTTTTTTCTTTTTTTCTTGAAAATCTATTTAATCTAACAAAAATCTGAAAGGAAATTTCCATGAATTACAACGAATTTGAAAATGCGGTGATCGAGAGATTATCAAAAAAAGCAGGAAAAGACTGCGAGATCGTACCCACCAGCGTACTTAAAAACAACAATACCACCTTAAAGGGCTTAAGATTTGTAAGCACAGGCAATATCATTCAGCCAACCATCTATTTAGACAGCTTTTACTGCATGTATAAAAGGGGGCAGGAGATAGATGAGATCGCCGATGAGATTTATGAGGATTATGAGGCTTCGAAGCTTGGAAACACTCCGGACCTTTCTTTCTTTACGGATTATTCCCGCATGAAGGAAAGAATAGTCTGCAAACTCATTAACGCCGAGAAAAACGCTAAGCTCTTAAAGAAGATACCCTATGTACCCTTTCTTGATCTTGCGGTGGTATTTTATTGCAGGATAGACCTGGCGGGAGCGGGCACGGGCACCATACTTATTCATCAGAGCCATTTCGACGAGTGGGGAATAACCCTTGAAGAAATGTATCGGGATGCCCTTGCAAACAACAGGAAACTCCTTAAGGGCCGTGTTACGCCCATAGAAGATGTGCTTAACGATATCCTGTTTCGGATGAAAGAAAGGGGAGAAAACTGCGATGCGCCTGCTTTTTCCGAGGAAGATCAGAAAATACCCATGTATGTTTTAACCAACGAATACAGCCACAACGGAGCGGCCTGCATGCTGGATAACGGCATCTTAAAGGATTTTTCGCAGAAAAACGGAGGAGATTTCTTTATAATCCCCAGCTCTATCCATGAGCTTATTCTGATGCCGGCAATGTCCGGAAATTCAAGCGTTTCGTTAAAAGAGATAGTAAAGACCATAAATGCCACAGAAGTATCAAAAGACGAAGTCCTTTCGGATGAAGTGTACATGTATGACGTATCGAAAAATGCAGTGGTCCTTGCATAAAACCGAATTATAAATTTTGCATCCGGCCAAGGTGTTTCGGGCGCTTACGGAAACTTTGGCCGGGCGCGTATTTCAGGGGCTTTTAAGTGCGCAGGGAGTGTTGAAATTTATGCTTTTTCGGCTCATAATGAAATAAGAAAATATAATAATCGGAGGGCTTATGAATTCGGGTATAAGCAAAAAAACCAAGTGGAGCTATTGCGTGGGGGCAATGGGGCGTGACGCGGCTTATGTACTGGTAAGTATGTTTATCCTTACTTACATTCAGTACACCTTTGAACTGACGGTCATGCAGTTTACGGTCATTTCCGCGGCCATGGTCATTTGTATGATCTGGGATGCGGTTAACGATCTGATGATGAGTGCCGTCATCGAAAACTGTCATTTTAAAAGCGGCAAATTCAGACCTTTTATTCTGGCGGGAGCCATTCTAAATGCCGCAGTGATAGTGCTGATGTTTACGGTAAGGCCCACGGGCTGGCTGTTTGTGGGATTCTTCTGTCTGATTTATCTTCTTTGGGGAATGACATACACGGTAAACGATATTGCTTACTGGGGTATGCTTCCCAGCCTTTCAAGCGATCCCAAAGAACGTGATACTCTTGTTACACTGATGGGCGTGTTTGTGTGCATAGGGCAGTTTGCCGTGGCGGGGGTAGTTCCCATAGTGATCGCGGGAAATGCGGTGGCTGCATTTCGCATAATAGCCCTTATAGTGGCGCTTCTTTTCATCCTTTTTCAGACCCTTACTTTCTTCGGTGTTACGGAAAGCAAAAGGATCGATTCCGGCGAGAAGGTTTCTTTCAAAGGTATGTTTAAGATTCTTGCAAGGAACGACCAGCTTATAAGCGTAGGTATCGCTTATATCCTGTTTTGCGTGGGACAGCAGTTATTACTGCTTTTGGCGGTTAACTTTTTTTATTTTGAATTCGGCTATTCAAAGAGCGGAGACCTGATCACTCTCTTTACGGTAATGTACGGGCTTGGAACCCTTGCGGCGCAGTTTGTGTATCCGATCCTTTCCGCAAAGCTTAACAGGCTTAAGATCCTCACAACCTGCATAATAATGCTCGTTTTGGGTTATCTTTTGTTCCTGTCCTTCGGATATCTCATTCCAATGAACGTGGTGATACTTGATATTACGGGATTTTTCATTTTCTTTTTCCAGGGACTCTTTAATCTGGCGCTGATTGTCATGGTAAACAACACCACCGAGTATGATGAATATCGCTTCGGAGAGCGTCATGACAGCATTATTTCCGCCATCAGATCCTTTGCTTCAAAGCTATCCAATGCCCTTAACCAGGGCGCAGCGTCCCTGATACTGATCATCAGCGGAATTTACGCCGTGAGCCAGAAGATAAGCAAACTTGAAGTTGAAGTCGGAAACGGGAACATGGTAAGAGAAGATGCCCTTACAAGTGCCGACGGCTTTATATCGGGAGTCCTTCCCTCCCAGACTCTTATGTTAAGAGTCGGCATGGTGGCTGTTCCGCTGTTAGCCATGATAGCGGCTTACATCATTATTCGTGCGAAATATAAGAT
>DBVS01000123.1:0-1256 GCA_002308235.1 Lachnospiraceae bacterium UBA1258
TCCCTTCCCATAAAGAAAATGGAACTCTACAGAGGCAAGATCCTTGCAAACCTCTACATTTCCGTTCCGGCCCAGTTCATCGGAACTCTGTGCCTTTCCATAGCGGCCAAGGCTTCAATCTTCGAAATCGTGATCTTCTTACTTGAAGGAACACTGCTTTGCGTTTTCTCGGCAACAGTCGGTTGTCTCCTGGGAGTTAAGTTTATAAAACTTGACTGGGAGAACGAGATTGAAGTGGTAAAGCAGGGCATGGCCACCACCCTCTACCTTTTCCTGAACATGATCCTTACGGTGATCATGCTGGTTGGAAGCGTGTTCCTCGGAATGGCACTGAATGAATATCTTATCTGTGCATTGAGAATAGTTTTATACTTAATTATCACGGCCATAGCTTATGTAGGCTTAAAGGCAATTGTTAAAGAAGAATAGAAAAGGAGAATAACCATGACAGAAAAGATCTTAAAAGCAAGAAAGAACGGAATGTTCGCACTTATCCTGATTTTGCTTTCTTACGCAGCGGCTGTTGCCGGAATTGTTTTCGGCGCAACAAAATTTGAGACGGAAGGCTATAACGATCCCCTTGTGATCTGCCTTTTCGTGGTATGTATCCTGTATGCCTGCCTCGGATGGATCTTCGCCCTGGGCCTTAAGATATTGAAGCCTCAGGAAGCAATGGTCCTGACTCTTTTCGGAAAATACATCGGAACCCTTAAGGCCGACGGCTTTTATTGGGTAAATCCTTTCTGCACCGCTCTTAACCCCGCATCCACCACCAGACTCAACCAGAGCGGTGACGTAAAAGCGGTTACGGCAGCAGAAATGGTCTCAAAGAAAATTTCCCTTAAGATCATGACTCTTAACAACACCAGACAGAAGATCAACGACTGCCTCGGTAACCCCATCGAGATCGGCATCGCCGTAACATGGAAGATCGTTGATACCGCAAAGGCAGTCTTCAACGTTGAAAACTACAAAGAATTTCTTTCTCTTCAGTGTGACGCGGCTCTCAGAAACATCGTAAGGATCTACCCCTACGACGTTGCGAAGAACGTTGACACCACCGGCGACGGACAGGCTGACGAAGGATCCTTAAGAGGCTCCAGCGAGATCGTTGCCGAAAGGATAAAGAAAGAGATCCAGGACCGCGTAAATCTTGCGGGTATCGAGATCATCGAATCCAGGATCACCTACCTTGCTTACGCTCCCGAAATTGCTGCCGCAATGCTTCAAAGACAGCAGGCATCCGCCATCATCGA
>DBVS01000123.1:1313-5968 GCA_002308235.1 Lachnospiraceae bacterium UBA1258
CTCAACGAAAACCATGTGGTGGACCTTGACGAAGAAAGAAAGGCCGCAATGGTTTCGAATCTCCTGGTGGTTCTTTGCGGAAATCATGACGCACAACCCGTTGTAAATTCCGGAAGTCTGTATTAATCTATAGAAGACGGTGAAATATGGCTGAGAAAAAACAGGTGCCGTTAAGGCTAAACGAAAAATTATATAACGCGCTCGCAGAATGGGCGGAGGACGATTTTCGTTCCGTAAACGGTCAGATCGAGTACCTGCTTACCGAGTGCGTAAAACAGCGTAAAAAGAACGGAAAATATGTCGGAGAAGACATAGATGCTCCGCTGGATATCGATATTTGAACGGGAGAAGGCCATGTCAAATGCTTTGTACATCAGGATTCACCATATTGTGATCGAGGCGGTTTCGGGAGTCATAATGATCCTGAGCCTGATCTTGAGCGTGGTTCTGGCAATCGGAGCGGAGGGGGAAATACCCACGCACTTTGATGTTTTCGGAAACCCCACATCCTACGGTTCCCCCTGGGTATCCCTGGTATTGCCCGTTACACACTTTATATGTAATGCGACGATTTCCGGAATTCTGCATTTCTACCCCATCGAAAAATGGAACATGCCGAAGACTACGGACAACAGCCGCCCCTATGTTTATCGTGACACCATATGGCTTCTTGTCGTAACCCACATAATTGTCAGTGTCATCTCTCTGGTCAGTGTTATCTGCACCTTCTTTGCAAGAAGGAGTCTCGGGCCTGCATGCACACTTATGGCCTTCGGTTTGGTTGCGGTGGTTATCGCTCTTTCGGTAAAGACTATGGTGGATGCCAAAAAGTATCAATAATCCGTCTTGCTTTTTTGATTGGAGCGTGTTATTATCCGTACAAAGCAAAAGGTTATGACGAAGAGGAGTACGTTTTGAAAGTCTTCAGAGAAGGCGCGGTCGGTGAAAGCGCTCAGACGGAAGAAACGGAAGGTAGCTTCCGAACCGGACAGGTGAATGCAGTAACCTGTCACGTGCGGCTTACGTTACAGAGCCGGCTCTGTCAGGAGTTATTAAGGTGTGCACCGTGAGGTGTACATGAACAAAGGTGGTACCGCGTGATATACGCCCTTTGCCGATTATGGCAAAGGGCGTTTTGTTGTTAGCGAGGAAGGAAAACAAGCGACTGCGAAGCAGTCATTTGTTTTCACCCGAGCGTACACGAAGCAGAAACGGAAGTTGCCAAGCAACGACGGATGCGAAGCAGACGGTTTCTGCAAGTCAGAGGAAGGAAACCAAGCACCGTCGAAGACGGTATTTGGTTTCACCCGAGCGTAAATTAACAGAATTGGAGGACAAATAATGGCAAAGGAACTCATTTCAAGAAGTGAAGTCGAGAAAAAATATACATGGAATCTTAAGGACATGTATAAGTCGAATGCAGAGTGGGAAGCGGACGTCAAGGCTGTGAAGGACCTTGCGGAAAAGACCGCGGTGTACGAAGGAAAGGTCTGCGACAGCGCAAAGAACCTGCTTTTTGTATTGAAGACCAATGCGGAAATGTTCGAAAAACTCGTCAAGGCTTACGAATATACTTCAAGACTGTTTGACGAGGATCAGGGCAATTCCAAGCACCAGTCCATGAATCAGAAGATGATGTCCCTTTACGTGGAAGTTGGGGGCAGACTTGCTTTTATCAGTCCCGAAATCCTGGCCTGCGACGATGCGAAGCTTGAAAGCTTCTATAAAAAAGAAAAAGGGCTTGAACTCTACAGGCTTGCAATCAAAGAGATCAAACGTTTAAAGCCCCACACCTTAAGCGCTGAGGTCGAGAAGGTCATCGCCATGACCGGTGAAATGGCAAGCGCACCCGGCGAGGTATACGAGGCATTTACCAACGTAGACATTACATATCCCTTTATAAAGGATGAAAACGGTGAGAAGGTCCGCATCACCGACGGACGCTTTGTTCATCTTCTGGAGTCTTCAAACAGACGCGTAAGAAGAGATACCTTCAAGGCTTATTATAACACTTACAAGCAGTATTTAAACACCCTTGCAGCGGCATACTCGGGAGAAGTCAAGGCCCGTCAGTTCAGATCGAAATTAAGAAACTATTCTTCGAACCTTGAAGCTGCGGTTGATGCAAACAACGTATCCCCCGAGGTCTACAAGAACCTGGTTAAGTCCGTGAACAAGAACCTTCCCGCCTTTCACAGATATGTGGCTCTTCGTAAGAAGTGCTTAAAGGTCAAGGAACTTCACATGTACGATGTCTATACGCCCATCATTCCCGATGTTGCGGTGGAGGTTCCTTATGAAGAAGCTCAGAAGACGGTTATCAAGGCATTGGAAGTTCTCGGGAAGGACTACACCGATGTGGTGAAGGAAGCCTTTAAGAACCGCTGGTGCGATGTTTATGAGAACAAGGGAAAGCGGGGCGGTGCCTATTCTTCCTGTGCATACGGAACGCACCCTTACATGCTCTTAAACTACAACAACTCACTGGATGCCATGTTCACTCTGATCCATGAGATGGGACATTCGATGCATTCCTGGTATTCGAACAACGCACAGCCCTTCATTTACGCTGATTATAAGATCTTCGTGGCTGAGGTTGCTTCTACCTGTAACGAACTTTTGCTTCTTGATTATCTTCTTAAGAACACGAAGGATAAGAAGCGCAAAGCATATCTTCTCAATCATTACCTCGATTCCTTCAAAGGAACCGTATATCGCCAGACCCAGTTCGCGGAGTTTGAGATGCTCACCAACGAAATGCAGGAAAAGGGCGAGAGTTTGAATGCTGAGAACCTTTGCAAACTTTATAAAGAGATCAATGAGAGATATTACGGCAAAGCAATGATTTCCGATGACGAGATCGCTTACGAGTGGGCAAGGATCCCTCATTTTTATTACGATTTCTACGTTTATCAGTACGCTACCAGCTTCTGTGCAGCCGTTGCCATTTCGGAGCGCATCTTAAAGGAAGGCGAGCCCGCAGTCAAGCAGTATAAGAAGTTCTTATCAAGCGGCTGTACCGATGCACCCGTCGAACTTTTAAAGATCGCAGGCGTAGACCTTACCACAAGCGCACCCATCGACGCGGCGCTTAAGAAATTTGACAGCATTATCGACGAGCTTGAGAAGCTTGTTTAGGAGGACTAAATGAAAAAAGAACTGGAAAAAACCTATAACCCTTCCGAAATGGAAGACAGGATCTACAAAAACTGGCTTGATAAGAAATACTTTCATGCCGAAGTTGATAAGACAAAGAAACCCTTTACGATCGTGATCCCGCCTCCGAACATCACGGGACAGCTTCACATGGGTCATGCCCTTGACAATACCATGCAGGATATTCTCATCAGATTCAAGAGAATGCAGGGTTATAACGCACTCTGGCAGCCCGGCACCGACCACGCTTCCATCGCTACGGAAGTAAAGATCATCGAAAAGCTTAAAGAACAGGGCATTTCCAAAGAAGATCTGGGCCGTGAAGGTTTCCTTAAGCGTGCTTGGGAGTGGAAAAAAGAATACGGCGGACGAATCATTTCCCAGCTTAAGAAAATGGGCTCCTCCTGCGACTGGGACAGAGAGCGTTTTACCATGGACGAAGGCTGTAACAAGGCCGTAACCGAAGTGTTCTGCAAGATGCATGAAAAAGGATGGATCTACAAAGGCTCACGTATCATCAACTGGTGTCCCGTATGTAACACCTCCATTTCCGACGCGGAAGTAGAATACGAAGAACAGGCAGGCCACTTCTGGCACATTAAGTACCCTCTCGTAGACGAAAACGGCAAGCCTTCAACTACGGAGTTTCTTGAATTTGCAACCACCCGTCCCGAGACCATGCTTGGAGATACAGCCGTAGCCATCAATCCCGCGGACGAAAGATACACTTACTTAAAGGGCCGTCAGGTTTGGCTCCCCATTGTTAACATGCCCATCCCCGTAGTAGAAGATTCCTATGTTGACATGGAGTTTGGTACCGGTGTTGTTAAGATTACACCCGCACACGACCCTAACGACTTTGAAGTAGGTAAGCGTCACAACCTTCCCGAGATCAACATTTTAAACGATGATGCCACTATTAACAAAAATGGCGGCAAGTACGAAGGAATGGACAGATACGAAGCAAGAAAGGCAATCGTTAAGGAACTTGACGAACTTGGCCTTCTTGTACGCATAGAAGATTATACCCACAACGTAGGTACTCACGACCGTTGCGGCACCACCATCGAGCCCATGATTAAGCAGCAGTGGTTCGTTAAGATGGATGAGCTTATCAAGCCCGCGATTAAGGCCGTTAAGGACGGTGAGATCAAGCTTGTTCCCGAAAGAATGGACAAGACCTACTATAACTGGACCGACAATATCCGAGACTGGTGTATTTCCCGTCAGCTTTGGTGGGGTCACAGGATCCCCGCTTACTATTGCCCCGAGTGCGGTGAGATTACCGTAGCAAGAACGGCTCCCGACAAGTGTCCCAAGTGCGGATGCACTCACTTAGAGCAGGATCCCGATACTCTTGATACATGGTTTTCTTCTGCATTGTGGCCTTTCTCCACACTGGGATGGCCCGAGAAGACTCCCGATCTTGAGTATTTCTACCCCACGGACGTTTTGGTAACCGGTTACGATATTATCTTCTTCTGGGTTATCAGAATGAT
>DBVS01000123.1:6010-29698 GCA_002308235.1 Lachnospiraceae bacterium UBA1258
TTCCACGGTCTTGTAAGAGACTCCCAGGGCCGTAAGATGAGTAAATCCCTCGGAAACGGTATCGATCCTTTGGAGATAATCGATAAGTACGGCGCAGATGCTCTTCGCCTTACCCTTATCACCGGTAATGCGCCCGGAAACGACATGCGTTTCTATAATGAGAGAGTTGAAGCAAGCAGAAACTTCGCTAACAAGATCTGGAATGCCGCACGTTTCATTATGATGAACATGGGCGATAAGAATCCCGCGAAGCCCGAGGCTTCGGCACTTGAGCCCGTTGACCGCTGGATCCTTTCAAAGTGCAACACGCTCATCAAGGACGTAACCGACAACATGGAGAAGTTCGAACTGGGCGTAGCTGTACAGAAGGTTTATGACTTCATCTGGGATGAATTCTGCGACTGGTACATCGAAATGGTTAAGCCCCGTCTCTATTCGGAGACCGAAGAGGCTTCCAAGAACGCCGCACTCTGGACGCTTAAGAAAGTCCTCATTGACGCACTTAAGCTGCTTCATCCTTACATGCCGTTTGTGACCGAAGAAATCTTCACAAACATTCAGGATGAAGAAGAATCCATCATGATTTCCAAGTGGCCCGAATATACCGAGGAATACGAATTCGCAGCCGAGGAGAAGGAGATTGAGACCATCAAGGAAGCAGTCCGTGCCATCAGAAACGTACGTACCGGCATGAACGTTGCTCCTTCGAAAAAAGCAAAGGTATTTGTTGTAAGTACAGATGCAGCAATCCGTGACATCTTTAAGGACGGCGAGATTTACTTTAAGCCCCTTGCCTATGCATCCGAGGTTGAGATCCGTTCGGACAAGACAGGTATTCCCGAAGACGCGGTTTCATGCGTAATTCCGGGTGCCAACCTCTACATTCCCTTCGCGGAGCTGGTTGATCTGTCTCAGGAGACCGAGCGTCTTGCAAAAGAAGAAGAGAGACTTAAGTCTGAAATTGCCCGCAGCAACGGAATGCTGAATAATGAGCGGTTTGTCTCCAAGGCTCCTGCATCAAAAGTTGCAGAAGAGAAAGAGAAACTTGCAAAGTATGAACAAATGCTTGACGAAGTATCCAAACGTCTGACACAATTAAAGCAGATGATTTAAGAGTGAGGTGGCGAATGGCCGAATCCGGACTTTTCAAGGGAATAACCGATGAAGACCGCGATAAGATGTATACCTGCGCGGGCGCCAAAGAACGGACATTTAAGGCAGGCGAGTACATTTTCAGGCAGGGCGATGTGCCTTCGAGTATTTACCTGATCAAGAAGGGCACCGTCATGCTTGTGAAAGATTTTGCTTCGGGCAAGAGAAACGTGCTTTATTCGGTCCATGAAAACGATGTTTTCGGCGAGATGTTCGTCTTTTCCGCAGAAACCGCATACTGGTTTGACGCGGTGGCAAACGATGCCGTCACACTCATCGAGATACCCAGACGCTTCTTCTACGGCTTCTGTCAGAATGCCTGCGGAAAGCACAAGGATGTAATAAAGAACATGCTGGAGATCCAGTCCGGAAAGAATTTTATCATGTTAAAGAAGCTTTATCTTCTTTCGGGAAAGACTCTTAAGGAACGGATAGCCATGTGGGTTCTTGACTGTGCGGGAAACGCCGATGCTTTTGTAAGCCATATGAAGCGGGAGGAACTGGCGGATTATCTTGGGACCACACGCCCTTCTTTGTCCAGGGAACTTATGAACATGCAGGACGAGGGACTGATAATCGCCGACAGATCAAAGATCAGAATTCTGGACAGAGAAGCCCTGGAAGAATTAAGCGAATAAATTTTTTAAAATGTAACAAATGTTACGGTTTATATTTGCCCTCTTTGATAGTATGATATTGAAAAAGAAGAAAACAATTCAATTATCATATCGCAGTTCCTCAATATGAGGAGAAAAGGAGGCAATTATGACACAGAACACCCAGCAGATCAACAATCTTGTATCGCTTCTTGACGGTTATGCAACCAAGGGCGGACATCATTTAAATGTTAACGTATTAAACAGAGACACACTTCTCGACGCGCAGAAGCATCCCGAGAATTATCCCCAGCTTACCATCAGGGTTTCGGGCTATGCGGTTAACTTCATTAAATTGACACCCGAGCAGCAGGCCGACGTTATTTCAAGAACCTTCCACGAAGCCATCTGAGTTCGAATCCTAAAGAATTTATAAAATCCGAGCCGGTGGCGTTGACAGATTATCGCAATGTTGTTACAATTCAATTGTACACAATTAATTATGCGTATCGTCCGGTGCGTTAATCCGGCGGAAAGGTGTAAAAATGGCTGAAATAAATCTGACAAATGCTAACTTCGATGAAGAAGTGCTTAAATCCGATATCCCTGTAATGGTGGACTTCTGGGCACCCTGGTGCGGACCCTGTAAGATGCTTGGCCCCGTTGTTGCCGAGATCGCCGAAGAGAACGCAGGAAAGATCAAGGTTTGCAAGGTAAACGTTGACGAGGAAGGCGAGCTTGCCCGCCGCTTTAAGGTTGCAAGCATTCCTACCGTAATCGTTTTCAAGAACGGCGAACAGGTAAACAAGAACCTCGGCTACTGCGAGAAGCAGGTGCTGCTGGACCTTTTCTAAAACAATAATATTCGTAAAAGCAAAGAAAGACTTCGAAAGAAGTCTTTCTTTTTTATGTTACGGAAATATTTTTACGAATTGTGCCGGCGTTTTGTGGAGAAATAACAGTGCTTTCAAGTTTGTCCAACTCTTCTTCGGAAAGGTAGAGAAGCCCCAAACTGTGCCCTTGCATGTATGAAAGCCTTGCTTCAGTGAGCTTATTCATGCTTGTCAGTAAATCTGCCTTGCAAAGAAGGAGCTCAAACAATTTTGCGGACGATTTAAATCTTATCAGATTTTCGATGGTCTCGTTAAGAATATGGAGAAAAGACGGGTTGTTTCTTTGTGTGAAAAGGTACTGGTTGTAAGCTGTCAGCCCTAAGAGTTTTATCGTAAAGTTGTAATTCTTCTCAATGTAGTAATGAGTGTTTGACAAAAAGCGGTTAAGGTATTCATAAATAAAAGAGAAGATTGAGTCAGCTTCATCCAGGTCTTTACTTCGGGCAAGATTAACCGCTATATGCAGCATAAGGTTTAATTCAACATTGCTGAAAATGATATTTTTGCCTTTTAAAGCCTCCATAGACGGATATCTGCATTTAATTCCTGCCAGGGAATAATTTATGGACTCTTTCCATTTTTGCTCAAATGTCGAAGCAATGACGGCTTTAGAGTACATGATAATTTGATACGGTTCGCCCTCTTTGAACTCCGGAAGATTTTCATATTCGGAAATAAGCTCTTTTAACACGGGAAACTTTCGCTCGGCAAGGCAATCGTTTATTTTTTCTATTTTAGCGTGTGTTTCAAGATTTCTGTGCTTCAAGATGGCGTTGTATTCGGAAAGAAGATTTACACCCATCTTTTCCGACAATCCGTTTATGATATATAATGACGGCGTTTTTTTATTTGCTTCTATATCCATCAAATAATCTCTTGAACAAATCCCATCGCACAGAGCGGCTTGTGAAATATGCTGATTTGTCCTGATATATCTGATTAGTTCCCCTATTTGTGCATCTTCAATCCCCATTTTAACCCTCTGTATGCGGACTATTGTCCACTATATTTTTCTTTTTCCTGATTATAACATGAAATTGAGAGTGAGGAAGAACTTATTAATAATCCTAATTTCATGGAAGAAGCGATTGAAAGATATGCAGCTGAGGTAATAGATGATGAAGAATGGATATGATGATATTATCAAAATGAGATTATCGAACCATGGCTTTTTGCATAAAGATGACAGGATAGAATTAAGTCAGTTGTTAGGGATACAAGCTCAGTTTTTTACATATGCATCTTATTCTGCAAAAATACGACATATTGAATTAGGTATAGATGATGTTTTTAAGGCGTGGACATTAAGGGGCACCATGCATATACACGATATAAGTGATTATTCTGTCTTTATTCATGAAGACTTGATATCACCATATATGAAGGATTTTTGGAATGACGAGGCTATAGTTGGAAAAAGACGTAAATCTTTTTTTTGCGACATAATAATACATTGTGTCAGCAATGGAATCGGGGATAAAAAGAGTATAATAGATCAGTGCACAGAGATGGGTATGACAGAAACGGAGAAGGGGGAATTATTTAATTCTTGGGGTGGGTTACCCAGGTTTTTGGTAGAAACAGGAAAAATTGTTTTGCAAGGTTCTTCAGATACAAAATATGCGATTGCACCTTGCTTAACAAGAATGAGAAGATCTCAGGCTGAAGTAGAACAATTAAGAAGATATATCAGTACATATGGACCGGTTACCATATATGATATGATGTATTTCTTTAGATGGAACAAGTCTAAGTGCGTAAAATACATTTGCGAAATTGATTATAGAAGATTAAATATACAAGGAGAAGAATTTTATTATATAGATAAGAATTATGGAGATAGTGACAGAGAAAATGACGTGATTGTTTTTTCGGGTTTCGATCCTTTTATTATTGGATACGAGAAGAAGAATAGTATTATTATTAAGCAGAAAGACATACGTGATATTTTTCTGTTGCAAGGGGTCATTCGCCCAACTCTATTTTGGAAGGACAGCATAGTTGGGACTTGGTGGAAGACAAAGAAAATTGTAAATATCAAGTTTTTCGAGAAATTGCCTTGCGAGATACGGGAAAGGATTTTTGAAATGTTGGAAAATTTAATAGGCGATGAGAAGATAGAATTTAATGTGTTATAAAGGGTATTTTAAGGACAATTTTATAGGGACGATTTTTCAGTTTCTTCTCAGGATTCTGGGGGCTGCGTGCGTACTTGTCGAGATTTTCTTTTTTGCGGACGTGGTAGACGGGGTTGTGAGCACTGTTGAAAGCGGGGACAAATTTCCATGGGAATCGGTCATAATTGTGTGCTCTCTATGGCTGATTGAATATGTGTGCTCTGTTTTGGCGGAATTTCTGTCAAAGCATATGCAGGCAAACATGAGTGCTTTCTACACAGAACGTGTTATCAGCAAAAAGACTGTAATACCCTACAGGGAAAAAGAAAAACGCGAGATACAGGAATTGTTTGAACGTGTCGGAACAGATCCTTCCGAGCACATCTATGATTTCTTTTCCGGAATAATGGAACTGAGTTCTTTTGCAATGAAGATAGTGGGATTTTTCGCAGTTTGTCTTACGAAGAATGTATGGGTATCGCTGATTTTGCTTGCAGCCATGGCTCCGATTGTTTTTGTCGGGGTTCAGAACGGGAAGATATCTTATGAGGCATATGATGAGTCAACACGCCACTTCAGAAGAGCTAATTATTTCAAGAGGATTCTTTCGTCACGAGAAGATGCGCAGGAAAGAAATATGTTCGGATACTCCGATTGGGCTCTGAAACGCTGGGAAGAATCATATGACAAGGCAATTGAAATAGAAGATAAAGCGAACAGAAAGGTATTTGGGCGGATGGGCATAAACAATATGATATATGCCGTTCTTCTGGGTATTATTCTGGCAATTCTTCTGGTGCCGGTGAACCTCGGTACCATGACGGTGGGATTTTATATCGCTTTTGCCAAGGCCATCATAACGTATTTGCACACGCTCGAAGAGGAACTTCCGCCACTGCTTGTAAAGATGTCGAAAAACAGACTGTATCTCAGAGACTATCATTCTTTTTTGAAGATAGAAGAGTCTGAGGATGCTGAAGAATGTTCGGATGAACCGGAGACAGAAGAAAAGGAAATTACAATCGAGTTCAGGAATGTTTCTTTTTCGTATCCGGAAAATGATGTCAAAATACTTAATAATCTTTCGCTTGTTATGTCAGATAAGAAGCGGTATGCGATTGTGGGGGTAAACGGAGCGGGAAAGACGACTCTTATGAAACTGCTCCTGGGAGTATACGATAACTATGAGGGAGAGATATTGATAAACGGAAAAGAAGTTCGTTCGATGAGCGGAAAAGAACGAAGCAAACTCTTTTCGGTTGCATTTCAGAATTTTGCAAGATATCCGCTCTCTATTCGGGAAAATATCGGAAATGAGGCTATATCTACGGACGAGGCAGTGAGAATAGCAGAGAAGATTGGCCTGACTGACACTTTGAGAGAAAAAGAAATCGATTTTGATACAGACTTGGGACGTGTTTCCGAGGAAAGTTCGGACATGTCCGGCGGACAGTGGCAGTTGATTACGATTTTCAGATGTCTTGTTTCCGACAATCCGATACAGATACTTGATGAACCGACATCTGCTATGGATCCGGTTCGTGAGGCTATGCTTTATAAACTCTTTCAGGAAGAATTCAAGGGACAGATCGGTATTTGCATAACGCACAGAATGGGTGCCGCTAAAATGTGCGATGAGATAATCGTACTTTCAGGCGGGAAAGTTGCTGAAAGCGGCAGCCATGAGATGCTTATGACAAGGAACGGATTATATCATTCGATGTATTGTGAACAGAGAAGCTGGTATGAATAAGATAAAAATACTTAAGGAATCGTTTAAAGAAGTTTATACTGCATCACCGAAGCTCTTTTTGTGGAACTATTCGCTCACATTTTTTCAGGGGATATTATACGTTGCTCCTATAGTTTTGCTGCAGATTTTCTTTGATACTCTTGTTGCGAGACAGGAAGGTGAAGCCGTCTTCCGAAAGATTCTTCCGATTCTTTTTGCATATATAATATGCAGAGTTATAGAACAGCTGATAGATGCCGTAACGAATTACAATTATGAGTATTACGATCTTTTGATGTCAAAGGTTACTCGCGGTAAAATAAACAGAAAAGTAGGTTCCCTTGGCCGTCTGTTTTTTGAAGTACCGCAGAATCTCGACTGTGTGGAGAAAGCATATAAGGGGACAGGCAGTATAAGAAAAGTGGTGGATTCAATCATAATGATGCTCCTGTACTACCTTCCGGTATTTGCAGTTCTTTTCGTATATTTGCTGAGAATCAATCCTTTTATGGTCTTGCTGATTCCTTTTATGATTGTCGTTGTGGTTATAGTCGAGCGAATCAGGGCAAAAGAATATGAGGATGTGGAAGAAGTTACGGCCGAAATAAGGAGAAAGCAGGAAACGTATGCAAAGTATCTGACCGATATACCGTGGTGCCTGGAAACCGCACTTCTTTCCGTGCGGAAAGTATTAAAAGAGAAGATTCGTATTCTGATTGGAACTAAGAAAAACAAGAGCATTGAATGTTATAAAAAAGAATTGGGAATTAATTCGGGTGAAAAGGGTGTTATTACGGGAATCCACGTTCTGCTGATGATCATTCTGGCAATGTTTTTGTTTAACGGTCTTGTTTCCGTCGGCGTTTTTGCTGCGATTCTTCTTTGTACCGATGAAGTTTTTGAAATGATGGAAGGCTTTGTATCACAAGTTTCCAACGGAATAAGCAGATCGCTCGTATTTGCAGAGAATTTCATAAAAATGCGGGATTGGCGCGAGGAAGGCTATGAACCGGAAAAAGAGAGATTCGAAGGCTCTGAGGCATTGGAACTCAGCCGGGTTTCTTTTTCGTATCCAAGTTCGGAGACTTGTGCTTTGTCAGACATAAATCTGGTAGTACGTAAAGGTGAGAAAATTGCGATTGTCGGAGAAAACGGAGCGGGCAAATCTACACTTGTTGATATAATCGCCGGTCTGATAGAACCTGAGGCCGGAGTGGTTAAACATTCTTCAGACGTAAGTTGTTCGGGAGTTTTTCAGAATTTCAGGCGGTATGCCCTGAATTTGAATGAGAATGTTTCCATATCTTCTCCTTATAAAGACACAGGGAAAATGTCGGCAGATGAGGCACTCAGAACTGCGGGATTTACCAAGGAGGTAGATGCGGACGATATCCTCTCACGTGAGTATGGCAAAATGGATCTGTCGGGCGGTGAATGGCAAAGGGTTGCCATAGCTCGGGGCTTATACCCTGAGCGTGATATCATGCTTTTTGATGAGCCGACATCGGCTATCGATCCCAAAGAAGAGGGGAAAATTATCGATTCCGTATTTGAAGGGTGCAAGTCTAAAACGGTATTCGTAGTAACGCATAGATTAAGCGCTGTTCGGTTTTGCAACAGAATCCTCGTAATGAAGGCCGGCAAAATCGTGGCGGACGGTAAACATGAAGATCTTCTCAAAAGTTCTCCCGAATATGAGCGCTTGTGGAAGGCCCAAAGTGAACTGCTGGGGGTGTGATGAACTCTATAATATAGGATATACCACGGAAAATGCCCATTTGGGCATTTTTTATTTTTCCTGTTGACAAAAAGAAGCAAAGCGAGTATAACTGTATTAGTACAGATAATACAGTTAGTGCAGTTAATACAGTTCGAACGAAAACGCGCGCGATGAATTGAGAACACTTAGAAGAATTAACCCAAGGGGGAAAGGAGAATGAATTGATACAGCTTAATTTTCGTGACGCACGTCCCATATATGAGCAGATCAAAGATAAATTCAAAAAGCTCATAATCAGCGGTGTGCTGTCAGACAATGAAAAGCTTCCCTCAGTCAGAACCCTTGCGACGGAACTGTCAATTAACCCAAACACCATACAGAGAGCCTATAACGAACTTGAAAGTGAAGGCTATGTGTATTCGGTAGCGGGCAAAGGCAGCTTCGTAAACGGAGAAAAGAAACCTGAGAGTGACAGAGTGGAAGAGATCAAAAAGAACTTAAGGACCAACGTTTCCGAACTCTGTTTTCTCGGAGTTCCGGGGGATGAGATCATTGAGATTGTGAAGGGAGAAATAAAATGATAGAGGTAAAGGGTCTTACAAAAACCTTCGACGGATTTAAAGCGCTTGACGAAGCAAGCATTACCGTCGAAAGCGGAGTATACGGCCTTGTGGGTCCCAACGGTGCCGGAAAGTCAACAATGTTAAGGCACATCTTAGGTATCTACAAAGGCGATTCCGGAGAGGTCTTGCTTGACGGCGAAAATGTCTATGAGAACGTAAACGCCAAAGCAAGAATCGCATCCATTCCCGATGACTGGTATTATTTCAATTCAGCCACCGTTAAGGACATGATGCGTGTTTACAAAGGATTTTATCCGAAGTTTTCCATGGAAAGATATGAGAAACTCAAGGATATATTCAATATCGACGAAAACAAGAACATCCGAAGCTTTTCCAAGGGAATGCAGAAGCAGGCGGCCTTCTGGCTGGCAATTTCCTGTATGCCGGATTATCTGGTTCTTGATGAACCGGTGGACGGTCTGGATCCCGTAATGAGAAGACAGGTATGGAGCATTTTACTTGGGGATGTTGCGGAGCGCGGGGTAACGGTTCTGGTTTCTTCGCACAATTTAAGGGAACTTGAAGACGTCTGCGACCACGTGGGCATCATGAACAAAGGAAAGGTCCTTCTGGAGAGAAGTCTTTCGGAACTTCAGGATAACACCGTTAAACTGCAGGTCGTTTTTGATGAAAACATGAAGGAACTGCCCAATGATATTCCGGCACTTCATGTATCGAGCATGGGAAGGGTACATACATATATATTGAGAATGAGTGCAAGCGATGCCACACTCCTTCTTTCCAAATACAAACCGCTTCTGGTAGAAGCAATTCCGCTTACACTTGAAGAAATCTTCATTTACGAGCTGGGAGGTGAGAATTATGCAGTCAAAGACATCATTCTTTAAAACAGTTTTTATAAAGAACATAACCAGATTCTGGCCGCTGTGGGCCCTCATGTCCTTTATATGGGTACTGGCTCCTTTGACGATACTCATGGCAGAGGATTACATGACCGAGGCAAGCGGCGCCACGTATCTTTATGAAGGCGTTACCCATGTGCTGCCCATCTTCCTGCTTATTTATTCCTGTGCAGTGGCCATGGCGGTCTGGAGCTACATGTATTCGTCAAAGAGCGTCAATCTGATGCATTCGCTGCCTGCGACCCGTGAGGGACTTTTCAGCGCGAATTTCACATCGGGCCTGGTGATGGTAATTATCCCCATAGCCATAGGCGGACTTTTCATGATGCTTGTGGAAATGTTAAGAGGCGGATTCAGTGTTCTTCCGTTCCTTCTTACCATCGTGGCCGTGCTGGCGGAAAGCTTTTTCTTCTTTTCGCTTGCGACCTTTATGGCACATCTTACGGGGCACATCCTTGCTTTACCGGTGCTTTACTTTGTTTTGAACTTCCTTTCGGTGAGCATCGAGTATATCATAAGCGTCTATGCATCGCTCCTTTGCTACGGCCTTACCGATGCCTATGAATCCAATACAAGCTTTCTGTCACCCATCGTGCACATACTTACCAATGTTAACACGGTGAACATGAATGAATACCCGAATACAGCCTTTTCACCCGATCTGATCTATATAAGGGGCTGGGATGTTATCGGTGAATATACGCTGGTGGGCGTAGTGCTCACTGTTGTGGCACTCCTGCTTTATAAGAAAAGAAAAAGCGAATCCGCCGGCGAAGTTGTTTCGGCGAAGCTGCTCAGGCCTGTTGCACTCACCTGTTTTACTGCCTGTGCCGCATTGACCGGCGGAATCGTAATCTACGAATTGCTTACGATCACTTCAAGTAAATGCAATCCCGCGCTTCTTGCCTTTTGCATGCTGATCTCCGTGTTTATCGGATATTACGGAGGCCGGATGCTTATCCAGAGAAAGCTTAAGGTATTCAAAAAGAAAACGGTTCCCGGATTCCTGATCGCCGCAGCCCTTTGCATTTTCTTTATCGCGATCCTTCGGACAGACGCTTTCGGAAGAGAAAAGATAATTCCCGCAAAAGATAAGATCGAGTATGTCTCGGTCCGTATCGACAGCCTGGAGTTTATCGCTACAAGTGAAGATACCGAGCTCCTTGATAAGGTTGCCGACCTTCACAGATTGTGTATCGGAGAAAAAAGAAACGTGCAGGTGAGCGAGTCTGTACTGAGTCCCTATAATTATGAACTTACCGCTTCGAGCGTAAAGCTGGTCTACACCCTGAAATCGGGAAAGATCATGGGAAGACAGTATTCCGTTCCCTACAAATTTTCGGATATAAACAACCCCGGGACCTTCGGCGCAAAGATCAAGGATTTCATGGGAGATCGGGATGTGCTTCTTTCGTCCGTGGGCTACAACAGAAAGCCGAAGATTGTTGATGTATACATAATAGACTATTATCCCAACGAATTCCATGAGGGATTTTCAGGCAGAGAAGCCATAGATTTTTATGACGCCCTGGTGGAAGATATAAAAGCCGGTTCATACAACCCTTACTCTTACCAGCTTGGAAGGTCGGATGAGAAAATCTTAAACGCAATACTGGAATTTGACGGACTATATCCTTATCCCTATTCAACCACTGCTGAAATATACATAACTGAAAAGATGAAACATACGGTTGCGTTTCTTGAAGAAAAAGGAGTAAAATTGGGCGCTGAAAACGATTAGGTGTTTACATAACTAAAAAATTATGTTAAACTACTGACGTATATAGGGGTGAAAGAATTGAAACGTAGGAAATTTTTGCCGGTCATTTTGTTCATACTTGCTTTGTTGTTTTTAGGCGCCGGAGTGGCAACGGTCGTACTCGGTTCTTCGGGACGGTACGCAAGCAGTGCCGATCCGGGCCTTGATAAAGACAAAAGCGGGGATGTGGTATCGGTCATTCCGATAGATCCCGATGAAGATAAGAACCCGGCAGCCTCGGTGACGACTTCCGCGAAAGATCCGGAACCCGAGCCCGAACCTGAACCGGAGCCTGAACCCGAACCCGAACCTGAACCGGTTCCGATCCCCAACCCTTACAAAGATTACTTTTTAAAGAACGCCGACATGGCGGGATGGCTTTCGATCCCTGATACGTTGATCGACTATCCCGTTATGTGGACCCCGAGAGATGAGAACTACTACCTCTATAGGGATTTTAACGGAAAGAAAAGCTCTCTGGGAAGCCTTATCCTTGATACGGACAGCTTTTTAGAGCCCCTTTCCACGAACCTCATCATCCACGGGCACAATAACACGCCGGCTAATTTTGGCGGTTCACATGAGATGTTCGGCGATCTTGACAAATATGAAGATCAGGCATACGCCAAGGAGCACCCTTACATTTATCTTACGACCAAGGACTGTAAGCGAAAATATGAAGTCCTGGCCGTCTTCAGATCGAAGGTGTTTTATGCGGACGAAGTATGCTTTAAGTTTTACAAATTCTTCGAAGCGAGAACCGAAGCAGAATTCAAGGACTTTTACGACAACGTGAAAGCGTTGTCGGTATTCGACACCGGAGTAGAAGCTTCATTCGGTGACAGATTCATTACACTGTCCACCTGTGCGTACCATACCGAAAACGGACGATTCGTAGTAGTTGCCAAAGAGATTGAGACCACGGAGATCTACGAACCGTTTGAAAATAAAAACAATTAATATCTTACCTATAACGAGGAGGGTACAGTAATGAAAAAAGCTTTAAAAATGGTGGGAATTTCCTTTGTTCTGCTGTTTGCTTTTTGCCTTATGCAGAAGCCTTTGAAGGCTGAAGCGGCAACGACCTTTACGGCGTTCTATGATGGCGGATGGCATTTCATGGACAACACGAACCCCTATTTTACGGACGGTACCGACTATATTCCCAGCAGATTCAAAGCCGGCGATGTTTTGATCATCGACGGTAAGGGCGTATCAACGGGAAAGCTTGAACTTGAATTCAATGTAAGGATCGGTGAACTTGCCGTTGTAGGCGGCGCTACGGCTTCGATTAAGGCTCCCGGCGCGGACAAGGCTTATGCCGTAAGAGACGGAAGTATACTTATTTTCAACGGAGATGTTAAGACACTGGTTGCCAACTATGGCGGAACAGAACAGGTCAACGGTAACGTTGACGAAGTGGTTGCCGTTTATTCAAACAGTGAGCCCATCAAGATCGGTATTACCGGAACTGTAGGAAAAGCAAATGCCCGCATTTATCCCAATCTCTGGGATGATGTAACGGTGTATAACGTAGCAGCCGGAAAGTTCGCAATCGATACAAACAACAGCTTTTCGACAAATCCTTCGTATTACAGCCTTACGCCTACCTCTAAGTCAAACGGCGGCAGACAGCTTGACAGCGTTCCGAAGACCGGCGGCCCCGCAGATCACATCAGCATGGCGCCCGTTTACTTTGCCATCGCGCTGATTCTCGCTTCGGCGGCAGTAGTTTTCATGAGAAAGAACAAAGAAGAAAACGCTTAAACGTAAACCGTATTTTCTATAGGCTCCGGCTGTTTTCGGCCGGAGCCCTTTTTCTTTTTCGAAGGGGTATGAACGGACTGAAGATTTCAGAGTTTTTCACACAATTTTAACGGCCTGTTAATGTTGCAACAATAAAGTAAAAATGATAAAGTGAGTTAATGTGTGTGACTATATGATTTTTTGAGAAGGGGGGTGAAACCGTGGCTGAGGACATGCTCAAATCCATTGAGGAAATAAAGAAAATGCTTGAGGATATCAAGCACGACGGAAATAAGCCGCCCGAGTTCCACAATCCGGTTTCTCCTGCTGCTGAGGAAGAAACAGACGACGACAGCCCCTATTGCATTAAAAACGGCGCATATATAAAGACATCCGAGGACGGAATGCGGGCCTGGATATACTTGAATCCGCCGAGCCATGGGGAAGACTTCTATTCAAGAGAATTGATAGTTCAGTTTATCAGAGAGCACAAGATCGTCAGGGGCCTTCACGAATCAAATATTTCCGCCATAGCAAAGAAACACGTTTATGAGCGTGAGATAGTCATCGCCGAGGGCAAAGAACCCGTACGCGGTTCCGACGGTTCCTTTGAGTGGTTCTTTGATATTTCTTCAAAGAAATCCCCCGCCATCCGTGAAGACGGTACGGTGGACTATACTTCCATGTCCGAACTTTCCAACGTTGACGTGGGCGACAAGGTTGCGGTTTACCATCCTGCGGTCCCGGGTGAAAACGGCTACGATATCTACGGCAAGGAAATAGTCGCAAAGCCCGTAAAGGACCTTCCGCCCCTTAAGGGAAGGGGCTTCTCGAATGAGGACGATCCCAATGTTTATATTGCGACCCTCGCGGGAAAGATCTCCTATGCCAACGGCCGCATCGACATAAAGAACGTCCACGAGATCCACGGAGATGTGGACCTTATCGTAGGTAAGGTGGAATTCTTCGGAGACATACATATACTCGGAAACGTGGGAGCAGGCGTAGTTATAAGAGCCAGCCGAAACGTTGCCATCGACGGCGTGGTGGAGTCCGCTACGATCTATGCGGGCGGAGATGTGGTGATCGCCAGGGGCATACAGGGTAACGGCAAAGGAAGCGTAACCGCAAAGGGTGATGTTTCCGCCGACTTTATCGAGTTTGCCGAAGTCGAGGCTACGGGAAATGTAAGATCCAACTCCTTTATCAACTCTAAGGTCTTTGCGGAAGGCAAAGTCATTGCCGAGGGTAAGAACGGAGTTATCATGGGAGGTAACGTCCGGGGACTTTTGGGCGTTGAGGCAGTTAATCTCGGAAACGAAACAGAGCCCAAGACTTTCGTGGGCGCAGGTTATTCCGAAGAGGATCATGACAAGTACATGGCCCTTATGGAAGTGGAAACGGAAGCCCAGAAGCTTCTTTCCGACACCGTTGACAGAATGTCCGAGATCCTTAAACGCAAGCGTCTCGGAAACGATAAATTCAGTGATGCCTCCGACAAGGAGCTTATCGAACTGAATGAAAAGAAAGATAAATATTTTTCAGTCCTTGACCAGACGAGAATGGAAAAAGAAAAGGTCGAGGCAGTTATAGAAAAGGGAAAGGGGAGCCGTATACGAGTTACCGGAAACGTATTCATGGGCGTTACCATAGGCATAGAAGGATGCCTGTTGCCTATCACGAATCCTACCGTCGGAAAGAAATATCTTAACGAAGGCGGACGAATAGTTTCGGGAAATATCTGACATCGGTTAGTAAACGGAAATGTCATATACTTACGGTGGGGCGGAAGCCTATTTGCTCAATATTCCCAGGTTCAAATCCAAAAACGATCCCGATACTACCCGGGCATTTTTGGAAGCAGTCGGAGATTTGAGCGTTTCAATTCCAACGATTCATGTTGCCGGCACAAACGGAAAAGGTTCCGTTTGTGCCTATTTGCGTGCGGGCCTTTCCGCCTGCGGAAAGAAAACGGGAGTATTTACGTCTCCGCACCTGGTTTCCATGAGAGAGCGCTTTAATTACTGCGGAGAAGATATTTCAGAAGGCGAATTCATAGAAGCCTTCGAGGAAGTCCTGCGCCTTCTTGATGAATTTAAGAAGACCGAAGATCACGAGGAGTATCATCCCTCCTTCTTTGAGTTTCTTTTCTTCATGGCCATGGTGTGGTTTTCCAAAAAGAAACCGGACGTTTTGATCCTTGAAACCGGTCTTGGGGGAAGGCTTGACGCCACCAACAGTATTTCGGATCCAAGGGTCACCGTTATCACCGAGATCGGCTACGATCACATGGAGTATCTCGGGGATACAAAAGAGCTCATAGCCCGCGAAAAAGCGGGAATAATCAAGAAAAGCGCCTACTGTGTTTTCTACGATGATAAAGAACCTGCGGCAAACGTCATAAGAGATGTTGCCAAAGAGCGTGCAAAGGGCTTTCTGGCAGTGGGTCCCGAAAATATTAAGGATTTAGAAACTTCGCCGCAAGGGATTGATTTTCGGGTAATATATGGTTATGATAATTGTGCTGATTTTTCCCTTGATACAAGAGCGGTCTATCAATCGGACAACGCCGCCCTTGCCTACGGAGCCCTCATTCTTCTTTCGAAGTTTGACGACTGCGTGATTGATCTTGAAACGGCGCGTGCAGGCTTTAAAAGCTGCCTCTGGCCCGGCAGGATGGAAGAGGTCGAAAAGAACCTCATTCTCGACGGCGCCCATAACGAGGACGGGATCAAAGCCTTTATAAAGAGCGTGGCCGTGGACGGAGCACAAAAGAGAAACCTTCTTTTTTCCATGGTGGCAGACAAGCAGGTCGAGACCGTGGTCAGACTCATTTGTGAGAGTGCTCTGTTTGAAAATGTTTATTTGTGTGTTCTCGATTCGCCCAGATTTGCCGGGCTTGACCGGTTAAAGGCGGCATTTGCGGAACACGGGGGTATATCGGTAAAGTGTTTTGAAAGTGTCTCCGACGGACTCTCGGTAATGAAAGAAGAGTCGAAAGATTCGCTTATGTACGTGGCGGGTTCTTTGTATCTGGTCGGAGAAGTCAAGGCTTTTTTGAAAAAATGAGGTGGACATTTTGATCGATTTTGATGAAGAAGTAAAGAAATTCTATCCGAGTCTTGAAGTGGCCGACGTTCAGGAAGCCATATATAATCAGGAACTGGTTGATGCTGCGGATATCTTCATCCGCATGATAAAGGACGACAATAAAGACGATTAGGGAGTCGCATAATGAGATGTTACAACTGCGGATGCGAGCTCTCGGAACACTCTTTCTGCACCAATTGCGGTGTGGATGTGGCCCTTTATAAAAAAATAATCCGTACTTCGAATTATTTCTACAATCAGGGGCTGGAAAAGGCCAAAGTAAGAGACCTTTCCGGAGCCATCGTATCCCTGCGCGAAAGCCTGAAATTCAATAAGAACAATATCAAAGCCCGAAACCTTCTGGGGCTTGTTTACTATGAACTCGGTGAGCTGCCCGCAGCTCTCTGCGAGTGGGTTATCAGCAAGAACCTTCGCGGCAAGAAAAACCTTGCCGTCGACTACATTGACAAAGTCCAGTCGAATCCCGCCAAACTTGAAGCTACAAACGTTTCCATCAGAAAATACAACGTGGCTCTCGAATACTGCAGGAAGCCCGAAAAGCAGGGCGTCGATCTGGCAATCATCCAGTTAAAGAAGGTTGCTTCCCAGAGCCCCAACTTTATCAGGGCTCATCAGCTGCTGGCTCTTTGTTATCTTGCGGGCCGGAAGGCGGAAGCCGCCAGACGCGTACTGGAGCACTGCAGGACCATCGATGTAAACAACACCCGGACCCTTCGCTACCTTGAGGAAGCGGAGGCGATGCTTAAGCCCGCAGACGAAAAGAAGAAGGACAAAACCGCCAGGGAGGCCGATGAAAAGGACGTTGTATCCTACACCGTGGACAATGAGACCATCATCCAGCCCAAGGGGATAAGAGAACACCGCGGTTCCAATGCGGTATTAAACATACTTATAGGTATAGCGATAGGTTTTTCCATCGCATTCTTCCTGGTGCTTCCCGCCAGGATCCAAAAGGAACGTGCGGATGCCAACGAATCCGCCAAGACCATCGGAACACAGTTGGAAGCCAAGAATATTACCATAAACGAGCTTGAACAGACACTGAGCGATCGTAACAACGAGATAGCATCCCTTCGGGAAAGCCTGAATGCATATGCGGGCACCGAAGGAACCCTTCTTTCCATGGAAAACCTTTTGAAGGCGTCGGCGGTTTATCTTGAAAACCGTGAAAACTTCCTGGAGGTTGCGGATTACATCAGAGAAGTGGATGAGTCAAGCTGGACAGATGAGACCAGTGAAAACTATAAGCGCCTTTATATGGCATTAAAGGCCGCCGTGGGCCCCGATGTGTGCGCCTCATATTATAAAGAAGCGAATACCGCATATCGCGCAAAGGAATATCAGGACGCTTTTGCATATCTTGAGTCCGCCGTGTTCTTTGATCCGGCCAATGCGGATGCTTTGTATCTCCTGGCAAGAACCCAGGAAGCTCTTGAGAAGGTCGAAGACGCCAAGGTTACCTATAACAAGGTCATCGAGCTCTTCCCCGGAACCCTTCAGGCCAACAACGCCAAATCGGCGCTTAACAAGTTAAAATAATCCCGCAGGGGCGGGCAACCCCTAAATTTACTGGAAAAGCAATGCGAAGTGTGGTATAATATCCAGACGTCTTTGAGACGCAAATGCTTGAAGTGTTTAAAAGCTGATAAAATCGCGCTTCGGTTGAAATAAGGAGGACTAAATTAAATGAGTGTCAAGGTAGAAAAACTTGAAAAAAGCATGGCAAAGCTTACGGTAGAAGTATCTGCCGAAGAATTTGAGGCAGCTATCGAGAAAGCTTATCATAAAAATAAGAATAAGATGTCTGTTCCCGGCTTCAGAAAGGGCAAGGTTCCGCGCCCCATGATCGAGAAGATGTACGGCAAGGAAGTATTCTATGAGGATGCTGCCAACTTCATCATTCCTTCCGCATATGAGAAGGCCTATGAAGAATGCGGCGAGGAGATCGTTTCTTCTCCTTCCGTTGATGTTGTACAGATGGAAGCCGGAAAGCCCTTCATCTTTACCGCTACGGTTGCTCTTAAGCCCGAGATCAAGCTCGGAAAATACAAGGGCGTTAAGATCGACAAGATCGACCTTACCGTATCCGATGATGAAGTTAACGCAGTGATCCAAAAGGAACGCGAGAACAGCGCAAGAACCATTTCCGTAGAACGTCCCGTTAAGGATAAGGATGAAACCGTTATCGATTTCGAAGGCTTTGTTGACGGTGTTGCATTCGCAGGCGGAAAGGGCGAGAATTATCCCCTTACCATCGGCTCCGGTGCATTCATTCCCGGTTTTGAAGAGCAGCTCATCGGCGCAGAGATCGGCAAGGAAGTTGAAGTTAAGGTTACCTTCCCCGAGGATTATCATGCAGATGATTTAAAGGGCAAGGCAGCAGTATTTAAGTGCACCGTTAAGGAAGTTAAGGAAAAAGAACTTCCCGAACTTGATGACGAATTTGCAAGCGAGGTTTCCGAATACGAGACCTTCGAAGAGTATAAGGCAGCAACTTTAAAGAACCTTCAGGACAAGAAGGCCGCTGATGCAAAGTCCAAGAAAGAAGACGCAGTTATCGAAGCAATCGTTAAGGCATCCGAGATCGAGATTCCCGCACCCATGCTTGATACCGAAAAGCGTCGTATGCTTGATGATTTCCAGCAGAACATCAGATCGCAGGGTCTTTCCATCGAGCAGTACTTTAAGTTTACCGGTCTTGATGCGGAGAAGCTTATGGCTCAGGTTGAGCCCGGCGCCAAGAAGCGTATCGAATCCAGACTCGTTCTTGAGAATGTTGCAAAGGCCGAGAACATTACCGTAGACGAAGCCGATGTTGAAAAAGAGATCGCACGCATGGCAGAGAGCTACAAGGTTGACGTTGAAAAGATCAAAGACTACCTCGGCGAATCCGGAAAGAAGGACGTGCATAACGACCTTGCTATCCGTAAAGCTCTTGACTTTGTTGTTGAAAACGCAAAGGAAGCTTAAGTTTCCTTTAACGAAAGGAAGGCAATATGAGTTTAGTACCTTACGTCATTGAGCAGACCAGCCGCGGCGAACGCTCATATGACATATATTCCAGACTTTTAAAAGAAAGGATCATCTTCCTCGGTGAAGAAGTTACCGACGTTACCGCAAGCCTTGTGGTGGCACAGCTTCTTTTCCTTGAGGCTGAAGATCCCGAAAAGGATATCCATCTGTATATCAACAGCCCCGGCGGTTCCGTTACCGCAGGTATGGCTATTTACGATACCATGCAGTTTGTTAAGTGCGATGTATCCACCACCTGTATCGGTATGGCTGCATCCATGGGAGCTTTTCTTCTTGCAGGCGGTGCAAAGGGCAAGCGTTATGCTCTTCCCAATGCGGAGATCATGATCCATCAGCCTTTGGGCGGTGCCCAGGGTCAGGCTACCGAAATTGAGATAGCCGCAAAGCACATCCTTCAGACCAAGGAAAAGCTTAACAAAATCCTTTCGGAAAACACGGGACGTCCCTATGAAGAAGTTGCAAAGGATACGGACCGCGACAACTGGAAGACCGCGGAGGAGGCCAAAGAATACGGCCTCATCGATGAGGTTATCTACAATCACGACAGTAAAAAATAGTTTTAAACAGACGGAGACAGTACATGGCAAAAATGTCTGACGGCAAGAAACGCTGCTCCTTTTGCGGAAAAACACAGGACATGGTGGCTAAGCTTATTGCAGGTCCCGGAGATGTCTTTATCTGCAATGAGTGCGTTGAAATATGTGCGGATATAATTGAAGAAGAGCTTGATGAGCAGGAAGCGGAAGCGGTTGAATCTTCCACCGATGACATTAACCTCCTTAAGCCCGCCGAGATCAAGAAATTCCTTGATGAGTATGTTATCGGTCAGGACGCTGCGAAACGCGTGCTTTCCGTGGCTGTATACAACCACTACAAGAGGATTCTTGCGGACAAGGGCGATGACGATGTGGAGCTTCAGAAGTCCAACATCATCATGGTGGGGCCCACGGGTTCCGGTAAGACTTACCTGGCACAGACCCTTGCAAAGATAATCAACGTTCCCTTTGCGATCGCCGATGCCACCACTCTTACCGAGGCAGGATACGTGGGTGAGGACGTCGAGAACATCCTTTTAAAGCTCATTCAGGCAGCGGATTACAACGTTGAAAAAGCAAGCCACGGCATTGTTTACATCGACGAGATCGACAAAATAACCAAGAAGGGCGAGAACGTTTCCATTACCCGTGATGTTTCGGGTGAGGGCGTTCAGCAGGCACTTCTTAAAATAATCGAGGGTACCGACGCCAACGTACCTCCCCAGGGAGGAAGAAAGCATCCTCATCAGGAACTCATCCCCATCAATACCACCAACATTCTTTTCATCTGCGGTGGCGCTTTTGACGGGCTTGAAAAGATAGTCGAGGCTCGTCTCGACCAGAGTTCCATCGGCTTTAATGCGATTGTTAACTCAAAATCCAACAAGGACATCGGAGAGGTCTTGAAGGAGGTTACTCCTCAGGATCTGGTGAAGTTCGGACTCATCCCCGAATTTGTGGGACGTGTTCCGATTAACGTATCTCTCGAAGCTCTCGACAGAACGGCAATGATCCGTATCTTAAAGGAGCCCAAGAATGCTCTTATCAAGCAGTACAAGAAGCTTCTTAAGATGGACGGTGTTGAACTTACCTTTGAAGATGACGCCATCGAAGCCATCGCGGACAAAGCACTTGAAAGAAAGACCGGAGCCAGAGGCCTCCGCTCCATTCTTGAAGGCATCATGCTTGATGTAATGTATAAGATTCCTTCGGACCAGTCCATCGTAAAATGTACGGTCACAAAGGACTGTGTTCTCGGAAACAGTGAGCCTTTGACGGTTCACAAGGAACTTAAAAAAGCAAATTAACGGGGTTCGGGCTTGCCCGCCCTGCCCTTAAGGCGCCCCAGGGGCGCCTTGTTTGTATAATGGGAATTAATATTTATGAGTGAAATCAGAAGACTCCCGGCAATAATCGTAAAAGATGCGGCTTTGCTGCCGGGAATGATAGTAAACTTCACGATCATACAAAAGAAGGTGGCTGCCTCCTGCGAAGAAGCAATCAAGGGAGACGGTCTGGTTTTCGTTGCATCTCAGAAAGCACCCTCCGAGAAGGTCACGAAGGAATCTTTATATGAGATCGGTGCGGTCGCTTTTATCCGCCAGATAAACAAGCTTCCCGACAAAAGTTTTCAGGTGATGCTTGAAAGCAAAGTCCGGGCCCGCATAGTTTCGGTTGACGCCGACGGAGGTTTCTTTGTGGATGTGGAAGAAGTTCCGGATGATGAATCCGACATCGACAGGATCGAAAAAGAAGCCATGCTTCGTTACTTAAGAGAGCTGTTTCTGGACCTCGTAAGCGTCAAACCCGGCATCGCGAAAAACGCATCCAAGAACATGAGTGACACGGAAAGTCTGGGCTCGACAGTTGACATGATAGCTGTCAATACACCATTACCCTATGAGACGAAACTCATGCTTTTGTCCCTTACAAATGTAAGAGACCGATATGAAAAAACGGTCACTGTCTTAAATGATGAGATCCAGGTTGCCAGAGTAAAGGATGACCTTAAGAACAAGGTCAAGGAAAAGGTTTCGAAGAGCCAGAGGGATTATTACCTCAGAGAGGAAATGAATTCCATCCGAAAGGAGCTGGGAGAAGATCCTCTGTCCGAAGAGCAGGAGCTTAAGGACGAGCTTGAGAAACTTACGGCAAGCGATGAAGTCAAAGCCAAGATAGAAAAAGAGATCAATCGTCTTTCAACCTTAAGGGACGGCGGAAGCGAAGCCCAGGTTGAGCGAAGTTATATAGAGACGCTTCTGGAAATGCCCTGGGACAAAATGTCCGAGGACAGCAACGATATCGTAAAAGCAAAGGAGATCCTGGACCGTGATCACTACGGCCTTGAAAAGGTGAAGGAAAGGATCCTTGAGTTCCTTGCCGTAAGGACCCTCACCGGAAAGGGCGGCGGTCCCATTATCTGTCTCATCGGACCTCCCGGAACCGGTAAAACCTCCATCGCCAGGAGCATTGCCGATGCGCTTAACAAGCAATATGTTCGCGTGTCTTTGGGCGGCGTCAGGGACGAGGCCGAGATCAGAGGCCACAGACGCACCTATGTGGGTGCCATGCCCGGTAACATAGCAAACGGCCTTAAGCAGGCGGGAGTGAAGAACCCCCTTATGCTTCTTGACGAAATTGACAAGGTCAGCAGCGATTACAAGGGAGACACCTCCTCAGCGCTTCTTGAAGTATTGGACAGCGAGCAGAATTCCCATTTCAGAGACCATTATGTAGGCATTCCCATAGACCTTTCGGAGGTTTTGTTTGTCGCTACCGCTAACTCCGCAAGCGATATTCCGAGACCTCTTTACGATCGTATGGAGATCATTGAGGTAAGTTCCTACACCGAAAACGAGAAATTCCACATCGCGAAGGATTATCTTTTAAAGAAGCAGTTTGAAAAGAACGGCCTTTCCGAAAAGAAGCTTTCGGTAAATGATGCGGCTTTAAAGAAAATCATTGCTTCTTACACAAGAGAAGCCGGCGTCAGAGAACTTGAGCGTAAGATCGGAGAGATCTGTCGTAAAGCCGCTCGTGAGATCCTTGAAGACAACGTTAAAAAGGTTTGCGTAAACAGCAAAAACCTTACCGATTTCCTCGGCAAAGAAAAATACAGACGCGAATCCGAACTTAAGACCGACAAGACCGGTATTGCGAGGGGTCTTGCCTGGACGCCCGTAGGCGGTGATACCCTTCAGATCGAAGTAAATATCATGCCCGGCAAAGGAAATGTGGAACTCACGGGTCAGATGGGCGATGTAATGAAGGAATCCGCCATGGCCGGAATCAGCTACATCCGCTCCGTTGCGGGAAAATATAAGATCGAGCCCGATTTCTTTGAGAAAAACGATATTCACATACATATTCCGGAGGGTGCGGTTCCAAAAGACGGACCGAGTGCCGGAATTACGATGGCGACTGCGGTTCTTTCCGCAATTACCAAAATCCCCGTAAGCGGGCGTCTTGCTATGACCGGAGAAATCACTCTTCGAGGCCGCGTACTTCCCGTGGGAGGGCTCAAAGAAAAGATTCTTGCCGCCAAGAATGTGGGAATCCACAGAGTTTTGGTGCCGGAAGAAAACAAGCCCGATATTGAGGAAATCTCTGCAGAAATCAGAGAGAACATGGACATCATCTACGTTTCTTCGATGAATGAAGTAACCAAAGAGGCTCTTGTAAACAAATGACGGACTTTAAGATAAAAACTGCAGAACTGGAGACTGTATGCGGGATTACCAGCAAACTTCCGGTAAATATACTGCCGGAGGTTGCTTTCGCGGGTAAGAGTAATGTGGGAAAATCCTC
>DBVS01000123.1:29786-42267 GCA_002308235.1 Lachnospiraceae bacterium UBA1258
GGGGTACGGCTACGCCAAAACCGCCATGACTGTCAGAGAGCAGTGGGGAGCCATGGTGGAAAAATATCTTCGGACATCAGAAGCTCTCAAGACCGTTTTCTTTTTGATAGATATAAGACACGAGCCCACGGGGAATGACTGTCTTATGTACGATAAGATCAGAAAGAGCGGCAGAAAGCACGTGATAATCTGTACGAAAGCCGATAAGATCAGCAAGGGAGCAATACAGAAGAACCTTAAGGTCATTCGGGAAAAACTTAACCTTAACAAAGACATTGTCATGATTCCCTTTTCATCCGAAACCAAGCAGGGACGTGACGAGATATATGAAATAATGGGGAAGATCATAGGCGGAGAAGAAGCTGCCGCAACTTCCCTTGAAAACGGAGGTGAATAGCGTTGAAAAAGAGCGCGCTGTACCTTAAGGCGGCCATGAACGTGGTTGTCTTTGCCATAGCAATTGCACTGGTCATTTGGCTTTTGCCAAAATTTCTGGTGTTCTTTCTGCCCTTTGTGATAGGCTGGATCATTTCTTTGATAGCCAATCCGGTGGTAAAATTTTTTGAAGAAAAGATAAAATTCAAACGAAAATTCATGTCAGCCATCATGATAGTGCTGATAATCGCAGTGATAATACTGCTCGGATACGGGATTATCGCTCTTTTGGTAAATCAGGGCATCGGCCTGGTGGAGAGCGTTCCGAAAAAATGGTCGGTCTGGAAGCAGGAACTTAACAATTTCGGAGCGGAGTTAAACAACCTGTTTGAGAATCTTCCCGACAAGACAAGGGAGACCTTTGCAAATCTCGGAAATTCCATTGAGACAGCGCTTTCAAGCTTTGTGGCCAATCTCGGTGACGGAAACAAGATAGGAACGGCAATCTTTAATCACCTTTCCTCCGGCATCGGAAGCATAGCGAATGCGCTGATCGCCATCATCATGGTGGTGCTTTCCGCTTATCTTTTCACGGCCGAGCACAACAATCTTGCCAGAGCCATGGAAGAAAAAATGCCAAAGTCCTTCAACGAAAAGCTGAGCATTGCCTACGGAGGCTTAAAGACCGCTGTGGGCGGATATTTTAAGGCACAGTTAAAGATCGAGGTCTGGGTTTATCTCATAACTCTTGCGGGCCTTTTGATCTGCAGGGTGGAATTTGCAATAATAATCGCTCTCGGCATCGCAGTGCTTGATTTTCTTCCTTTCTTCGGAGCCGGACTCATTATGGTTCCCTGGGCAGCCATAAATCTTGCCAACAGAAACTATTTTCTTGCGGCGGGGCTTATAATAACCTGGGCGGTGGGTCAGCTGGTAAGACAGTTGATACAGCCCAAATTCGTGGGAGATTCGGTGGGCTTTAAGGCTCTTCCCACACTTATCCTTTTGTTTGTGGGTTATAAATTCAAGGGAGTCCTGGGAATGATCCTGGTGATCCCCATTGCCATGACGGTGTATTCCCTTTACAAGGACGGATTGTTTGATTCCTTTACGGACAGCATTAAGATACTTTGGAGCGGCATGACCGAGTTCAGGCGCCTGCCGGAAAAAGAAACGGAGATTAATGATGAAAAGCAGGAAGATACTGACGAAAACAGGTAAATTCATTCTTTGCTTTATGCCGTTTTTGGCATATTTATTGATCCAGAATATGGTGGGGCTGTTTATCTATACGGTCGAGGCAGGGAAAATAGTGAAAGCTGAAGGCCTTTCACCCACAAGAGAGGTAATCGAGTCGATCCTTGTGGCGCTTCAAAGCGATGTGAACCTGACGCTTGTGATAATGCTTTTCAGCGAAGTCATCGGCATAGTTGCATTCAGCCTGTTTCTTTATTTTGTAATGAAAGAAAAGTACCCGGCGAGACCGAGGGAGATATTCAGCCTCGGAAACCTGCTGGCGGTGATCTTTCTTTTTGCGGGCTTTGAACTGGTGGTAAGCGGTGTATTGAATCTTCTTCAGTTCATAGCGCCCGGATTGATGGCGGACTATGCAAAACGGATAGAAGGTATGGGAATCACCCAGCTTTCTTTCCTGTCTACGGTGGTTGCGGTGATCCTGGCACCCATTGCGGAGGAATTTGTTTTCAGAGGACTTACCTTTAAACTTACAAGGCGCTTCAGCAAAAACTTCTGGACCGCCAACTTCTTCCAGGCATGCATTTTCGGTCTTGCACACATGATAGACCAGATACTGCTTTTGCTGATGGGAGAGAATACGACCATAAATCCCATCCAGGCTGTGTATGCCTTTGTGATGGGTCTTATCCTCGGTTACGTTTACAAGAAATTCAATTCGCTCTGGGCTACCATACTTGCACATCTTTCCTTCAATCTTGCGGGAACCTGGCTTGTGAGCCTGATCTACGGCGCAGATGAGACGGTGAGTGTTCTTAAGATATTTGTGGTTACCGCAATATCCTCCGCAGTCATTTTCTTCTGTCTCAATGCACTTAAAAACGACAAGAAAACGCGTATCAACGAGGCGGGTTTCAATACTAAGCATCACTTCGAAAGTTCGGATATGTGATCATACGAAGGCTTTAAAGAGACGGCAAACGCTGTCTCTTTTTTGCTGCGGATCCGGGCGGAATCTGTATCGACGGACAGAAAATATTTGAAAAATGATATTGACAAACAGCAGTATAGGAATATAATGAACATATGAACAGTTGAACATATGATGAACGGAGGACCACATGGCCGCTTTTGATTCGGAAGATCTTTTATATGACCTGGCAGACTTATTCAAGATGTTTGCGGATTCCACCAGAGTGAGGATCCTCTACGCCCTTCTGGACGGGGAGAAGAACGTAGGCGAGCTTGCGGATTCTCTTTCCATGAACCAGTCCGCCATTTCACATCAGTTAAGTGTTTTAAAGGCCTCAAAGCTTGTTAAAGCAAGGCGCGATAAAAAATCCATGTATTACTGCCTTGCGGACGACCATGTGGAATCCATCATAAAAACCGGTGTCGAGCACGTGCTGGAGCCGTAATATACGGAAGATGAGCGATTACGCTTTCTTTATACATCAACGTTTAGAGGAGAAAAAATATGACACGTACATTCATTTTGGAAGACCTTGATTGCGCACACTGCGCACAGAAAATTCAGGATGCCGTTGCTAAGATTGACGGAGTATCCGATTGCAAAGTAACATTTCTTACTCAGAAGATGGTTTACAATGTAGAAGATGCAAAGAATGAAGCTGCTGAGAAGGAAATGCGCAAGATTGTTAAAAATACTGAGCCCGACGTAACAGTTAAGGCAGTATAAGAAAGGGGCATTTGCCCCTTTTTAAATGTAACAGGGCACGGAGGTTTACCATGACAAAGAAACTTAAAAAGAAAATAATACGTATCGGAATCGGTTTTGTGCTTTTTGTGGCAGGTATTCTGCTGAGCCGTTTCGTCAACGAATGGGTGGGACTCGGATTTTACATAGCCGCATACATCACCGTGGGTGCGGACGTTCTTAAAAATGCCGCAGTCAACATAGCTCACGGTCACGTATTTGATGAAAACTTTCTCATGATCATCGCTACGCTGGGTGCAGTGGCCTGCAAGGAATATACGGAAGCCGTTGCGGTCATGCTTTTCTACCAGGTGGGCGAGTGCTTCCAGTCCTATGCGGTAAACAAATCAAGAAAGTCCATTCGCGCACTTATGAGCATCAGGCCCGATTTTGCCAGAGTCGTGCGGGATGACGGTCAGCATGAGGTGGATCCTTCCGAAGTCCGAGTAGGGGATGTTATCGTGATAAGACCCGGAGAAAGGGTTCCCCTTGACGGGATAGTGACGGAGGGAATTTCTTCACTTGATACAGCCGCCATTACCGGCGAGAGCCTCCCTAAGGACATTTCTGTGGGCACGAACATCGTAAGCGGCTGTGTGAATCTTTCGGGCGTGATCACAGTGAGCGTTACAAATGAGTTCGCCCAGTCTACGGTTGCAAAGATCCTAAACCTCGTTGAGGAAGCGTCCTCGAAAAAAGCAAAGGCAGAGAACTTTATTACCGTATTTGCAAGATACTACACACCCATCGTGGTTTGTTCCGCAGCCTTGCTTGCTCTTGTGGGTTCCCTGGTTACGCATGATTACATGACCTGGATATACAGAGCCATGACCTTCCTTCTTATTTCCTGCCCCTGCGCTCTTGTTATAAGCGTGCCCTTAAGTTTCTTTGGCGGTATCGGCGGTGCCGGAAAGAAGGGCATCCTTATCAAGGGCGGTAACTACATGGAGACCCTCTCCGAGATCGATACGGTGGTATTTGATAAGACCGGTACCATCACCAAAGGCAATTTTGCCACGGGAGAGATTTCCGTATCCCAATTCCTTAAGGATACAAAGCACGAAGAAGCAGAAAGCTATCTTTTGAAAATGGCTGCTTTGTGCGAAGCTTCTTCCAACCACCCCATAGCAAAATCCATTGTTTCCGCCGCAAATATTTCCGGTGACGAATCGGCCTTTGATATAAACGAACTGGCAGGAAAGGGCGTAAGCGCCGTCATTAAGGGCGAAAAGTGGTATGCGGGAAACTATAAGCTTATGGCCGATGTGCTTCCCGAAGAGGAGCTTTCCCTTACGAGCTGCCATGACTGTCTTGAAAGAGGTACCGTGGTTTATCTTGCCAAAGACGGAAAATACATGGGACACATCCATATCGTGGACGAAATAAAGGAAGGCGCCGCAGACGCCATCAAAGCCCTGAAGGCATCGGGAATCTTTGATACCGTAATGCTTACGGGAGATAACGAAGAAAGCGCCAAGACGGTTGCTTCTTCCGTGGGAATAAAGCGGTTTTTATCAAACCTTACTCCCCTTGATAAGGTTACGGCAATCGAGAAACTCATGGGTAACAAAGAAAAAGGAAAGATCGCCTTCGTGGGCGATGGAATAAACGACGCTCCCGTTCTTACCAGGGCGGACATCGGTATCGCCATGGGGGCCATGGGAAGCGACGCAGCCATAGAAGCCGCAGACGTGGTTATCATGACCGACGAACTTTCAAAGATCGGCGAAGCAAAGAAGATAGCGAAGAAGACCCTCAGGATAGTAAAGGAAAACATCGTATTTGCTCTGGGCGTAAAGGCACTGGTACTTATCCTTGCCGCCGTAGGATTTGCATCCATGTGGGCCGCAATATTCGCTGACGTGGGCGTTGCATTCTTGGCAATTATGAACTCCATGAGAGCGCTGAAGGCGTAAGATTAATTGAATAATTGAAAAGATAAAGGGCTTCGTTATATTACGAAGCCCTTTTGTTGCGAAAGTTTATGCGAGTCTCTAATTTAACTTGTTCCAGTCGGAAACGTATACTTTGGAAGGATCCTTATCATATTCCGACAACAGGCCTTCGGATACAAGTTCGTTAACCAGTCTTTCGGTTTCGGCTTCTCCGTATGCCGCACCCATCTGGAAACCTGTTTTTTTGTCGAATAAAAGCATTGCATCGGAAGTGATCTGCAGGGACTTGAATTCTCCCATGATACGCTGCTTTCTGCCGTTATCGACATTGTCGTTATGTACGGGATTAAGGCCGTATTTTTCGCAGAATTCATTGATAAGTTTTGTCTGGATCCGTTGCTCGTTCACACCCCAGACACCGGTAACGACATCGTATTCCTCTATATCCTTAAGTGCGGCGGATTCGGCCCATTTCTCTAAAGAATCGCGGGAAGCGCCGGCTTCGGCCATTTTGCACATTTCATCATACGCAACTCTGAATTCGGCAAAAGCACGAATCTGCAAAAGATGAGGTCGTATCAGTTCAAGTATCCTGTGCATATCTACGGAAACCGGAATGGTACATTTTAAATCTTCGACGGCTAAAAGTCCGTCAAGGATATCGATGGCCTCGTTGCTTTCTTTCAGGATTTCTTCTGCAGGATAATCGGGTGATTCCAAAAGGAAAAAGTCCCCTTCCGCAAACTGATGGATGTCATTTCCGCCTCTTGCTTTTTGAATGAGCAGGAGCACTTTGGCAAGATCTTCGCCGTAGGCTTCCCCGACTGCGGCGTTTGCGGCTTCAAAAACAAGGGAATCAGCCTCTTTCGTGGGATCTGTAAGCAGTTTACCGGAACAGTACAGCGAAAAAACATTGAGGATATGGTATGAATCCATTTCGCTCCAGTAATCGGGCTTGGTGATCCCGTCGTATGCCATTGTATTTAGATATGTGTCCTGTATGACCCGTGAATTTACGTTAAGCCACGCGGTCTGATCGATCTCGCGCTCGATAACGCCCCAGGACCAGATTCCGTATTTTAAGGAATTGTCGGCGATTATCTGCCGAACTTCTCCGTAACCGTCCATCTGCAACGCAGAAAGAGTGTAATAAGTTATCTTATCCGCAAGATCGCCGAGACTATCTTTTAAAACGTCCACATTAAAGTAGTTGGAATAAACATTTATGCCGAAATTCACATCGGGGTTGACTGCGGCAAACTTTTCATAGAGCTTTCGGGCAAAGAAACCCGCATTCTTCATGGTATGAACGTTACCGGGTTCAAAATAGTGAACGATCACCCTGTCGCTGACGTCCGCAAGTTCCGCATAGATATTGTAGTATTTTTCGTATGTTTCGGTCACTTCGGGAAGGTCAATCTCAGAAACACTGTCTCCGTGATATTTAACGGAAGTGTCATTCCAGCCGTACCCGTTAAATTCCGAACCCCAGACCCAAAGAGTAAATTTCATGCCGAGGGAGTGGGCCGCGTCCGCCATGAATCTTAAGCGTTCATGCACATATTCGTAACTTCCGAATTCAGCCCAGGCCGCGCATATATCCGTAACCTGGATCCCCGTAAAACCGAGATGCTGCATCATCCTGACATATTCGTAGAGATCATCGTCCGAATATCTCAAAATATCGCTTTCCGGGGCGGTGTTTTGATTATAGTAAACGCCGCGTGTCATGGAAGGGTTCCAAAGACATACAATGGGTTCTCTTTCGGGCATCCACCCCGAATTGCTGTTTATGGTGAGATTTGACGGAAGGTATAAGGTTTCTTTTTCATGTGAAAGGTGTTCTCTGTCTTCTCCTGAAAAAGAAAAACCAAGGAGGGAGTTGGCACAGACCGTTACAAGCCTGTCAAGTTCCCTACCCTTTGCCAGAAGATAAACATCGCCTTTTTCGATGTGCAATATCGTGTTATCGGTCTTTTTTGAAAGAAAGATATTGTGTTTGCCGGATTTAAACTTTATCTTAAGGCGGTTTCCGGTGCTTTTGTATATGTAATCCGCCAGTTTCCTGCTTTCGAAATATGTATCTATGCGTGAAACGATACAGTAATCGGACAGAGGAACGTCTCCGATCATGATCGTATTTGAACCTGCTTTGGCAGGTGCGGTTTTAATGTGTTTGTATATAAAAAAGCAGGACAGCATCAGGATAATTCCGAGGAAAATCGAAATTACGGCTTTGGCCGGTGTCAGTTTCTTCATGTAAGGTCCTTCCCTTTGAGGTATTCATTCTTAAGAAACCGGAAGGTTTCTTTTTCTCCTTTATCTTTAAGCATCCTGAGGATAAAAACAAGATCCTCGTAGTCCTTTTCGTGCATATGCCGTTCGGATTCCCGGGTGGTCAGATACTCGTAAGCGGCGGCGTCGGTGTAGGTCCTGCCGCGATATACCTTGCAGGCGGCAATCCGGTCCATGACGGATTCCACAAAATATTTCCGGGGCATCCGCAAATATTCAAGAGGTTTCCCGGTTTCGAAGGAATAGTCGGTCCAGTATTCGAAGTGATGCCTGTTACGACCCTTGTGGTGGAGCCAGGCAGCAGAATAGCCTTTATCCATTCTTTCTGCCACATTGGGGCTTCTGACGCCCTGGTAATATTTGATTCCCGCGAAAAATTCCGTGGGAGAATACTTGGAAAGATCGTGGGTCAGACCTTGCCGGTAAAGCCCTACCTTAAAGCACCCCCGACGCACAAGACGTCTGTGTCTGTTTATGGTGTGAAGGTGCATAAAGAAAGCCTTAAAGGCGCTTACGTGCATATTGTCGCAGGCCGTTAAAAGCCTGTCGCCTTTGTACATGACGGTCATGTTTATGGACTTTCTGCCCTCCAAGATCTGGCGGAGAAAGAACTTGTCGCCCTCCCAAAGGGAAAGCGATAATATATCGTCCTTGGGGATCCATTTAAGTGTACCTTCGCTGCAGGAAGAAAGGTTGGGATTTTCTTCGGTGAAGGCCGTGAAAAGGTGCATTTCTTCGTCCTCGTATTTGTCGGAGCGAAAGTTAATGATGCCTTTGTATTCGTAGTTTGAAAGCCTGATGCCGGTTTCTTCGAAGACCTCCCGCAACATGCATTCTTCGGGAGTTTCCTTCCCTTCGAACTTTCCGCCGATGCCGATCCATTTGCCGGCGTTGGTGTCGTTTTCTTTCTTGTTGCGAAGGAGCATGAGAAAGGCGTTATTCTTTTCTATATAGCAAAGAGTGGATCTGATCATTATTTTCCTCAATAAACACTTTTCATTCAAAAGACAGTATATCAATTCCTGCCTAAATTGCAAAGGGCAGGTTCGCATGGTTGAAAAAGAATCCCGATATGCTAAAATATTGGCAAACAAGGGAAATAACGGCTGTGGGATGCAAAATAAGTTGATATTCGGCCGTTTAGGTGGTAATATACTTAGCAACACTTTAAAGTTATAGCATGGTAAAGTAAGGAAAGCAGATTATGTGGCAAAAGAAATGTTACAGAATAGTAGTAAAAGTCGGCACTTCCACTCTCACTCACGACTCCGGGGCTGCGAATCTCCAGAGCATGGAGCGCCTGGTGCGGGTCCTGGCGGATCTGGTGGGATACGGTCATGAAGTGGTGCTTGTGACAAGCGGCGCCATTGCCGTGGGAACAAATAAATTAAGGCTTTCTGAACGACCAAAGGAATTAAGGCTCAAGCAGGCCGCTGCGGCAGTGGGACAGTGCGAACTCATGCATTTCTACGATAAGCTCTTCGGAGAATACAACAGGGGTGTCGCACAGATCCTTCTTACCGATGATGATGTGGCAGACCCCGTCAGAAGCGGACACCTTTCGGGAACCTGCAGGAAGCTTCTTGAAATGGGCATCATTCCCATAGTAAATGAAAATGACTCGGTTTCTTCCGCCGAGATCGAAACCGGCGAAAATAAGGTCCTGGGTGATAATGACACTCTTTCCGCCATTGTTGCGAAGCTGTGCGAAGCGGACCTTTTGATCCTTTTGTCGGATATAGACGGACTTTACGATTCAGACCCTCATGCCAACAAAGGAGCAAAGATCATTCCCGTGGTGGAAGAGATCACACCGGAGCTTCTTGAAATGGCAGGCGGCAAGGGAACCTGGAGAGGCACCGGAGGCATGGTTACCAAACTTTCCGCCGCAAAGATCTCCCTTGATGCCGGGATTGACATGGTGATCGCAAACGGTTCCCGCCCCGAAGATATCTACGACATAGTCGAAGGCAAGGCTGTGGGCACCAGATTTGTTGCAAAGAAATAAAGGATGATCATATGACCGAACTTGAAAAGACAGGCGAACTTGCCAAGAAAGCTTCGAGAGTGCTGGCAACAGCCGGTACCGACATAAAAAATGTTGCGCTTTTAAAAATCGCCGAACTTATCGATAAACGCCGCGGCGAGTGGATGGCCGCAAATGCGGAGGATGTCCGCATCGCCAAAGAAAACGGCATGAGTGAGTCGCTTCTTGACAGACTTTCTTTAACCGACAAGCGTATCGACGGCATCACGGCGGGCGTGAAAGAAATCGTTGCTTTGTCCGACCCCATCGGAACGGCGGACAAAACCGACAAACGGCCCAACGGGCTGCTTATTCAGAAAAGAAGAGTGCCCTTAGGAGTCATAGCCATAATATACGAGGCAAGACCCAATGTTACGGTGGATGCGGCGGCTCTTACCCTTAAGACCGGAAACGCGGTGATCTTAAGAGGCGGCAAAGAAGCCATTAATTCAAACCGTGCCGCTGTTTCCATAATGCGTGACGCTCTTGTAAGTGTGGGACTTCCCGCCGACTGCATAGCTCTTGTTAACGATACTTCAAGAGAGAGCGCCAACGAACTTATGCATTTAAACCGCTACGTGGACGTACTGATTCCCAGAGGCGGCAGGAGCCTTATCAGAAGCGTTACCGAGAATGCAAGCGTTCCGGTCATCAGGACCGGTGAAGGTGTCTGCCATATCTACATTCACAGGGATGCGGACCTTAAGATGGGAGCGAAGATCCTTTATAATGCCAAGTGTTCAAGACCTTCCGTCTGCAATGCGGCGGAGTGCCTGTTAGTGGATGAAGAAGTCAAGGATGCGTTCTTAAAGGAGGCGTTACCCCTTCTTTGTGAAAAGAATGTGGAACTGCGGCCGGACGAAAAGTCCGCTCCTTTCGTAAAAGATTATAAGGGCCCCGTGAAGGCAGCAACGGAAGAAGACTGGGACAGCGAATATAACGATTATATACTTGCCATCAAGACTGTTTCGGGTTTTGACGAAGCGGTGGATTTTATAAGTGCTCACGGAACCGGGCATTCCGAGACGATAGTTACCGAGAATTACACGGTTGCCCAGCGTTTTCTGGACGAGATCGACGCGGCTGCCGTTTATGTGAATGCTTCGACGCGATTTACGGACGGCGGAGAATTCGGACTCGGGGCGGAGATCGGAATATCAACCCAGAAGATGCATGCCAGAGGCCCCATGGGTCTTTTGGAGCTTACTTCGATCAAGTATGCCGTTTACGGAAACGGGCAGATAAGGGAGTAGCATGAAAAAATACGGATTTATCGGATGCGGAAACATGGGAGGCGCCATTGCCTCCGCGGTTGCAAAGACAATACCCGGGGAGTGCCTGTTTCTTTCAAACCGCACCAAAAAGAAAGCGGAAGACCTGGCGCTTACCATCGGTGCAATGGTAAGTGACAACATTGAGATCGCGAAGAATTGCGATGTGATCTTTCTCGGGGTGAAGCCCCAGATGATGGAAGAGGTGCTTGCGGGGATAAGCGGATATCTTAAGAAGCGAAATACCGCGGATTTTGTGCTTGTTACCATGGCTGCGGCTCTTGGTATCGAAGATATCAGAAGGATGTCGGGAGTTGATGCCCGCGTGCTTCGTATAATGCCCAACACCCCCGTTTCGGTCGGGGAGGGTATCGTGCTTTATGCTTACGATGAAAAGCTTTCGGAGGCGGATGCCGCGGAGATCGTGGGAAGCCTTAAGGCTGCCGGCGAATGTATTGCTTTGTCCGAAAAGCTCATAGACGCGGGAAGCGTGGTTGCGGGATGCGGCCCGGCCTTTGCACAGATGTTCATCGAAGCCCTTGCGGACGGAGGAGTTGCTGTTGGACTTCCGAGAAAAGAATCCGTAAAGCTTGCGGCACAGATGCTTTTGGGAAGCGCAAAACTCACACTGGTAAGCGGGAAAACACCGGGAGAACTGAAAGATGCGGTGTGCTCACCGGGAGGCTCTACCATCGAAGGCGTGAAGGCTCTTGAAGACAAAGGCTTCAGAGGAGCCGCCATGGATGCGGTGCTTGCTTCCTATGAAAAAACTCTCCGGATGAAGACAAAGAAATGATCTTAAGCCCCGAAAGCTTCGGCCTTCGGGGTTTTTTGACGCAATTCTAAAAAAATAATAAATCTTGCGCTCTGCTGTTGACATTTGAGGCACACGTGTTATAGTAGGCATAGAACAAAGAGAACAAAGTTTCACGCTGCCTCTTTGAGGCTTTTTTGAAGAAGGTGATTTTATGAATATAACGAAATTTACGCAGAAATCCACAGAGGCCTGCAACAATTGCGAAAGAATAGCACTTGAATACGGAAACCAGGAGATTGGCGAGGATCATTTGCTTTTGGCCCTTTTAAAACTTGATGACAGCCTGATCCTTAAACTTATCGAGAAGATGGAGATCAACACGGAGCATTTTACGGACCGTGTTATTTCCGAAATTGAGAAACGTCCGAAGGTAAGCGGCGGGAAGCCCTACATCAGCGAAAACCTGAACAAGGTTCTTACCTTTGCGGAAGATGAAGCAAAGGCCATGGGAGACGAGTATGTTTCCGTAGAGCACATTTTCCTTGCTTTGCTTAAATATGCGGGCCGGAACATGAAGGCTCTTTACGGTGAGTACGGTCTTACCAGAGAGCGCTTTTTAAAGGCTCTTTCTACCGTCAGGGGTAATCAGCGGGTGGTAAGCGACAATCCCGAGGATACTTACGATACCCTCAATAAGTACGGAAGAGATCTCGTAGAGGTTGCGCGTGCCAATAAACTCGACCCCGTCATCGGCCGTGATTCGGAGATTCGAAGCGTCATCCAGATTCTTTCCCGTAAGACCAAGAATAACCCCGTTTTGATCGGTGAACCCGGTGTAGGTAAGACAGCAGTGGTCGAGGGCCTTGCCCAGCGTATAGTTGCGGGGGACGTACCCACCGGTCTGAAAGATAAGAAGGTCTTTTCTCTTGATATGGGTGCCCTTGTGGCAGG